>NC_020504.1:4900831-5207992 GCF_000349325.1 Streptomyces davaonensis JCM 4913
CGGCCTCCAGGGCCGTCCGCAGCGATTCGTTGATCGCCTTGGCGAGAGCCATCTTCTCGGCCATCTCACTTGCCCCCTTCGGCGTCCGCGAACGACGCCTGGTAGGCGGCGAACTGGGCTCGCTCCTCGTCGACGAGCGCGTGCCCGTCCGCGTACACGTTCTCGAAGATGGCGAAGTGGTCCGGGTCCGGCATGGCACGGACCGCCTCGCGTACTCGCCTGCCCAACGCCTCGGACTCGGCTTCCAGTTCCGCGAAGAATCCCTCGTCCGCGTGGTTTGCGGACTCCAGGAACTGGCGAAGGCGCTGGATCGGGTCCTTGGCCTCCCAGGCCACCCGCTCCTCGTCGCCGCGGTAGCGGGTCGGGTCGTCGGAGGTGGTGTGCGCGCCCATGCGGTAGGTGTACGCCTCGACCAGCGTCGGGCCCTCGCCGCTGCGGGCCCGCTCCAGCGCCCACTTGGTGACCGCGAGACAGGCCAGCACGTCATTGCCGTCGACCCGGACGCCCGGGAAGCCGAAGCCCTGCGCGCGCTGGTAGAGCGGGACGCGGGTCTGCTTCTCGGTCGGCTCGGAGATCGCCCACTGGTTGTTCTGGCAGAAGAACACCACCGGCGCGTTGTAGACGGCCGAGAAGGTGAAGGATTCGGCCACATCGCCCTGGCTGGAGGCGCCGTCGCCGAAGTAGGCGATCACCGCGCTGTCCGCACCGTCCTTGGCGACGCCCATGGCGTAGCCGGTGGCGTGCAGGGTCTGCGAACCGATGACGATCGTGTACAGCTGGAAGTTGTTGCTGTTCGGGTCCCAGCCGCCGTTGTTCACACCCCGGAACATGCCCAGCAGGTTGGTCGGGTCGACCCCGCGGCACCAGGCGACGCCGTGCTCGCGGTAGGTCGGGAAGACGTAGTCGTCGTCGCGCAGGGCCCGGCCCGAACCGATCTGGGCGGCCTCCTGGCCGAGCAGCGAGGCCCACAGGCCCAGCTCGCCCTGGCGCTGGAGGGAGGTGGCCTCGGCGTCGAAGCGGCGGGTGAGCACCATGTCGCGGTACAGACCGCGCAGGTCTTCGGGGGTGATGTCGGCGACGTACTTGTCGTACTCGGCGTTCTTGACGCGCTTGCCCTCGGGCGTCAGCAACTGAACGAGTTCGGGCTGAGTGCTCGGGGACTTTTTGGTCCCGGCGCTGCGTCGCGGCTTGCGCGCGGCAGTGCTCTCCACGGTCACGTGTGCTCCTCCGTCGGTCCGGTCCCCGGGGTTGCCGGGTGGCCAGTGCGGCTCACCTGGTCCGACACCCGTGCACGGGGTGGGTGTCACTCGGCCGGAACAGGCGTGACAGGTGCCCCGGCGAGCGCCCTGCAACAATCACGTTACCCAGTGCGCCACATTTCTGTGAAACCCCATTTGACCTGCGATTTTGCTTGGATTTCCAAGTAAATCGCGAGGAACTCGAAGGGTGCTGGTCACAGCCTTGCAGGAGGCCGGAGCAACGGCACGTTATCCCGGCCACCCAGGTCAGAGGAAGGGTTTGCCGTCCGACGAAATTGCCGGCCGCCCGGGAACGCCCTTTCCCGAGCATCCCATGACCAAATGTGACTGACGCCGACTTTCTGTGACAACGCCCAGCTCACGGGCCCGTTTTGTGCCCTACCATCTGGCGCGTGCCGCGCCCTTGTGTACCACCCCTTGTGCATCCCGCGCCCCCGCTGGGCGCCCTGCTGCCCCAGTACGCCGCCGGATGCGCCGTCGCCTGTGAACCGGTCGACCAAGGGCTGCTGAACCGCGGCTACCGGCTCCGCACCACTCGTGGCCGCTACTTCCTGAAGCACCACTTCGACCCCGAGACGGCCGACCCCACCGCCATCGCCCGCCAGCACCGGGCCACCGAGCGCCTGGCCGGCCTCGGCGTCCCGGTGGCGCCGCCACTGCCCGCGCGGGACGGCCGTACGGTCGCGGTGATCGGCGGCCACGCCTACGCCCTGCACCCCTGGATCGACGGCCGGCACCGGCACGGCGGGCAGCTCACACCGGGGCAGTGCACCCGTCTCGGCGCGCTGCTCGGGGCGGTCCACGCGGGCCTGGAACGGGTGATGCCGCCGGAGCGGCGGGCGCCCGTGGTCGGCGCCGACCCCGCCGACACCTTCGCCCTCATCACGGACCTGCTGGCCCGGGTGCGCCGGCACCGGCCCGCCGACTCCTTCGACACGCTCGCCCGGCACCGGCTGCTGGAACGGCGGGCGCTGCTGGAACGGCACGCCGACCGGCGTCCCCCGCGCGGGGGCCCGGTGGGCTGGGTGCACGGGGACTTCCACCCCTTCAACCTGCTCTACAAGGGCGACGCGCCCGCCGCGATCGTCGACTGGGACCGGCTCGGGGTGCAGCCCCGCGCGGAGGAGGCCGTACGAGCCGCCGCGATCTTCTTCGTCCGGCCCGCGGGCACCCTGGACCTGCCGAAGGTACGGGCCTACACGCGCGCGTACCGGCGCACGGCGGGCGCCACTGCCTCGGAGCTGGCGGCGGCCGTGCACCGGGTGTGGTGGGAGCGCCTCAACGACTTCTGGATGCTGCGCTGGCACTACGAGCGCGGCGACACCCGCGCCGACCCGCAGTTCCCGGCGGCCTCGGCACTGGTGGTGTGGTGGACGCGGGAGTACGACGCGGTGTGCGACGCGTTCGTGGACTGAGCGGACGGGGTCAGTCCCCCGCGGGGTCCCCGCCCGTGGCGCCCTCGACCGTGCCGTCCGTCGGCTCCGGCGGATCCGTCGGCTCCGGGTCCGTCTCCGTCGGCTCCTCGGTCGGCTCCGTCGGCTCGGTCGCCGTGTCGGTCGGCTCCGGCTCCTCGCTGGTGGCCGTCTCGGACGGGGTGTACGTCGGCGAGGTGGACGGGGTCCAGCCCGAGCCGCCGTCCGTGCCGGTGCCGTCGTCGGTGGTGTCGTCGGTCGGCTGTGCGGTCTCGTCGTCGCTCGGCGACTCGCTGGCCGTCTCGTCGTCCTTGGACTGCGTCACGCTCGGCGACTTGGTGGTGTCCGTGCCGGGCGTCTTGTCGTCGTCGCCGTTCAGCGCGAGGGCGACGCCCGCCGCGATGGCGATCACCGCGAGCACGGCGAGGATCCACAGCTTGCCGCGGCCGCTGCCCTTGTTGCCGTGTCCCTCGAAGCCGCCGTCGTCCCCGCCGCCGTACCGGCCGCCCGGCAGGATCGGCTGCGGGATCTGCGTGGTGCCGGAGGCGTCCGCGCCCGGGTGGCCCATCACGGCCGTCTGCGCGAAGCCCGCGGACGGGGTGTGCCGGCCGTCGTGCGTGTCGACCGGGCCGGTGTTCCAGGTACCGGTGTGGCCGCCCTGGTCGTAGAGCATCTGAAGGCCGTACTGGACCAGGCCGCGCATCTCCTCGGCGGTCTGGAAACGGTCGTCGGGCTCCTTGGCGAGGGAGCGCATGACCAGGCCGTCCAGCTCCGGCGGGCAGGCGTCGGAGGCCTCCGACGGGGGCGTCGGGATGTCCTGGACGTGCTGGTAGACCACCGAGAGGGGGGTCTCGCCGGTGAACGGGGGCCTGAGCGCGAGGAGTTCGTACAGGAGGCAGCCCGTCGCGTACAGGTCGGAGCGGTGGTCGACCGCCTTGCCGAGCGCCTGCTCCGGGGAGAGGTACTGCGGGGTGCCCATGACCATGCCGGTCTGGGTCATGGTGGTGGACGCGCCGTGCAGGGCGCGGGCGATGCCGAAGTCCATCACCTTGACCGCGCCGTTGTTGGTGATGATGACGTTCGCCGGCTTGATGTCGCGGTGCACGATGCCGTGCTGATGCGAATAGGCGAGCGCCTCCAGCACCCCGGAGACGATGATCAGGGCCTGCTCGGGCCCGGGCGCCTCGGCGTTGATGAGGAGATCGCGGATGGTGCGCCCCTCGACCAGCTCCATGACGATGTACGGCACGCTCTGGCCGCCCACGAAATCTTCACCGGAGTCGTACACGGCGACGATGGCATGGTGGTTGAGGCCGGCCACCGACTGGGCCTCGCGCGTGAAACGGGCCTTGGAGACCGGGTCCTCGGCGAGGTCGGCGCGCAGCAGCTTGACCGCGACGGTCCGTCCGAGCCGGACATCCTCCGCGGCGAACACCTCGGCCATGCCGCCCCGGCCGAGTCTGCGGGTGAGCCGGTACCGGCCGTCCCCGACCAGTCCGCCGTTCCCCCACAACTCCGGCGCATCTGACATACCGCCGCCAGTCGCCTCGGGGTCGGACGGGCCCTGAGCGCGCTGCTGCTGTGCCATCGGTCCTCGCCGTCGTTTCTGCCCGCGGTGCGCGCGGTGTTGTTACGGTCTCCGTCGGCCACGCTACAGCCTCCGCGCGGGCCGCCGGTCCGGGATCGTCCCCCCGGCCGGTCCGGGACGGACCGGCCATGAAACCCGCAAGCCGGTGTGTCGTGCAAATTCTGTGTACCGGGCGTACGCCCCCTGTAACGCTTGCGCGACGCTTCTTTCGCGTACGGTCACGGAACGGGCACCGAGCTTGACGTGTCAGTGCCCTGGGGCAGACTTGGCCGGGAATAGCACTTTCGATCAACGACGGATCACCGACGGATCCACGCATATCGCCGGCGCCGACGGGCTATGGGGGACACGGAGACATGAGCCAGGACGGCGCACAGGGGCGGTACGCGGGACGGGCGTTGGCGGACGGCCGCTATCAGCTGCGCGATCTGCTCGGCGAAGGCGGCATGGCCTCGGTGCATCTCGCGTACGACGCCGTGCTCGACCGCCAGGTCGCGGTCAAGACGCTGCACACCGAGCTGGGCCGGGAGCAGGCATTCCGCGAGCGGTTCCGCCGCGAGGCCCAGGCCGTGGCCAAGCTCACGCACACCAATATCGTCTCGGTCTTCGACACCGGCGAGGACAGCCTCGACGGCATGACGACTCCGTACATCGTCATGGAGTACATCGAGGGCCGCCCGCTCGGCTCGGTGCTGGACGAGGACATCCGGCAGCAGGGCGCGATGCCCGCCGACAAGGCGCTGAAGATCACCGCGGATGTGCTGGCGGCGCTGGAGATCAGCCATGAGATGGGGCTGGTCCACCGGGACATCAAGCCGGGCAACGTGATGATGACCAAGCGTGGCGTGGTCAAGGTGATGGACTTCGGCATCGCCCGCGCCATGCAGTCCGGCGTCACCTCGATGACCCAGACCGGCATGGTCGTCGGCACCCCGCAGTACCTCTCCCCGGAGCAGGCGCTCGGCCGGGGCGTGGACGCCCGCTCCGATCTGTACTCGGTCGGCATCATGCTGTTCCAGCTGGTCACCGGACGGCTGCCGTTCGAGGCGGACTCGCCGCTGGCCATCGCGTACGCGCATGTCCAGGAGGAGCCGGTGGCGCCCTCCTCGATCAACCGCTCGCTGCCGCCGGCGGTGGACGCGCTGGTCGCCCGCGCGCTGCGGAAGAACCCGAACGAGCGTTTCCCGAGCGCCGAGGCCATGCGCGACGAGTGTCTGCGGGTGGCGTCCTCCTTCCAGGCCGCGGCGCCGAGCATCGTGCCGGGCGCGCAGACCGCCAGCGGCGCCGGTGTCGGCGCGTCGGTGTTCCCGCCGGTCGACCAGTCGACCCCGGCGCCCTCCGGCCAGGTCCAGACGCCGTACCAGCCGGCTCCGACGCCGAACCCGTACGGCGCCCCGACGCCCGCGCCCGCTCCCTCCTACGGCTATCCGCAGGCGCAGCCGGGCTACCAGACCCCGCCGTCGGCCGGGTACGCGTCGACGCCGCCGCCGTACAACCTGAGCCCGCAGACCAGCGTGTCCGGTTCCGGGGGCGGTGGCGGCGGCCGGAACAACCGGCCGGTGATCATCGGGTCGATCGTGGTGTCGGTGATCGCGGTCGGCGGTCTGATCGCCGCGCTGATGTTCAACGGCGGCACCAAGGACGACGACCCCCAGGCCGACCCCAGCAAGTCGCCCTCGGCGGTCGAGGGGCACCGGGGTCCGGACAAGACGAAGGTCATCGACACCGAGAAGTGCACCGAGCCGGTGGAGTCGTACAACGACCCCGAGAAGGTGGAGCTGCCGGACTTCACGTTCAAGAACTACGACTCGGTGCGCGCCTGCGCCCGGGCCGCGGGCTGGCAGGTCGAGCGCAAGGCCGTGGACGAGAACACCTACGGCCAGGACACGGTGATGGAGCAGTTCCCGGCGGCCGGGGAGGACATCGACCCGGAGAACCCGCCGAAGATCTCGCTCAGCGTCTCCACGGGCAACCCGGCCTGACCCGGGGACAGACGTAAAGAAGGGCCCGGCAGTCCGTGAGACCGCCGGGCCCTTCGTCGTCGCGGGTGTCTACAGGTACGGTCCGCCCGAGCGGCCGCCGGTGCGCGGGTCGTCGCCGCCCTCCTCGTGGCCGACGCCCGGCGGGAGGGCGCGGCGCATCTGCTCCAGCTGGGCGCGGGCCGCCATCTGCTGGGCGAACAAGGTGGTCTGGATGCCGTGGAAGAGGCCCTCCAGCCAGCCCACCAACTGGGCCTGGGCGATCCGCAGTTCCGAGTCGGACGGGGTCGCCTCGTCGGCGAACGGCAGGGACAGGCGCTCCAGTTCCTCGACCAGCTCCGGGGCGAGTCCGTCCTCCAGCTCCTTCACCGAGCTGGCGTGGATCTCCTTGAGGCGGACCCGGCTGGCCTCGTCGAGAGGAGCCGCGCGCACCTCTTCGAGCA
Organism: Streptomyces davaonensis JCM 4913; assembly: GCF_000349325.1. Classification (GTDB taxonomy): domain Bacteria; phylum Actinomycetota; class Actinomycetes; order Streptomycetales; family Streptomycetaceae; genus Streptomyces; species Streptomyces davaonensis. The sequence goes on from NC_020504.1 coordinate 4,907,513, forward strand.
ACTGCTTGATCATGCTGCCGATCCGCATGACCTTCGCCGGCTGCTCGACCTGCTCCGTCACGGGAATCTCGCGGGAGTCCTCGTCCGGGTTGCCGCCACTGAGCGCCATGCCGTCCTGGCCCACGACCAGGATCTGCGGGTTCTCCGGCGACCTTTCGTTCCTCGGCATCTCCATGCCGCCATTCTCTCGCACCCCTACATCTCATCAGCGTGGTGCCCCCCGCGCAGGGTGATCCACCGTTTACGTCGGGTTCGACCCGGTGGCGGCGCCCGGAATGCCGGGCTCCTTCGCCGATGTGAGGCTTGTGCCGTGACTCCATGGCTGCGGACAGTACGGGCGACGGCACTGCTCGTCGTGCTCATGGGGGGATTCGGGGCCGGGACGGCGTACGGCGCGGAGAGCGAGCCGTCGGTGTCCCCCTCGGCGTCGGCGTCCCGGGCGGGGAGCGGGGCCGGGGAGGGGCGGGAGCGGCCCGGACGGCCCTATACGGGGCTGCCCGAAGCCGAGGAGGAGGAACCCGTGGCGGCCTCCCCCGCACCCCCGGAACCCGTCGCCCCGCACTCCGAGGCACCCGCGCGGGGCGCCGCCGTACCGACCGGGCCCGTGCTCGAGGTACTGCCCCTGGGCAGCGGTCTGGTGCTGATCGGACTCGGCCTGGGGCTGGCCTTCGTGGGCCTGCGACTGCGGCGCACCGACTAGGGCCTGCCCGGGCTCAGGGCGTGACCAGCAGGACCTTGCCGACGTGCCCGCTCTCCTCCACCACCCGGTGCGCGGCCGCCGCGTCGCTCATCGGGATCTCCCGGTCGACGACCGGACGCACATGGCCGCCGTCGAGCAACGGCCACACATGCTCCCTTACGGCCGCGACGATCGCCGTCTTCTCGGCCAGCGGGCGGGCCCGCAGCGAGGTCGCGCTGATGGCGGCGCGCTTGTTCAGCAGGGCGGCGAGATTCAGCTCGCCCTTGACGCCGCCCTGGAGGCCGATGATCGCGAGGCGGCCGTTGACGGCGAGGGTGCGGACATTGCGGTCCAGGTACTTGGCGCCCATGTTGTCGAGGATGACGTCGGCGCCCGCGCCGTCGGTGGCCTTCGCGAGCTCCTCGACGAAGTCCTGCTCCCTGTAATTGACCAGGATGTCCGCGCCCAGCTCCGCGCACCGGTCCAGCTTCTGACGGGTACCGGCGGTGACCGCGACCTTGGCACCGACGGCCTTCGCGAGCTGGATCGCCATGGTGCCGATGCCGCTGGAGCCACCGTGCACCAGCAGGGTCTCGCCCGGACGCAGGTGGGAGATCATGAAGACGTTCGACCACACCGTGCAGACCACCTCGGGCAGCGCCGCGGCCTGCACCAGGCCGACGCCCTTGGGCACCGGCAGCACCTGCCCGGCCGGGACGACGACCTTCTCGGCATAACCGCCGCCCGCGAGCAGCGCGCACACCTCGTCGCCGACGGCCCAGCCGGAGACTCCGGGGCCGAGCGCGCCGATCCGCCCTGAGCACTCCAGGCCCGGGTAGGGGGACGCGCCGGGCGGGGGGTTGTAGAAGCCCTGCCGCTGAAGGAGGTCGGCCCGGTTCACGGCGCTCGCCGCCACCTCGATGAGGACCTCGCCCTCGCCGGGCACCGGATCGGGGACCTCCGCCCACACCAGCGCCTCGGGTCCACCGGGTTCGTCGATCGTGATCGCATGCATGGGGGCGACGCTACTCCTCGGTCCCAGCCCCTCCGCCGATGGTCCCTGCCCGCCTCGGTCCTTGGTCCGGTTCCCCCGAAAAACCCTGTGCGGGACCGATGAGTTCGGGCGACGGTGAAGGTCTCCCCATGCGTAACCCACGTACGCGGAAGGACATCCCACCATGAGCCAGCACACGCCGGCCCTGGCCATCGAGACCGCGGGCCTGGTGAAGACGTTCGGCGAGACCAGGGCCGTCGACGGAGTCGATCTGGCGGTGCCGGCCGGCACGGTCTACGGCGTCCTCGGGCCGAACGGCGCCGGAAAGACCACCACCGTGAAGATGCTCGCCACCCTGCTGCGCCCGGACGGCGGTGAGGCCCATGTGTTCGGCCACGACGTCGTGCGCGAGGCCGACGAGGTGCGCGGCCGGGTCAGCCTGACCGGCCAGTACGCCTCCGTGGACGAGGACCTCACCGGCACCGAGAACCTGATCCTGCTGGGCCGTCTGCTCGGCCACTCCAAGCCGGCCGCGCGCATCCGCAGCGAACAGCTCCTGGAGGCCTTCGGGCTCAGCGAGGCGGCGGCCAAGCAGGTCAAGCACTACTCGGGCGGGATGCGGCGCCGGATCGACATCGCCGCGTCCATCCTCAACACGCCCGATCTGCTCTTCCTCGACGAGCCGACGACCGGGCTCGACCCGCGCAGCCGCAACCAGGTGTGGGACATCGTGCGCGCGGTGGTCGCCCAGGGCACGACGGTGCTGCTGACCACGCAGTATCTGGACGAGGCCGACCAGCTCGCCTCCCGGATCGCGGTCATCGACCACGGCCGGGTGATCGCCGAGGGCACCAAGGGCGAGCTGAAGGCGTCCGTGGGCGCCGGATCGGTCCATCTGCGGCTGCGCGATCCCGGCCGGCGGCCGGACGCCGAGCGGGTGCTGCGGACGGCGCTGACCGCGGACGTGACGCTGGAGCACGACCCGGTGGCGCTGACCGCCCGGCTGTCCTCCGCGGCCGGTGACAGCGCGGCGGAGCAGGCCTCGCGGGCGCTCGCCGAGCTGGCCCGGACCGGCATCACCGTCGACAACTTCTCCCTGGGCCAGCCCAGCCTGGACGAGGTCTTCCTCGCCCTCACCGGACACGACACCGGCCAGGACACCGGCCACGGCAGCAAGGACGAGGTGGCGGCATGAGCACCGCGACAACCCCCGAGGCCAAGGAACTCGCCCCGGTCAGCACCGAGTCGCTCGCCGAGCTGCTCGTCACCGGGGAGCGGCCGCCACGGCCGAGCGCGCTGTCGGCCTCGCTGACCTTCGGCTGGCGGGCGATGCTGAAGATCAAGCATGTGCCGGAGCAGCTCTTCGACGTCACCGCGTTCCCGATCATGATGGTGCTGATGTACACCTACCTCTTCGGGGGCGCCCTGGCCGGGTCCCCGGAGGAGTACATCCAGTTCCTGCTGCCGGGCATCCTGGTGATGTCGGTCGTGATGATCACGATGTACACCGGTGTATCGGTCAACACGGACATCGAGAAGGGTGTCTTCGACCGGTTCCGGTCGCTGCCCATCTGGCGGCCGTCGACGATGGTCGGCTATCTCCTGGGCGACGCCGTGCGCTACACCCTCGCCTCCGCGGTGATGCTCACCGTCGGCATCATCATCGGCTACCGGCCGGACGGCGGGATCGTGGGCGTGCTCGCCGGGATCGCGCTGCTGGTGGTGTTCTCGTTCGCGTTCTCGTGGATCTGGACGATGTTCGGGCTGCTGCTGCGCACCGAGAAGTCGGTGATGGGCGTCAGCATGATGGTGATCTTCCCGCTGACCTTCCTGTCCAACGTGTTCGTCGACCCGAGGACCATGCCGGGCTGGCTCCAGGCCTTCGTCAACAACAGCCCCATCACCCATCTGTCCTCCGCGGTGCGGGAGCTGATGGCGGGTGACTGGCCGGCCGACGAGATCGCCTGGACGCTGGGCTGGGCCGCGGTGCTGATCCTGGTCTTCGGGCCGATCACGATGCGGCTGTACAACCGCAAGTAGCCGGAAGCTCCTATAGATCGTCAAGTGGTCTGGATGAGGTGTTCGGTTGTGATCCGTGGGTGGGGCAGGTGCTTGTAGACCTCACGGGCGACGAACCGTTTCAGGCAGCGGATGATGTCCTTCTTGGTCATGCCTTCGGTAGTGCGTTTGGCGACGTAGTCCCTGGTCCGCTGGTCGTAGCGCATCCGGACCAGCACGATGGTGTGCAGCGCCCTGTTGGCCTGGCGGTCGCCGCCGCGGTTGAGTCGGTGCCGGTTGGTGCGTCCCGAGGAGGCCGGGATTGGAGCGGCTCCGCACAAGTGCGCGAAGGACGCCTCCGACTTCAGGCGGTCGGGGTTGTCGCCCGCGCTGGTCAGCAGCTGGCCTGCGGTCTCCGGGCCGACGCCGGGCAGAGCGATCAGGCGCGGTGCCGCCCGGGTGACCAGCGGCCCAAGGTCCGCATCCGCCTCGGCGATCTCCTCGCAGAGCAGCTGGTAGCGGCGAGCGAGCCGTCGCAGCGTGATCTTCGCCGCGCAGACCGGATCGGCAAGGTCACCTGCCGGGCGGGAACGAGCAAGGGTGTCGACCAGTTCGCCGGTGGCCAGGCCGCGCAGCCTCTCGCGCACCGTGGCAGGGGCGGTGACGATCAGCGTGCGGATCTGGTTGATGGCCTGGGTGCGGGCCTTGACCGCCGAGCTGCGGGCCACCCGCAGGGTGCGGATGGCCTCCACGATCCCGTCGCGGGTCTTCGGGATGCCCGAGGCCCGGCCCGACAGCACGGCGGTCGCGGCGGCGTAGGCGTCGACGGGATCGGACTTGCCGTTGTCCCGCCTCGCTTTGCGATCGGGGCGGTCGACCTCGATGACCGTGACGCCGTTCGCAGTAAGGAAGCGGGCGGCTTCTGCTCCGTAGGCACCGGTACCTTCTAGGCCCACCACAAGGAGTTCACCGTGCGAGCACAGCCACTCCAGCATCTGCCGGTAGCCGTCCGGGGTGGTCTCGAACGCCCGGGTGGCCAGGTGCCGGCCCACGGTGTCGATCACTGCGGCCTGGTGCAGGTCGGTGTGGGTGTCAATGCCGCCGATGACCGCTATCTCGTCTGCTGCCATGCTGGAGCCTGCTGTCCTTCCGTACGACGCGTGAGGGAGAGCACGCGCCGGTCGGGCAGACGGACAAGACAGTGATGGGACCTTTGGCCGGGCTCCTATGAAGTCACAGACGCCCGACCGGCCACGCGCATAGCGGCTCCGCCCGGAAGGCCGACGATTCACGCCAAGGACAGCCGAAGCGCCAGTCAGTCCTTGAGTCAGACCCTCGGGCGGAGCCACAGCAATCATCACTGTCAGTCCTGTGAAATCGGGCGGATGTCGGGCGCGACCTGGGTGCTCGGCGTGGCCCGGATGATGGTGATGACCCGGTCCGTCGCCTCAAGGGTGCCGATGGCCGGGTCGTCGTATCCGAGCACCCGGTGGCCGCGTACGACGCTGACCACCAGGTCGGACGTCTCCCGCGGCCCCTTGCCGACCTCGGCCTTTATGACCGGCCGTTCGATGATGTCGAGCCCGCTGCCCTGTTGGATCAGGTCCTCCATCACCATGCCGGCGGCGGGGCTGAGCACCGACAGACCGAGCAGCCGGCCGGCCGCGCTGGCGCTGGTGATGACCGCGTCGGCGCCGGACTGCTTCAGCAGCGGGGCGTTCTCCTCCTCGCGCACCGCGGCCACGATCTTCGCGCCGCGGTTCATCTGGCGGGCCGTCAGCGTGACCAGGACGGCTGTGTCGTCGCGCTGGGTGGCGATGATGATCTTCCGGGCCCTGTGCACCTCGGCCCGCTTGAGCACATCGCTGCGGGTGGCGTCGCCGACGATGCCCGCGTAGCCCTCGGCGGTCGCCGCGTCGATCACCTTGCTGCTGGGGTCGACCACGATGACCTGTTCCTTCCTCAGTCCCGTGGCGCAGACGGTCTGGATCGCCGAGCGCCCCTTGGTGCCGAAGCCGACGACGACGGTGTGGTCGCGCAAGGCGGACCTCCAGCGGTTCAGACGCCATTCCTCCCGGGTGCGCTCGGTGAGGACCTCCAGCGTGGTGCCGACCAGGATGATCAGGAACAGCACCCGCATGGGCGTGATGACGAGGATGTTGGTGAGCCGGGCGGTGTCGCTGACCGGGGTGATGTCGCCGTAGCCCGTGGTGGAGAGGGTGACGGTCGCGTAATAGAAGGCGTCGAGGAAGTCGAGGCTGCCGTCGGAGTTGTCGTTGTAGCCGTCGTGGTCGGCGTAGACGATGAGGGCGCACAGCACCAGGAGCGTCAGCGCCATGACCACGCGCTTGGCGACCTGGCGGAAGGGGTGCTCCACCACCTTCTTCGGCAGCTTGATCCGATGGGTCGCCAGGCGTTCGTCAGGCTGACGCGCGATGACGTCGTGGCCCGGAAGTTTCACGTGAAACACACCCCGATCCCCGAGGACGCCCAGGGCAGGTCCAGCAGTTCCGCCTCCGCACCGGCCCGAATCCCTCCGGGCGGTACGACGGCCAGGGCGTCGGCGGCCGCCATGCCCCGCAGCATCGCGGGGCCGTTGTAGTGCAGCGGCACGGCCCGGTCGCCGCGCAGCACGACGGGGACGAGCCGGGTGTCGTGCGGATGCCCGTGCGCCGCGTCCTGCAAGGGCAGCGTGTACGGCTCGGGGGCGGGGCGGGCGGCGAGGGTGCGCAGCAGCGGCTCGGCGAGCGTGAGCAGGCCGGAGACGGCCGCGAGGGGGTTGCCCGGCAGGCCCACCAGGTGCTGGTTCTCCTTGGTGCGGGCCAGCAGCATGGGGTGGCCGGGGCGCACCTTGACGCCGTCGACGAGGAGTTCGGCGTCGAGGCGGCGCAGGGTGGGGTGGACATGGTCCACGGGTCCGGAGGCGGTGCCGCCGGTGGTGACGATCAGGTCGGCCTCGGAGTAGGCGAGGGCCTTGTGGAGGGCCTCGGCGTCGTCGCCGAGCCGGCGCACGGTGGTGACCTCGGCGCCGAGCGCCCGCAGCCAGGGCGGCAGCATCGGGCCGAGGGCGTCCCGGATCAGCCCGTCGTGCGGCAGGCCCTCGGTGAGCAACTCGTCGCCCAGGATCAGCACTTCGGCGCGCGGCCGGGGGACGGCGGTGACGGCGTCGTAGCCCGCGGCGGCGGCGAGGCCGAGGACGGCCGGGGTCACCAGGGTTCCGACGGGCAGGAGCTGGTCGCCGGAGCGGCACTCCTGGCCGCGCGGGCGGATGTCCTGGCCGTGCTGGAGGTCGCGGTCCGCGTGCAGTCTGCCCTGGGCGTCGCTGCGGCCGTGCTCGTTGCGCAGCACGGCGGTGGTGTCCAGGGGGATCCGGGCGCCGGTGGCGATCCGGACCGCCTCGCCGTCGGTGAGCGACTCGGGCTCGGTGTGCCCGGCGAGGACGCCGGTCTCCCGTACGTCCCAGGGGCCCGGTCCGGCGACCGCCCAGCCGTCCATCGCGGAGGTGTCGAAGGAGGGCAGGTCGGTGAGGGCGGTGAGCGGGGCGGCCAGGGTGAGGCCGAGCGCCGAGTCGAGGGGGGCCTGGAGGGGGGCACGGCGGGTGCCGCGGCCGCGTCCGGCGCGGGCGGCGATCGCGCGGGCCTCGGGCCAGGGGGTGGCCCGGTGGTGCCGGTCGTGCTTGGCGTGGTGTCCGGACTGGCGCTGCTCGGGGCTGTCGGGCCGGTCTCGCGGGGCAGGTGTGGGGTCGCCCGTGCGGTTCTCCTTCACGAGGGCGAGCACCTCCTCGACGTCGAGGTCCTCGGCGTCCTGGTCGTTCTGGACGCTGCGGGGGGTCATCCGGCGTCCGGGCCGGCGTCGTCCGCCGCCTTCGGGGCCTGTTCCGCGGCCCAGCGCGTGGCGAGGTCCGCGGCCTTACGGGCGGCCTCGGCGACCGCCTCGGGGCTGCCGTCGCCGCGCGCGGCGGCGTAGCCGACGAGGAAGGTGGTCAGCGGGGCCGCGGGCCGCGCCACGCCGTGGGCGGCGTCGCGGGCCAGGTCCAGCAGGACCTTGATGTCGACGTCGAGCTCGATGCCCAGCTCGTCCTTGACTGCGGAAATCCATTCATCCAACACGTGCCCATGCTCCCTGATGCGTGCCCTGGCGGTGGCGATGTCGTCCCAGGTGTCGCAGTCGAAGGACGCGACGGGGTCGGGGACGCGGCTGAGGCGGAGACCGGCGGTGAGACGGCGCAGCGGCAGGCCGGTCAGGGTGCCGTGCTCCTCGGTGAGCGCGGCGAGGGCCTCGCGCAGCACGGGTGCGCGGTACGCGGCGACGAGCGGCTGGTCACGGCCTTCGGCGTCGGTGAGCAGCGCTCCGTCGGCGCCGCTCGCGCCGAGCGCGGTGAGCAGGCGCCGGACGGTGGCGGCGTCGAGGAACGGCAGGTCGGCGGAGAGGAGCACGAGGCGGTCCGCCGTGGTGGCGCGCAGTCCGGCGCCGAGGGCGGCCAGCGGGCCGCCGCCGGGCGGGTCCTCGCGCGCCCAGGTCACCGGGCGGGCGGTGGGCCGCTCATCGGCGACGACGACGGTGGTGCGGGCGTCGGCGCAGGCGGCGAGCACCCGCTCCAGCAGCGGACGCCCGCCGACGCCGATGCCGGGCTTGTCCGCGCCGCCGAGCCGCCGGGCGACACCCCCGGCGAGCACGACGGCGTCGTACGCCTCGGTACCCGGGTCGCCCGGGGGCTCGTACGCGGTCACCCCCTGAGTATGCGGGTCCCGTGGATCACAGGGAACGTGGGGGAGGTCCCGCAATCAGAGGGTGCGCAGCAGCACCGCCGGTTGCTCCACGCAGTCCGCCACGTAGCGCAGGAAGCCGCCCGCCGTGCCGCCGTCGCAGACCCGGTGGTCGAAGGTGAGCGAGAGCTGGACGACCTGGCGCACGGCCAGCTCGCCCTCGTGCACCCACGGCTTGGGGATGATCCGGCCGACGCCGAGCATGGCCGCCTCGGGGTGGTTGATGATCGGCGTGGAGCCGTCCACCCCGAAGACACCGTAGTTGTTCAGCGTGAAGGTGCCGCCGGTGAGCTCCGCCGGTGTCAGGGCGCCGGTGCGGGCCGACTCGGTGAGCCGGGCGAACTCGGCGGTCAGCGACTCCGCGTCCCGTGCGTGGGCGTCGCGCACGACCGGCACGACCAGGCCGCGCTCGGTCTGGGCCGCGAAGCCCAGGTGGACGTGGTCGAACCGGACGATCTCCCGGGCCTCCTGGTCCACGGTGGAGTTCAGCTCCGGGAACCTGGCCAGGGCGGCGGTGCAGATACGGGCCAGCAGGGCCAGGAGGGAGATCTTCGAGCCCCCCGCGGCGTTCATCGCGGTGCGGGCGCGCATCAGCTCGGTCGCGTCGGCGTCCACCCAGCAGGTCGCGTCCGGGATCTCCCGCCGGCTGCGGGAGAGCTTGTCGGCCACGGCACCGCGGACGCCCTTGAGAGGGGTGCGGGTCTCGCCGACGGTGACGGGGGCGAGGGCGGTGACGGGTGCGGGGGCGGGGGCCTGTGCTGTGCGTCCCTGTGCGGCGGCGGCCCGCAGGGCGTACTCCACGTCCGCGCGCAGGATCAGCCCTTCCGGACCGGAGCCGTGCAACTCCCGCAGGTCCAGGCCGTTCTCACGGGCGAGGCGGCGAACCAGCGGGGAGATCACGGGTACCGGGCCGTCAGCACGGGTCAGGGCAACGGCCGATGACGTGTCGTCGGCGGGCCGGTGCCCGGCCGCGGTGCCGACGGGCCGCGCCACGCTCTCGGGCGGCGTCGGCTGCGCGGGGCGTACCCGCCTGCGTCGCGCGGGGGCCTCGGAGGTGCCGTAGCCCACCAGGACGTTGCCGGAGCCCGCGGCCTCGCTGTCGGAGGCCGGGGCGCCCACGGCGACGGTGATCAGCGGGGCGCCCACGGGCAGTTCGGAGCCCTCCTCGCCGAAGCGGGCGGTGACCACACCGGCGTAGGGGCAGGGGACGTCGACCATCGCCTTGGCCGTCTCGACCTCGACGACCGGCTGGTCGACGGCGACGACATCGCCGACCTGGACCAGCCAGCGCACGATCTCCGCCTCGGTGAGCCCCTCGCCGAGGTCGGGGAGCTTGAACTCCAACACCTGTGCCATCAGCTCTCGGCCTCCCATTGCAGACGCCCCACGGCGTCCAGGATCCGGTCCACGCCGGGCAGGTGGTGACGCTCCAGCATCGGCGGCGGATAGGGGATGTCGAACCCGGCGACGCGCAGCACCGGTGCCTCCAGGTGGTGGAAGCAGCGCTCCGTGACGCGGGCCGCGATCTCCCCTCCCGGGCCGCCGAAACCGCCCGACTCGTGCACGACGACCGCTCGTCCGGTCCGTCGTACCGAGGCGCAGACCGTCTCGTCGTCGAACGGCACCAGCGAGCGCAGGTCGACGACTTCCAGGTCCCAGCCCTCCTCGCGGGCCGCCTCGGCGGCTTCGAGGCAGACCGGCACGGACGGACCGTACGTGATCAGCGTGGCGCTCCGGCCCGAGCGCCGCACCACCGCACGGCCGATCGGTTCAACGCTCTGCGGCTCCTCGGGGTTCCAGGAGTCCTTGGACCAGTACAGCCGCTTGGGCTCCAGGAAGACGACCGGGTCGTCGGAGGCGATGGACGCGCGCAGCAGGCCGTAGGCGTCGGCGACGGTGGCGGGGGTGACGACATGGAGGCCCGGGGTCGCCATGTAGTACGCCTCGGAGGAGTCGCTGTGGTGCTCCACACCGCCGATGCCGCCGCCGTAGGGGACGCGGATGGTGATCGGCAGGGGCATGGCGCCGCGGGTGCGGTTGCGCATCCGGGAGACATGGGAGATCAGCTGCTCGAAGGCCGGGTAGGCGAACGCGTCGAACTGCATCTCCACCACCGGCCGCAGGCCGTACATGGCCATGCCGACGGCGGTGCCGAGGATGCCCGCCTCGGCGAGCGGGGTGTCGGTGCAGCGGTCCTCGCCGAACTCCTTGGCGAGTCCGTCGGTGACCCGGAAGACACCGCCGAGGGTGCCGACGTCCTCGCCCATGACGTGCACGGACGGGTCGTCCGCCATGGCGTCGCGCAGCGCGCGCGTGAGGGCCTGTGCCATGGTGGCGGGTTTCACCGCGACGGTGGTCATCGCTCGTCTCCCTCGGCTGCCAGCTCGGCGCGCAGCTGTGCCTGCTGCTCCCGCAGTTGGGGGGTGGGCTCGGCGTACACATGGGCGAACAGGTCCATGGGGTCGAGCACCGGGTCCGCGTTCATGCGCTCGCGCAGCTCGGCGGCCATCTCCTCGGCGGCGTCCTTCGCGGCCTGGATGCCGGCCTCGTCGATGAGGCCGCGCTCGGTCAGCTCGTGCTCCAGCAGGGCGATCGGGTCGTGTCCGCGCCAGGTCTCCACCTCGGAGTCACCGCGGTAGCGGGTGGCGTCGTCGGCGTTGGTGTGGGCGTCGATCCGGTAGGTGATCGCCTCGATCAGGGTGGGGCCGCCGCCCGCACGCGCGTGGGCCACGGCGTCGGTGAGGACCTCGTGCACGGCGGCGGCGTCGTTGCCGTCGACCAGGCGGCCGGGCATGCCGTAGCCGACGGCCTTGTGGGCCAGCGACGGGGCCGCGGTCTGCTTGGCGAGCGGTACGGAGATCGCGAAGCCGTTGTTCTGGACCAGGAAGACGACCGGCGCCTGCCAGACTGCGGCGAAGTTCAGCGCCTCGTGGAAGTCGCCCTCGCTGGTGCCGCCGTCGCCGACCATGGCGAGCGCGACCACGTCGTCGCCCTTGAGGCGGGCGGCGTGGGCGAGGCCGACGGCGTGCGGGAGCTGGGTGGCGAGCGGCGTGCTCAGCGGGGCGATGCGGTGCTCGCGCGGGTCGTAGCCGGTGTGCCAGTCGCCGCGCAGCAGGGTGAGCGCCTGCACGGGGTCCAGGCCGCGGGCGACGGCGGCGAGGGTGTCGCGGTAGCTCGGGAAGAGCCAGTCGCGCTCCTCAAGGGCGAGCGCGGCGGCGACCTCGCAGGCCTCCTGTCCGGTGGTGGACGGATAGACGGCCAGGCGGCCCTGCTTGGTCAGGGCGGTGGCCTGGGCGTTGTACCGACGGCCGCGCACCAGTTCGGCGTAGAGGCGGCGCAGCAGACCGGGGTCGGCCTTGGCCGCCGCTTCCGTGCCGAGGACGCGGTAGGGCTCCGCGTCGGGCAGCAGCGGCGCGGGGTCGGTACGGGGCTGCCAGGCGGGCGGCGGCGATGGCCGGTACGCGCCCCGCTGCTCCATGACCGTCATGACGGCACCTCCTCGTGGGAGTGGCTACGGGAGACGTGTCGGCTGTGACCCGCCTCACCTACCGATTGTTCGGTCGTCGGCACATTTTGGCTACAGGCACCTCCAGGCTGTGGACAAACGGTTCTCCACAGCCTGCAATGAACGCAGTACGTCCACGACAGGGAGGCGGGGGGACATGGCACCTGAACAAATGGTCGAGGGCCCCGACGGCGCGGCTCCGCCGCCACCCCGTCCCCTCGACGCCATCGATCAGGACATCCTCCAGATGCTCCAGGCGGACGGCCGCGCCTCCATACGGTCCGTCGCCGAGCGGGTCCATGTCTCGCGCGCCAACGCCTACGCGCGCATCAACCGCCTCATCGAGGACGGCGTCATCCGGGGTTTCGGCGCCCGCGTCGACCATGAACGCGCGGGGCACGGGACGTCGGCGTACATCACGCTGAAGATCGTGCAGAACACCTGGCGGACCGTGCGCGAGCAGCTCAGGCAGTTGCCGGGGGCCTCGCACATCGCGCTGGTGGGGGGCGATTTCGACGTCCTGCTGCTGGTGCACACGCCCGACAACCGGGCGCTGCGGGAACTGGTCCTCACTCGCCTCCAGGCCATCCCCGAGGTGCTCAGCACCCGCACCCTGCTGGTCTTCGAGGAGGAGGACCTGGAGCCACAGGGCTGACAGCGGCTCTCAGGCCGCCTTTCGCAGCCCCCCGAACACCACCTGCACCACGGCGTCGGCGACCTCGCGCTCGCCCATGCCCCGGCCGTCCGGCCGGTACCACTCCACGATGGAGTTGATCATCCCGAAGACCAGCCGGGTGGCGAGCCGCACCTCCACGTCCCCGCGCAGGTCCCCGTCGGCGGCCGCCGCCTTCAGCAGCTCGGCGACCTCGTGGTCGAAGTCGCGGCGCCGCTCCAGCGCCCACCGCTCGGTGTCGGTGTTGCCGCGCACCCGCAGCAGCAGCGTCACATAGGGCAGCTCGGTTATCAGCACCTCGACCATGCGCCGCACGACGTGCTCCAGGCGGTCCGAGGCGCGCCCCACACGCGCGTGCTCCTCGTCGAGGATGCCGAACAGCCCGTCCAGGGCCCGGCTCACGGCGCGGCGCAGCAGCTCCTCCTTGCCGGAGACGTGGTGGTAGATCGACGACTTGGAGATCCCGGCGGCCCTGGAGAGATGCTCCATGGAGGTGCCGTCGTAGCCGCGTTCGTTGAAGACCCCGACGGCGACCGACAGCAGCGTCTCAGGGGTGTACGTGTCGCGCTTGGCGGTGGTCATGAGCCGCTGCCCTCCCGCTTGTCGGTGGCGTAGGCGTGCCGGTACAGCGCGAGGGAGGGCGCGTACCGCCCGGAGGGGTCGCGCAGGTGCAGGTCGTCGAGGAGGGCGTAGGCCCAGTTGCGGCCGAGCCGGCGGCTCCACTCGAAGGGGCCGAGCGGGTAGTTGACGCCGAGCCGCATGGCTGTGTCGATGTCCTCCTCGGTGGCCACGCCCTTGGCGACGGCGTCATGGGCGAGGTCGACGATCCGGGCGACCGTACGGGCGACGATCATGCCGGGCACGTCCCCGATGACGCTGACCTGCTTGCCGAGCGCCTGGAACAGGCCGATGGCCTCGGCGAGGGTCTGCGGGGAGGTGTCCTGGGAGGCGGACAGGGCGATCCGGGTGGCCCGGCGGTAGTCGAGCGCCAGGTCGAAATAGACAACGTCCCGGAACTCCACGGAGGTCTGCCCGTCGGCGAGCGCCAGCTGGCCGCCGCTGGGCAGGACCAGGCGGGTGCCGTGGTCCTCGTCCTCCTCGCGCACCGGGATACCCGCCTCGCGCAGCAGCGTGAGCAGTTCGGCGGCGGGGCCCAGGTCGCCCTCGGCGACGACATACGCGGGCGCGCGCTCCGGCTCGGCGGTGTGCGGTTCGGGGCGCTCGGCGGCCCCGAGCTCATCGGAGTAGTCGTACCAGCCGTGCCCGCTCTTGCGGCCCAGGCGGCCGGACTCCACCAGGCGGCGCTGGGCGAGGGAGGGCGTGAAGCGGACGTCCTGGAAGAAGGACTGCCACACGGAGTGGGTGACGGACTCGTTGACGTCCTGGCCGATCAGGTCGGTCAGTTCGAAGGCGCCCATCTTGAAGCCGCCGCACTCGCGCAGCACGGCGTCGATGGTGGCGGGGTCGGCGCCCTGGGCCTCGTAGACGGCGAAGGCCTCGGCGTAGAAGGGCCGCGCGATGCGGTTGACGATGAAGCCCGGGGTGTCGGCGCAGGCGACCGGCGTCTTGCCCCAGGCGCGGGCCGTCTCGTACGCGTGCGTGGCCGAGGTGACGTCGGTCGCGAACCCGGAGACCACCTCGACCAGCGGCAGCAGCGGGGCCGGGTTGAAGAAGTGCAGGCCCACGAAGCGGCCGGGGTTCGCGAGGGCGCCGCCGATGGCGGTGACGGAGAGGGAGGAGGTGTTGGTGGCGAGCAGACAGTCGTCGTCGACGACCTCCTCCAGGGCCCGGAACAGTTCCTGCTTGATGTCCAGGCGCTCCAGGACGGCCTCGATCACCAGGCCGCAGTCGGCGAGGTCGGTGAGCGCCTCGGCGGGCATCAGCCGGGCCCGGGCGGCGACCCGGTCGGCGTCGCTGAGCCGGTCCTTCTCGACCAGCCGGTCGAGGCGGGCGCCGATCGCGTCGGCCGCCTCCCGCGCCTTGCCGGGCACGGCGTCGTACAGCCGCACGGGGTGGCCTGCGATCAGTGCGACCTGGGCGATGCCCTGGCCCATGGTGCCGGTGCCGACGACGGCCACGGGGCTGCTGAGGTCGATTGCTGTCATGTCCGCGATCCTCCCGCACGGGGTTTTCCACAGATGCGGCGGACCCCCTTGAACCGACCGATCGTTCGGTTACTCTAACTCTGACTGGCTGTTCCTGCCCATGTTTCTGCCAGGTCATGAACTCGACGAAGAGTTCTTGAGACTAGGAGTTGGTCCCGCATGGCCGCCGCCCTCACCCCCCACGACCTGATCGCCAAGCACCGGCCCACCCTCGACCAGGCGCTGGAAGCGATCCGCACGCGCGCGTACTGGTCCCCGCACCCCGAGCACCCCAAGGCCTACGGCGAGAACGGCAGCCTGGACATGGCGGCGGGCAAGGCCGCCTTCGACGCCCTCCTCGGCACCCGGATCGACCTCGGCCAGCCCGGCACCGACGGCTGGGTGGGCGGCGAGGTCTCCCCGTACGGCCTGGCGCTGGGCGTGGAGTACCCGCACGCGGACGTGGACGTGCTGCTGCCCGCCATGAGGGCCGGACAGCGGGCCTGGCGGGACGCGGGCGCGGAGATCCGCGCGGTGGTCTGCGTGGAGATCCTCAAGCGGATCAGCGACCGCACCCACGAGTTCGCGCACGCGGTCATGCACACCTCGGGCCAGGCGTTCATGATGGCGTTCCAGGCAGGCGGCCCGCACGCGCAGGACCGCGGCCTGGAGGCCGTGGCGTACGCGTATGTGGAGCAGGTCCGCACGCCCGACACCGCGGAGTGGACCAAGCCGCAGGGCAAGAAGGACCCGCTCGCGCTGACCAAGGCGTTCACGGCGGTACCGCGCGGGATCGCGCTGATGATCGGCTGCAACACCTTCCCCACCTGGAACGGCTACCCGGGCCTGTTCGCCTCGCTCGCCACGGGCAACGCGGTGCTGGTGAAGCCGCACCCGCGCGCGGTGCTGCCGCTCGCGCTCACCGTGCAGGTCGCGCGCGAGGTGCTCGCCGAGGCCGGGTTCGACCCGAACCTGGTCGCGCTGGCCGCCGAGCGGCCCGGTGAGGGCATCGCCAAGACGCTCGCCGTGCGGTCCGAGATCCGGATCATCGACTACACCGGTTCGACCGCCTTCGGCGACTGGCTGGAGGCCAACGCCCGCCAGGCGCAGGTCTACACGGAGAAGGCCGGCGTCAACACGGTGCTCGTGGAGTCCACCGACAACTACAAGGGCATGCTGTCCAACCTGGCGTTCTCGCTGTCGCTGTACAGCGGGCAGATGTGCACGACGCCGCAGAACCTGCTGATCCCCCGGGACGGCATCCGCACCGAGGACGGGCCGCGGACGTACGACGAGGTCGTCGCGGACATCGCCCGCGCGGTGGACGGACTCCTCGGTGACGACGCCCGCGCGAACGCGCTGCTCGGCGCGATCGTCAACCCGGACGTCAAGGCACGCCTCGAGGCCGCGGCGGGACTGGGTGAAGTCGCCCTCGCATCCCGCGAGGTGGCGAACCCGGACTTCCCCGATGCGGTCGTCCGCACGCCGGTCATCGTCAAGCTGGACGGGGCCAAGCCGGACGACGAGGCCGCGTACATGAACGAGTGCTTCGGCCCGGTGTCCTTCGCGGTGGCCATGGACTCCGCCGCGGACGCGGTGTCGCTGCTGCGGCGGACGGTTCGGGACAAGGGTGCGATGACGGTCGGGGCGTACACCGTCGACTCCGAGGTCGAGCAGGCGGTGCAGGAGGTCTGTCTGGAGGAAGCGGCGCAGTTGTCGCTGAATCTGACGGGCGGGGTGTACGTCAACCAGACCGCGGCCTTCTCCGACTTCCACGGCTCGGGCGGCAACCCGGCGGCCAACGCGGCGCTGTGCGACGGGGCGTTCGTCGCGAACCGCTTCCGCGTGGTCGAGGTTCGGCGGGAGGCCTAAGAACCCCTGAAGGCACTCCAGTGGTAGAGCGTCATTCCTACGCTCGTCGCCAGGTTGTAGCTGCTCACCTGCGGGCGCATCGGTAGCGCCAGCAGGTGGTCGGCTCGTTCGCGGACCTCTGGTGAGAGGCCGCTGCGTTCTGAGCCGAAGGCGAGGACGGCGTCATCCGGGAGTTTCACGTCCCGGATGTCGTCGCCCTCGGGGTCCAGGGCGAAGAGGGGGCCGCTCGGGAGTTCCTCCGGTGTGAGGCGTTCCACCGCTGTCGCGAAGTGGAGGCCCGCGCCGCCTCGTACGACCGTGGGGTGCCAGGGGTCCAGCGTGCCGGTGGTGATGACGCCCGTCGCGCCGAAGCCCGCGGCCAGGCGGATGACCGCACCCGCGTTGCCGAGGTTGCGGGGGTGGTCGAGGAGGACCACCGGGGTGGGGCGCGGCCTCGCCGCCAACCGCTCCAGATTCGCCGCGCGGGACGGACGTACCGCCAGGGCCGCTACGGCTGTGGGGTGCGGGCGCGGGACCAGGGCGCGGTACGTCTCCTCCGGGACCTCCGTGAGGAGGGTGGACAGACGGTCGCGTACGTCGGGGGCCAGTTCGTCGGCCAGCGCGAGGGTCGCTTCCCGGTCCGTCGCCACCGCCACCGGGATCTCCGCCCCGAAACGCACCGCGTGCTTGAGGGCGTGGAAGCCGTCCAGGAGTACGGCCGTGCCGGCGAGGCGGTGCCAGGTGGTGACGGGGGTGGTCATGGAGCGGAGCCTACGTGGGTCTGCTCCGGGCTCTCGGGGTTGTCGGGGTTCGCGGGGTTCTCCGGGCTGCGGGGCTCGGGCAGTGCCATGTCGCCGCCCTTGCGTGGGCCCGGCAGCCGGGCCGGTATCCGGGCCGCCCAGGCGCCCAGGCGGCGCAGGAAGGTCGTCGGCAGGAAGACCGCGTCCGCCGCGATCATCGCCAGCGAGAAGAACGGCAGGCCGAGGACGACCGCGATCACCGCGTGCTCGAACATCATCGCGGCCAGCAGGACGTTCTTGACCCGCCGGTTGAACAGCGTGAACGGAAAGGCGACCTGGACCAGGACCGTCCCGTACGTCACCAGCATCACCATGACGCCGCTGGCCGAGAGGGCGTCGGCGAGGGCCGGCCAGGGGGAGAAGTAGTCCAGGTGCAGGGGGTAGTAGACGGCGGTGCCGTCCTGCCAGCGGGAGCCCTGGATCTTGTACCAGCCCGCGGTGGCGTAGATCAGACAGGCCTCGGCCATGATCACGAGCAGGGCGCCGTTGTGCACGATGTTCGCGATCACATCGAGCAGGACGCGCGGCTCGGCGGTGCGCGCGAAACGCCCGACCAGCCACCACACGGCCAGCGCGATCCACACGGTCCACAGGATCAGCGGCACGGTCCGGTCGCCGTCGAGCCGGCCCGCGAGACCGGCCATGATCAGGACCAGACCGAGCACGCCCCACAGGACCGGACCCACGCGGTCGGTCCTGTCCCCCGTGCGTTCCGCTCTGCGCGCGTCCAGCGACCAGACCCGGCCGCAGCGGGTGAAGACCAGGTAGATCGACATCAGGTGCAGGACGTTGTCGCCGCCGTCGCCCATGAAGATGGACCGGTTCTGGAGCGACAGCACCCCGACCATGAACAGCACGGACATCGTGCGGGTCCGCCAGCCGAGCAGCAGCAGGACGGCGAAGAGGACGGCGAGGGCGTAGACCAGCTCGAACCAGAGCCGGCCGTCGGTCCAGATCAGGGCCGTGAAGGCGCCGTTCGCGGTGATCAGCTGCTCGGCGAGCGCGAAGTTCCAGGGGCCGTCGGGGCCGTACAGCTCATGGCGGTGGGGCAGCTCGCGCAGCAGGAAGAGCAGCCAGGTCGCGGCGAAGCCGATCCGGACCACGGCCGTCTGGTACGGGCCGAGCGCGGACTCGGTGACCCGGGCGATGCCCGCGGAGAGGCAGAGGGCGACACGGTTCATGCCCGGTCCCCCTCGGCCCCGTCCACTGCCTCGTCCTCGGGCAGCTCCCACCAGGGCAGCTCCCGGTACACCGGGTTGTCCGGCACCTTTTCCTCGCTCCACTCGGGAGGCTGCACGTTCGTGGTCCGCGAGCGGACCTGGACGCGCTGCACGACCCCGCCGGGTCCGGCCGCGTCCTCGCGGTCGAGGCGCAGGACCACGATGCGGCGTAGGTAGGACTCGGCCAGATCGCCGCGCAGGCCCACCGGGCGGTTGTCCTCGTCGTGCGTGGCGACCAGGAAGTCCCAGGCCCGGCGCAGCTCGTTCTGCTGGGTGTGGCTCGGCAGCAGGTTGCCGTCGATGTCCCGGCCGTCCTGGGCGGACAGGTCGTACCAGCCGGTGGTGCGCATCCCGCCGTCCGCCTCGCGGATCTCGGCGCGGACCTCCACGGCGATGTTCTGCTGGAGCGGATTGGGCGCGAAGAGCTTCCAGTTCTGCTCGAACTCCGGATAGATCCAGTCCTCGATCGCCGAGCCGTGCTGCTTGCTGACCGTGTTGGAGGGGGCGACGTGCAGGAAGACCATGCCGATGTGGACACAGACGGCGACCGCTACGACGGCGAGGGCGAGGGCGGCGGCGATCTGGTAGCGCAGGGAGAGCGCGGCCACACCGCTGCGGGGCTCCGGCCCGTGCCGGGCCTCGCCCACTGCGTCGTACGCGTCCATTCCGCCCCGTTCCCCGATGTCGGTCGACGGCAGAACCTCCCCCGGGCGGCCCTGCCTCGGGGGGACACCTTACGGCGCTCGGCTCACGGCAAGGTCACGTCTGCGGAGCGGTTGGTGCGGGCCGAAGATCCACTGGTGAGAGGGGTGAAGATCCATGGGAAAGGGGGTGAAGATCCAGAAGAAGATCCCCGGTCCGGGCGTTCCCTTCTTCTAGAACCTGTTCTATCTTGACGCACCGTCAGATCTCTGTGAGCGGGACTCCGGGCACGGAAGGGCGGGACCGTGGACTTCACCTTCAGCGAGGAGCAGCAGGCGGCGGCCGAGGCGGCACGGGGGGTGTTCGCCGGGGTCGAGCCGGACGCCGTGCCGAGCCCCGCGCTCACCCGGGGCGCCGTGGCCGAGGACTTCGACCGCGCGCTGTGGTCCCGGCTCGCCGACGCCGACCTGCTGAGCCTGCTGCTCGCCGAGGAGCACGGCGGCGCCGGCCTGGACGCCGTGGCGCTCTGTCTCGTGCTGCGCGAGGCGGCGGGAGTGCTGGCGCGGGTGCCGCTGCTGGAGCACAGCGCCGCACTGGCCGTCCTTCAGGCGTACGGCGGCCAGGACCTGGAGTCCGGGCTGCTCGCGCGGGCCGGGCGCGGCGAGGTCGCGCTGACGGTCGCCGCGCACGGCCGTACCGGGCACGACCCGGCCGAGCTGGCGGTGACGGCGCGCCGGGACGGTGCGGGGTGGGTGCTGGACGGTGCGCAGACGGCGGTGCCGTGGGCGTGCGACGCCGATCTCGTCGTCGTACCGGCGAGCGCGGACGGTGACCGGGCCGTGCTGGCGCTGGTGCCGAGGGAACAGGACGGGGTCGGCCTCGCCGAGCAGTACTCCACCACCGGGGAGCGGCTCGGGGAGCTGCGGCTCGACTCCGTGCGGCTCGCGGAGCGGGAGGTGGTGACGGCGGAGGGCGCCTGGGAGCGGCTGCGGGAGCTGCTGACGGTCGGGACGTGTGCGCTGGCGCTCGGGCTCGGGGACCGGGTGCTGCGGATGACCAGTGACTACACCGGCAAGCGGGAGCAGTTCGGCCACCCGCTCGCCACCTTCCAGGCGGTCGCCGTGCAGGCCGCAGACCGGTACATCGACCTGCGGGCCATGGAGGTCACCCTGTGGCAGGCCGCCTGGCGGATCACGGCGCGGGCGCCGGGGGCGCTGCCGGTCGCCGCGGATGTCGCCGTGGCCAAGATCTGGGCCGCGGAGGGGGTACGGCGGATCGTGCAGACGGCGCAGCATCTGCACGGAGGGTTCGGGGCCGACGTCGACTATCCCCTGCACCGGTACCACGCCTGGGCCAAGCAGCTGGAACTGTCGCTCGGCCCGGCGGCGGCGCACGAGGAGGCGCTGGGGGACTTGCTGGCGGCGCATCCTCTGGGGTGAGGCGTGCGGCTCAGAGCACGAAGCCGGGCTTGCCCTCGTCCGTGACGACCGGTCGGCCCGCGGCCGCCCACACCTGCATGCCGCCGTCGACGTTCACCGCGTCGATGCCCTGCTGGACCAGGTACATCGCGACCTGGGCGCTGCGGCCTCCGGAGCGGCAGATCACATTGACCCGGCCGTCCTGCGGGGCGGCCTCGGTCAGCTCGCCGTAGCGGGCGACGAACTCGCTGATGGGGATGTGCAGCGCCCCCTCGGCGTGGCCCGCCTGCCACTCGTCGTCCTCGCGGACGTCCAGGAGGAAATCGCCGTCCTTGAGGTCCGTGACCTCGACCGTGGGCACGCCAGATCCGAAATGCATGCCACCGACGGTACCCGGTGGCACGCGCGGTCCGGCCGCCTCCCTCACTACCCGAGCAGTTCGGCCAGCTCCGCCTCGCGCGCGGCCACGTCGGACAGGAGCTGCTCGGCGATCTCCTCCAGCAGCTTGTCCGGGTCGTCCGGGGCCAGCCGCAGCATGGAGCCGATCGCGCTGTCCTCCAGCTCCCGTACGACCAGGGTGAGCATCTCCTTGCGCTCGGAGAGCCACTCGAGGCGGGCATAGAGCTCCTCGGCGGGGCTCGGCTGCCGCTCCTTCGGGGCCGGACCCGCCGCCCACTCCTCGGCCAGCTCCTTCAGCAGGGCCTCGTCGCCCCGGGCGTACGCGGCGTTGACGCGGGTGATGAACTCCTCGCGGCGCGCCCGCTCCCCGTCCTCCTGGGCCAGGTCGGGGTGGGCCTTGCGGGCCAGCTCGCGGTAGAGCTTGCGGGCCTCCTCGCTGGGGCGGACCCGCTGCGGGGGCCGTACCGGCTGGTCCGTGAGCATCGCGGACGCCTCCGGGAACAGGCCCTCGCCGTCCATCCAGCCGTGGAACAGCTCCTCGACGCCCGGCATCGGCATGACCCGCGCGCGGGCCTCCTCCGCCTTGCGGACGTCCTCCGGGTCACCGGTGCGGGCTGCTTTCGCCTCGGCGATCCTTGCTTCCAGATCGTCGAGGCGGGCGTACATCGGGCCCAGCTTCTGGTGGTGCAGCCGGGAGAAGTTCTCGACCTCCACGCGGAAGGTCTCTACGGCGATCTCGTACTCGATCAGTGCCTGTTCCGCTGCGCGTACGGCGCGTTCGAGTCGCTCTTCCGGGCGGGGGGTCTGATCTTCTTCCGGGGTTGTCACTCGACCAGAGTAGTAGTTCCCTCGGCGCGGCAGGTCGTGTGTTGTCTGTCGCGCCGTTGTGGCTGGGCGCGCAGTTCCCCGCGCCCCTGGGGGTGGGTTCTCACACCCCTTCTTCCGCCGCGATCTTCCCCTCCCGCACCGCCTTCACCAGGTCCGCGTGATCTGCTTCCGTGCGGTCCGCGTATGCCACCGCGAAGGTCGCTATGGCCTCGTCGAGTTCCTCGTTCTTGCCGCAGTAGCCGGCGATGAGGCGGGGGTCGGCGCTGTGGGAGTGGGCTCGGGCCAGGAGGGCGCCGGTCATGCGGCCGTAGTCGTCGAGCTGGTCGGGGGAGAGGGCGGCCGGGTCCACGCTGCCCTTGCGGTTGCGGAACTGGCGTACCTGGAAGGGGCGGCCCTCGACCGTCGTCCAGCCGAGCAGGATGTCGCTGACCACCTGCATGCGCTTCTGGCCCAGGACCACGCGGCGGCCCTCGTGTGCCACGGACGGGGTCTCGAAGCCTGCCGTCGCCAGGTGCGGGACCAGTGCCGAGGGGCGGGCCTCCTTCACCTGGAGGACCAGCGGTTCGCCCCGGTGGTCCAGCAGGAGGACGACGTAGGAACGGGTGCCCACGCTGCCCGTGCCGACCACGCGGAACGCCACGTCGTGCACCGCGTGCCTGGCCAGCAGGGGGAGGCGGTCCTCGGAGAGCGTGCCGACGTATTCCTCCAGGGAGGCCGCCACCTCCGCCGCCTCCTTGTCCGGCGTGCTGCTCAGCACCGGCGGTGCGGGCACGAAGCGGCGGCCGCCGTCCTCGGTCGGCTCCGTCGACTTCGCCGCGAACCGGCCGCTGGTGTTGGAGCGCGCCTTCTCGGCCACCCGCTCCAGCGTGCCCAGCAGGTCATGGGCGTCGGTGTGGGAGACCAGCTCCTCGTCCGCGATGGCGTTCCAGGCGTCCAGCACCGGGAGCTTGGCGAGCAGCCGCATCGTGCGCCGGTACGCGCCCACCGCGTCGTGCGCCGCCTTGCGGCAGGTGTCCTCGGCGGCGCCCGCCTCCCGGCCGGCCAGCACCAGCGAGGCCGCGAGCCGCTTCAGGTCCCACTCCCAGGGGCCGAGCAGCGTCTCGTCGAAGTCGTTCAGGTCGATGACCAGTCCGCCGCGCGGGTCGCCGTACAGGCCGAAGTTCGCCGCGTGGGCGTCGCCGCAGATCTGGGCGAGGACGCGGGTCATGGGGGTGCGGGCGAGGTCGTGGGCCATCAGGCCCGCCGATCCGCGCAGGAAGGCGAACGGGGTGGCCGCCATCCGGCCCACCCTTATCGGCGTCAGCTCGGGGATCCGGCCGCGGTTGGACTCCTCCACCGCCGTGAGGGCGTCGGGGCGGGCGGGGTCCAGGTCGAGGAGTGCGTGCGTACCGCGCGGCACGCGGTCCCGCAGGGACTTGCCCTCCTCCTTCGGGGTGCCGTTCCCGGGCCACTGGGCGAACCCGCGCACCCGGGGCAGCCGCCGGGACAGCGAGCTCCGCTCGCCCGAATCCTGCGCCGCACCGCCGTCGATCACACCGACCGCCTCCCCCGAACCCCGGCCGTCTCCCGGCCGCACGAACATCAACTCGTGCCGACGGTACAGCGCGGTGGCGCAAACACGGCAGACCCTGTGGACAACCCTGACGATGTGCATACCCACAGCTGACCGGCCTCACCGCGGACCGGCCGGGTCCCCCCGCGCGCTCAGGAACGCCGTGAACGCCTCGATCACCAGCCGCAGCGACGCCTCCACGGCCGCGTCCCCGTGCGGGGTCCCCGGTGGACGGGCGGAAGAGGTGCCGAGAGGGCGCCCCCGGCCGGTCTCCAGATACGCCAGAACCTCCTCGGCCCGCGGCGGCACCCCGTCGGCCGGACCCGGCAGGGCGTCCAGCAGACCCTGGAGGGTGTCGAGCAACTGCCGTCGTTCCGCGGCGGGTTCGGGATTCATACGCCCAGGCTGCTGAAGAGCGGTCAAGGACGGTTCAAGGGAACGCCAACGCCCCCGGTCGACTCATGCCGCCGACCGGTGCGGTACCGCCCGGTCCGGGCCGCCCACCGCCCGGTCCACCAGCCCCGGCGCCGCCCCCAGATACCGGGTCGGGTCCAGCAACTCCTCCAGTTCCGCCGCTGTCAGGTGCCGAGTCACCTCCGGAGCCGCCGAGAGGACCTCCGCGAGGCTCGTCCCACGGTCCGCCGCCTCGTGCGAGGCCCGAGTCAGCAGCGCCCGCGCCTGCGCCTTGCCGAGCAGCGGGGTCAGTACGGCCGCCACCCGCTCGGAGACGATCTGTCCCCCGGTCAGGTCGAGGTTGGCGCGCATGCGGTCGGCGTCGACCGTGAGGCCCGTCAGGAGTTCCACCGCCGTGTGGGCCGCGCCGCCCGCCAGCCGCAGGCATTC
Source organism: Streptomyces davaonensis JCM 4913 (assembly GCF_000349325.1). Lineage (GTDB taxonomy): Bacteria > Actinomycetota > Actinomycetes > Streptomycetales > Streptomycetaceae > Streptomyces > Streptomyces davaonensis. The sequence goes on from NC_020504.1 coordinate 4,931,765, forward strand.
CCGCAGGGGCTGCCACTCGGCGTGCCAGGCGCCGCCCGAGCGCTCGTCCTCCGCGAGCATCGCGCCGTACAACACGGCCGCGTGCTGCGGGACTTGGAGCGCGGCAGAGCGGATCAGCGTGGCGAGGACGGGGTTGCGTTTGTGCGGCATCGCCGAGGACGCGCCCCGGCCGGCCACCGCCGGTTCGGTGACCTCGCCGACCTCGGTGCGGGCCAGCGACTGGACGTCGACCGCGATCTTGCCGAGCGCGGCGGCGAGGAAGGCGCACACCGCCCCGGTGTCGGCGATCGGGGTCCGCAGGACATGCCAGGGCAGGGTGGCCGGGGCCAGGCCGGTCTCGTGCGCGTACGCCTCGACCAGGCGGTCGGCGTAGTCGTCGCCGGGGTTGTTCGCGTGCTCCAGGTAGCCGGCCAAGGTGCCTGCGGCTCCGCCCAGTTCGACCGGGAGGGCGGCAGCGAGCGCGGCCGTGCGGCGGCGGGCCTCGGTCACCAGGTGCAGCCAGCCCGCCGCCTTCAGGCCGAAGGTGGTGGGCACCGCGTGCAGGGTGAGGGTGCGACCGGCCATCGGGGTGGCCCGGTGGGTGCGGGCCAGCCGCTCCAGGGCGGCCGCGCACCGGTCGAGGTCGGCCCGGATCAGCACGCCGGCCCGGCGGACGACCAGCATGGTGGCCGTGTCCAGGATGTCCTGGCTGGTGGAGCCGCGGTGCACGTACTCGGCGGCGGCCGGGTCCTCGGCGGCGACCACGGCGGTCAGCGCCTTCACGAACCCCACGACGGGGTTGGCCGTCTCGCGGGACGCGCGGGCCAGCGCGACCAGGTCGAGCCGCTCGGGTCGGGCGGCCTCGACGATCGCCGCCGCCGCGGACTCGGGCACGGTGCCCAGCCGGGCCTGCGCCCGCACGAGCGCGGTCTCGGCCTCGACCATGGCCGCGAGCCAGGCCGCGTCCGACACCGCCGCCTCCACGGGCGTACCCGCGCGCACCGGGGACAGCAGCCCGGAGTCCACCACGGCGGCGAGCTCCGGGGAGAGTTGGAAGGTCATGGTGGTCCTCTTCCGGTGAGGTTCAGGGGCGCCCGCGGCCCGCACCACAGGGCACGGACCGCGGGCCGTACGTCACATCAGGCGGCTGTCCGCTCCAGGCTGTCCCGCTGTTCCAGCACCGCCCCCAGCGCCGCCTGCGCGATCGCGTCGGAGTCGGTCAGGGTGACCGAGTTGACGCCGGGCCGGATGCCCGCCGCCGTCACCCAGTGCACCGACTCCGTGGGGACGCCGAAGGCGTACCGGCGCGGGTGCGGGCGCCGGGCGGCGTCCAGGAGCTGGAAGGGGCGCGGGGTGACCGCGACGCCCTCGGTGTAGATCCAGGTGCCGTTGCGGGTGGCGATCCGGTGCGTGGCGCACTGGCCGCTGTCCAGCAGCCGCCGCAGCAGCGGGTCCTCGGTGCGGCTGAGCGTGATGTCGGGCAGCCGCGCCTCGATCAGCACCTCGGCGCTGATCCGAGAGCCCGGCACCAGCGGCGAGTGGGCGTGGAAGCCCTGCCGGTCGACGTCGACGCGCAGGTCGGGGCCGATGATGTGCAGCACGCCCGCCTCGATCAGCGCGGCCGCCTCCTCGATGCGGGACGCGGGCGGCCCGATGGACAGGAACGCGTTCAGCGGCGTGTACCAGCGGTCCAGGTGCTCGCGGTGGGAGTCGCCGTGCAGCCCGCCGTGGTCGACGACCAGCCGGATCTCGTTGCGCAGATCGCGCAGCACGTCGAGGGCCGCCTTGAGCGGACCGCTCACATTGCCGCTGCGGGCCTCGGCGACGTCCTCGCGCAGATGGTCCAGGAGCCAGGCCGTGAAGTCCTCCGGGCTGCCGAACTCCTGGTCCTGGTACGGCCGGGAGAGCCGGTCCCAGTCCCAGCGGTCCTTCTCCCCGATCTCGTACGCGTCGAGCACCGTCTCCTCCGCGGACGTGCCCGGCAGCGCGCGCAGGAAGGCCCGCTGGAACGACTCCGCGCGGTCGCCGCGGCCGCGGGCGGTCAGCAGCGTCCGGTAGTAGACGGTCTCGACCTCCTTGGCGACCAGCGGCCACACGTCCCGCTGGAAGTCGGCGCCGTCGGTGCCGCGCGCGGCCTGCAGGCGGGCGATCCGAGCCGGGGTGAGCAGCAGCGGCTCGTGCCGGCCGTGCGGGCCTTTCTCGTTCTCGCCGCGCGCCTGGTAGGGCACGCCGCGCCGGGAGCCGGCGTACATCCGGGGCTCGCGGCCGGAGGGCAGGTAGACCAGGCGGCCGTAGACGCGGGTGAAGCTGCCGCCGCGGCCGGTGGTGAGCAGGGCCATGTAGTCGAAGAAGTTCAGGCCGAGGCCGCGCAGCAGCACGGGCTGGCCCGGCTGGACGCACTCCAGTTCGGTGTCGGCGGGGTTGGCGGGCGGGAGGTGGGTGTGGCCGTGCTCGCGGGCCAGTGCGGCGAACTGCTCCTCCACCGCGGTCGGCCGGGCGGGCAGGTGGCCCTGGGACAGGACGACCGCGTCGAGGTGCTCCAGGACCTCGCCGTCCTCCAACGTGACCCGCTGGCGCGGCGGATGACCGGTGGCGAGGGCCACGGCCTCGTCGTCCAGGGCGACCGCGCGGGACCGGTGCCAGGTGACGGTCACGCAGTCCGGGGCGCCCGCGACCGTACGGTCGAAGGCCCAGCGCAAGTAGTGGCCGTAGAAGGCGCGGGTGGGGTAGGTGTCGGGGCCCAACGCGCGGGCCTCGTCGAGGACTTGGTCGGGGTAGTGGCCGGGGATGTCCCCGGCGAGCAGGGCCTCGGCCCAGGCGTGCAGGCTGGGGCCCGGTTCCAGGGGGCCGGTCAGCTCGACGCTGGCGTCGGTGAACACCGAGATCTGTCCGGCCACCGTGTTCATCAGCAGGTGCGCGGACTGGCTGGTGCGCCAGACCTGGCCGGCGCCGGGCGCGTGCGGGTCGACGACGTGGATGCCGATCGCGGTGTCGGGGGCGGCGGCACGGGCGGCGGCGCAGAGCCGCTCGATCACGGAGAGACCCCGCGGTCCCGCGCCGATCACGCACACGGTGTGCTGTCTGGTGGTCATGTCTGCTGTCCGTCCTGCGGGATAGAGGGATCGAGGCGGGGTTCGGGGCGAGCACGATCGGGGCCGGTACGTTCGGGGCGGGTACGGGAATCGGGCGGCCGGCGCAGGGCGACCGCCGCGATCATGCGGCTGCCGACCACGGCACAGCGGCCCTCGGTGCCGGGCGCCGGGCCGCGCGCCACGCGCAGCAGGACCGGCTCGCCCGGGTCCCGCCCGGCCCGCGGCTCCTCCCACTCCAGGTCGACGGACTGGAAGGAGACGCCGTCCTGGGTGTCCGGCGGCAGCGCCTTGTACAGGGCCTCCTTGACGCAGAACAGCCGCAGCACGGCACGGGCCGGGTCGGGCACGTCGCGCAGCCGCTCGCGCTCCTCGGGGGTGCACACGTAGTGCAGGGCGGAGAGCAACTCCGCGCCCGTCTCCAGGGGTTCGATGTCGATGCCGAGCCCGACGCCGTCGGCGGGCCCGGTCACGCACAGGGCGACCCGGTTGGTGTGGCTGAGCGAACCGGCCACTCCGTACGGCCAGCTCGGCGCCCCGCGCGCGTCCGCGCTCAGCCACCGGGGCATCCCGGTCAGTGCGGCGGTGGCGCGGGCCGCGGCGAGCCGGCCCGCGGTGAAGGTCTCGCGGCGCAGCGGGGCGGTGTAGCCGCGCAGCAACCGCCGGGTGGGCTCGGGCAGTTGGGCGAAATCCAGCTCGCCGGTGTGCGCCTGCGCCGCGATCACGCGCGGCTCGAACAGGGCCGTCACCGCGGCCAGGTCGACGGGCTCGGGGTCACCGCTCGCCGACACCGACACCGGGGCCGGGAGCACGGCGCTCACCGCAGGGCTCCGATCGGGGTACGGGTCAGGTGGGCGACCGCGTTGTGTACGACCTGGCGGCCGGTGTGCCCGGCGTTCGTCATGATCGACTCGGGGTGGAACTGGACCGCGGCGAACTGGTGCCGGGGCGCCTCGACCGCCATCGCGACCCGCCCGTCCTCGGTGGCCGCCGTGACCCGCAGGGAGTCGGGCAGGGTGGCCGGGTCGGCGTAGAGGGAGTGGTAGCGGCCCACGGTGAAGCTCTTGGGCAGCCCGTCCAGCAGCATCGAGTCGGCCTCGGTGCGCCGGACCCGGGAGGGCTTGCCGTGCACCGGCTCGGGCAGCACACCGAGGGTGCCGCCGAGGTACTCGACGATGCCCTGGAGGCCGAGGCAGACGCCGAAGACGGGGATACCGAGCCGCTCGGCCTCGGCAAGGGTGGCGGCGGTGCCGAAGTCGGACGGGGTGCCGGGGCCCGGCGAGAGCACCACCAGGTCGGGGCGCTGCTCCGCCAGCAGGGGCAGATGACCGCCGCTGCGGTACGTCCCGACCTCGGCGCCGGTCTCGCGCAGATACCCGGCGAGGCAGTGCACGAAGGAGTCACGGTGGTCGACGAGCAGGATCCGGCGTCCGGCACCGGGCCCCTCGTCGACGCTCACCCGGGCCGGGCGTACGACCGCGGCGGGCTCGTCCAGGACGCCGAGCAGGGCCTTCGCCTTCAGCTCGGTCTCCAGCTCCTCGTCCTCGGGCGAGGAGTCGTGCAGCAGGGTGGCGCCGGCCCGGACCGTGGCCACGCCGTCGTGGAGGTGGATGGTGCGCAGGGTCAGGACGGTGTCGAGGCCGCCGTCGAAGCCGATCCGGCCCACCGCTCCCCCGTACCAGCGGCGCGGGGAGCGCTCGTGCCGCTCGATGAACTCGATCGCGGAGAGCTTGGGCGCCCCGGTGACGGTGACCGCCCACAGGTGGGCGAGGAAGGCGTCCAGGGCGTCCCGGTCGGGGCGCAGTACGCCCTCGACGCGGTCGACGGTGTGGATGAGGGTGGAGTACTTCTCGATCCGGCGGCGGGCGGTGACCTGGACGGTGCCGGGCAGGCAGACCCGGGACTTGTCGTTGCGGTCGACGTCCGTGCACATGGTCAACTCGTGCTCGTCCTTGGAGGAGTTGAGCAGCGTACGGATCCGCTCGGCGTCCTCCAGGGCGTCCCGGCCGCGGGCGATGGTGCCGCTGATCGGGGAGGTCTCCACCAGGGCGCCGGCCGCGCCGCGCGGGGTGACCCGGACGAACATCTCCGGGGAGGCGCCGACCAGGTACTCGTCCTGGGCGAGGTTCATCAGCAGGCTGTGCGGGGCGGGGTTGCGCTCGCGCAGGGTGCGGAAGAGCCGGGACGGCGGGCGCTGGACGACGCGGTGGAAGGACTGGCTGGGCACGACCTCGAACAGGTCGCCGGAGCGGAAGAGCGGACGGGCCTGCTCCACGACCCGGGCGTACTCGCCGGGCGCGTGGTCCCGCTCGGGGGCCTCGGTGGCGGGCACGAAGGGGCGGGCCGGGGTGGCGCGGTCGAGGCCGTCGGTGCGGGAGGCGCCGACGCGGAACTCGTAGTCGTGCCGGATCGCCTCATCGGCCTTGAGGTCGAGTTCGTAGACGGTGTCGGGCAGGTGCAGCACCATGTCCCGGTCCGCGGCGCCCCGCTGCTGGCCGAGCGCCACCGGGTCGACCTGGAAGATCAGGTCGTAGCCGAAGGCGCCGTAGAGGCCGAGCAGTTGGTCGTCGGGGAGGGCGAGCCCCTCGACGACGGACCTGATCGCGGCGAAGACGCCGACCTGACGGGTGCGGTCCTCCTCGGCGAAGGTGCCGTCCGGGACGCCGCCGCGCACGCGCAGGGTGTCACCGTCGGCCTCGGCGCGACCGCCGGGTCCGATCGCGCGGGAGAACAGTGCCAGGAGCGCGGGGAGCAGGACTCGGCCGCGGGCGTTGAGGGCGGTGGCCCGTATCTCCTGGCCGGTCGCGGTGATCTCCACCGGCGGGTCGGTGTAGCCGATGATCCGGTCCGGGCCGCGGAACAGCAGCATGCCGCGGCGCTCGTCGAGGGTGTCCTCCAGGGCGGTACGCAGAGCGGCGGCGGAGCCGAGGAGCTCGGTGGTGCGGACGATCTCGACTCCGACGGGCGTGGTCCACCGCCCGGACGGGGCTGCCCGACCGGTACGCGGCCGGGAGGTTTCCAGCTGGGGCATCCCCCAAATTCCTTTCTCGAACCCGGTGATGACCCGGGGCTGGGAGCATTCGGCCCGCGGCGGGGACGCGGGGGTCGGGCGCGGGTGGTGACGTGGGGGCTTTACCGGCGCCTGGGTGGCCGTGGGTCGGGTGCTGCCCCGGCGTCGGACTGCCGCTGCGCCCACCCGTTCCGCCCTGCGGCACGACTGCCCGCAGCTACGGCAGAGGGGACTCCGTCGTCCAGACCTCGGCGGCGCGGCCTGAGCGGACGTGGGTCCAGCCCTGGCTCAGTTCGTTCGGGCGGCACACGTAGGCGGTGCGTGTGCCGGTTGCCGTCAGGCGTTCGGCCAGCGCCGAGCGGGCGGTGCGGTCGGCGGCGGGGAGTTCTGTGCCCGGAGCGACGGCGACGACATCGACGGGTACGGCGGCGGCCAGCGCGGCGACCGAGTCGACCAAGCGGGCCACCGGCTCCTCCGCGGGCGCCGGGGCCCGGACCAGCAACCCGAGGGCGGCGTCGGGCCGTTCGAACCGCAGCGCCCGCAGCCGCTCACCGGCTTCTCGTACGGCCGTGGCGTCGGCGTCCGTCGTGATCAGCGCCGGGCTGTCGTGACCGAGGAGCACCGCGGTGCCGGGGCGCTCGGCGGACTCGACCAGCGTGGGTACCGGACCGTCCGGCAGCGCCGTCACCCCGTCGCCGATCTTCGCGAGTTGCGGATCGAGCCGCAGCAGCACGTCCGCGGAGGACTGGCCGGTGCGGGTCAGCAGGCGGAGCATAAGCGTGGCCGGGTCCAGGGACCGGTGTTCCTCGGCGTGGGACCACATCCTCTGGCTCGCCCAGGCGGCCTGCTGCACGGACTCCACGATCGGCCGACGGTTCGCCTCGTACGCGGTGAGGGTCGCGTCGAGGTCGTCGCCCTCCTCGTGCTCGGCGAGCCGCCGGGCCAGTTCGACCGCGTCCTCCAGGGCCATGGTGGTGCCCGAGCCGACGGAGAAGTGCGCGGTGTGGACGGCGTCGCCGAGCCCCACCAGGCGGCCGGTGGACCAGCGGGCGCTGGAGATCTTCGGGAACATCAGCCAGCGCGAGCCGTTGCCGAGCAGCTTCGCCCCGCGCAGATGCTCGGCGAACACCTCGGCGCAGAACTCCATGGCCTGCTCGTCGTTCCACCCGGGCGGCTTGGTGCTGCCCTCCGTGAAACCGGACCGCTGCCACGCCTCCTCGCCCAGCTCGACCAGGAACGTCGAGCGGTCCGGCCCGTACGGGTACACGTGGGCGCCGACCGGGCCGTACTCGCTGTCCGCGAAGAGGAACGTCATCGCGTCGAAGGCACGGTCCACCGCGAACCAGGCGTACCGCCCCGAGCCGGGGGCGACCTCGGCCCCGAACTCGCCGGCGTACGCGGTCCGGGTGCGGCTGCCGGAGCCGTCCGCCGCGACCACCACGTCGTAGCGCCCGAGCAGGTCGGCGGCGTCGGCCTCGGTGTCGAAGTGCAGCCGGGCACCGGCCTGTTCCGCCAGCTCGGTCATCGCGGTGAGCAGGGCGCGCCGTTCGACCGCGGCGAAACCGTGGCCGGAGGAGGTGATCCGCTCACCGTCGCGGCGCACCTCCACGTCGTCCCAGCGGGCGCCGCGGTCCAGCAGGGCGGCGACCACATCGGGGGCGGCGCGGCGCAGCCGGGCCAGGCTGAAGCGGGAGAAGACGACTCCGAAGCCGTACGTGGCACCGGCCGGGCTGCGTTCGAAGACATCGACCTCGTGGCCGCCGAGGCGGCGCAGCAGCAGGGCCAGCATCAGACCGCCGGGCCCCGCGCCTATGCAGGCGACTCGCACGGCACTCACTCCCCCCGCTCGCCGGGCGGCACCGGGGCGGCGCCCGGCATCCCGTCGGCGAACCGCTCCCGCAGCTTGCGGCGCAGGATCTTGCCGGCCGCGCTGCGCGGGATCTCGGACACGAACTCGATGCGCACCGGCCGCTTGTAGCTGGCCAGTTCGCCGACGCAGGCCTTCAACAGACCTGCGGCGGACACCTCCTCGCCCTCGGCGACCACGAAGGCGACGGGGACCTCGCCCCACTCCTCCGAGGGCGCGCCCACGACGGCCGCGTCGGCGACACCGCGCTGGGCACCGAGGACCCGCTCGATCTCGGCCGGGTAGACGTTCTGGCCGCCGCGGATGAGCACGTCGTTGATGCGGTCGACGAGGTAGAGGTAGCCGTCGGCGTCGGAGTAGCCGAGGTCACCGGTGCGCAGCCAGCCGTCGCGCAGGGTGGACTCGGTGGCGGTGGGGTTGCGCCAGTAGCCGCGCATCAGACCGTCGCCGCGGACGCAGACCTCGCCGATCTCGCCGGGGGGCAGCGCGCCGCCCTCCTTGTCCTGGACCTCGATGTGGCAGCCGGGCAGCATCCGCCCGGCCGAGCGCAGCCGGAGCTCCCGGGCCGCGGCGTCGGCGCCGTGGTCCTCGGCCCCGCCGAAGAGCACGGTGGCGATGGGGCCGCCGCCCTCGGTGATGCCGTAGATCCCGCGGAACGGGCAGGGGAAGCGCTCAAGGGACTCGCGCAGCAGCTCCTCCGGCATGGGGGCGCCGCCGAACATGACGTCGACAAGGGTGGACAGGTCGGTGGCGTCGAACGCCTTGGTGCGCAGCGCGAAGCGGACCATGGACGGCACCACGAAGGCGCGGGTCGCGCCGCGCTGCTCGGCCTCCGCGAGGAAGCGCTGCGGGGCGAACTCCCGCTGGAGGACGAGGGTTCCGCCGGCGGCGAGCAGGGCCAGGCCGATCACCATCGAGCCGTGGAACAGCGGGCACGGGTTGAGCATCACGTCGTCAGCGGTGAACCGGGCCTCGGCGGCCAGCGCGGTGTAACAGGCGGACACCGAACGGTGGGTGACGGCGACGCCCTTGGCCCGGCCGGTGGTGGCCGAGGTGTGCAGGATCGCGAACAGGTCGTCCATCTGCGGCAGCGGCAGCGCCCGGCGCTCGGTGGCGAGCATCTCCGCGTAGGCGGGGCTGTCCAGGGCGATCCGCCAGCCGTCGCCGAAGGCGTCCCCGAGCCGGTCCAGTACGCCCTGCTCGGCGATCACGCCGCGCGGCGCGGAGTTGGAGACGACGTGCTCGACCTCGGGGGCCGGGAAGGAGTGGTTGACGGGGCAGACGATCGCTCCGGCCTTGCCGGCCGCGATGTACAGCTCCAGCACCTCGACCCGGTTGGGCGAGCTGACGACGAGGCGCTCACCGGGGCCGATCCCGCGGTCGATCAGCGCGGCGGCCAACGCGTCGGTACGTTCGTCCAGTTCACGCCAGGTGAGCGAGAGCCGCTCGTCGGCGAGGGCGAGTGCGTCGGGGCGCTGTCCGGCGTGCCGCCGGACGAAGTGGGCCATCCACATCAGGCGGCCTCGCTCACGTCTGCGGAGCGCGCGGTCAGCACCTGGTCGATGCCGGCGACGGTGTGCAGCGCGGTCAACTCGTCGTCGTCGAGCGGATTGCCGGTCTGCTCCTCGATGGCGAGCGCGAGCCGGATCAGGTCGCCGGAGTTCAGCCCGGCCGTCGTCAGATCGTCGTCACGGCCGATGCCGTCGAGCAGTTCGGGCAGGTCGACGAACTCCAGCAGGAGCGCGTGGCCCGGGGTGAGCTGGTCGGACATGGGAGTTCCCCTAGAGGTGATGAGGCGGGTGGAGGCCCGGCGGGGCCCGGGTGGCCGTGGGCCCCGCCGGAGTTGGGGTGGTGCTCAGCGACCGACGTCCGCGGGCTCACGCCCGGTGTGCACGGTCTTGTTGTCGGCGGCCACGGGCTCGTCCTCGCCCTCGCTCAACCCGAACCGCTCATAGACCCGGGTCAGCGGGCGGGGAGCCCACCAGTTGTAGCGGCCGGCCATCCGCATGAAGGCCGGGACCAGGACGCCCCGCACGAGGGTTGCGTCCATCAGGACCGCCAGTGCCAGGCCGAGGCCCAGCAGCTTCATGTAGGTGATGCCGGAGACCAGGAAGGAGGCGAAGACCAGGGCGATCAGCGCGGCGGCCGCGGTCACGAGACCGCCCGTGCGCTGGAGGCCCAGGGCCACGGCCCGCGTGTTGTCGCCGTTGCGGTCGTACTCCTCCTTGATCCGCGAGAGCAGGAACACCTCGTAGTCCATGGAGAGCCCGAAGGCCACGCAGAACATCATGATCGGGGTCGTCGCGACGATGCCGCCGGTGACGGTGAAGTCCCCGGTCAGCCACATCAGGTTGCCGTCCTGGAAGACCCAGACCATGGCACCGAAGGTGGCGGTGAGGCTCAGCAGGTTCAGCACGAACGCCTTCACCGGCATCAACACGCTGCCCGTCATCAGGAACAGCAGCACGAACGTGGAGACGGCGATCAGCAGCAGCGCCCACGGCATCCGGTCGGTCAGCGAGGTCATCGTGTCCTTGAAGGAGGCGGCGGTGCCCGCGACCTTCACGTCCTCGAACGGCGCCTTCGCGTCCCGTACGTCGACGACCAGGTCCTGGCCCTCGTCCGTGTAGGAGCCGACCTCCGGGATCACCGAGAGCCAGGTGCCCTCGCCCTTCTCGTAGCGCTCGTTGATCGCGCCGGCCGGGGCGATCTGCTTGCCGTCCGTGTAGGAGCCGGTCAGGGCGTCCACCCGGGCGACGTTGTCGAGCTCGGACAGGGTCTCGGCGTAGGCCGCGACCCTGGACTCGCGGTCGGCCCCGGAACCGGCGTTCTCGGCGACGACCATGAGCGGTTCCATCTCGCGGGCCGAGTAGTCCTCGATGAGGACCGTGCCCACCTGGTGCGCCTCGGCGTCCGAGGGCAGCGTGCGCTCGTCGGCGAGGTTGAGCTTGATGCCGAGGAACGGCGAGCCGAGGAAGAGCAGGATCACGATGACACCGGTGGCCAGCGGCAGCGGCCGGCGCATCACCAGGGTGGCGAGCTTGTGCCAGAAGCCGTTCTCGACTGCCGCCGCCGGCTTCTTGCGGTTCCAGGACCACTTGTTGATCCGGGTGCCGATGACCGCGAGCAGCGCGGGCAGCAGCACCAGGGCGGCGACCACCGCGAAGGCGACGACCGCGATACCGGCGTAGGCGAAGGAGCGCAGGAAGTACATCGGGAACAGCAGCAGCGCGGAGAGTGAGAGCGCCACGGTGATCGCCGAGTAGAGGACGGTGCGGCCGGCGGTGCGCAGGCTGGTGGCGATGGCGTCGTTGACCGCGGCGCCCTTGCCCAGTTCCTCGCGGTACCTGCTGACCACGAAGAGGCTGTAGTCGATGCCGAGGCCGAGTCCGAGTCCGGTGGTGAGGTTCATCGCGAAGACCGACACGTCGGTCAGCTCCACCAGCACCCGCAGCACACCGAGCGCGCCGATGATGGCGACGATGCCGACGGCCAGCGGCAGCAGGGCCGCGATGACCCCGCGGAAGATGAAGACGAGCAGGATCAGGGTGAGCGGCAGCACCAGGGTCTCGGCGAGCGCCAGGTCCTCCTGGGTCTGCTCGTTCATCTCCGCGTAGGCCTCGGCGCGGCCGCCGAACTGGATCTGGAGGCCCTCGAAGCCCTCCTCGTAGTGCGGGCGGAGCTTGGCGAGGTAGTCGTCGACCTCGTCCTCGTTGCCCTCGAGGTGCGCGAGGACGAGGGCGGAGTCGGACTTCTCGGCCTTCAGGCTGGGCGCCTTGTCCAGGGTCCAGTACGAGGCGGCCTCCTGGACGCCGTCCTCGGCGCCGAGCTTCTCGGTCAGCTCCGCGCCCTTGGCGGCGGTGTCCGGGTCGTCGACTCCCTTCGGCGTCTTCACCAGCAGCACGAGGTTGGGCTCACCGGTGCCGAACTTGTCGCTGAGGATCGCGTTCGCCTGCGTCGACGGTGCGTCGGGCACCTCGTAACCACCGGAGGACAGCTTGCTGTTGACCGCACCGCCCAGTCCTCCGGCCACGACACAGAAGAGCAGTCCCAGCCAGAGAACCAGCTTCCGGCGGCCGGTCGCCAAGGCGGCCAGCTTGTTGAACATGGGTATTCCTCCAGAAAAGAAGGGGCGGGGCGACGCCCCGATGGGGGGATGTGTCCGCCCGTACGCTCAGGCGGGGGTACGGGGGACGGGGATCTGACGGCAGTCGACGCGGACGTGTCCGCCGGCCACGCAGTCGTGGTCGGCCAGCGACTCGTCGACGGACCGGTCCCAGGCAAGGAGCCGGTTGTGCACCGAACCTCGGGTGAAGTCGGCGAACTCCGGGTGGGTGGCCCGGTGGCGGGAGCCGAGGTACGCCAGTACCGGGTCCAGGAGCAGCCAGCGGCCCTCCTCGAACACCTCGGTCCAGGCGTGCTCGACCCCGATCAGACCGAGCAGGAAGCCGCGGCGGGTACGGGCGCGTACGCCCGCCTCCTCGGCCCACTGCTGCATCTGCCAGGCGGCCACGATGCAGTCCACGGTGCGGTGTTCGATGGCGGCCGCGGGACGGGACCGCAGGCCCTCGGGCACCCAGCCGTACTGGTACTCGCCGGAGACCAGCCGGTCGAGGAGGTCGTCGTGGATGCGGCGGACGGTGTCGGTGCGGGGCGCGTCCCGGTGGCCGCGGGTGGTGACGGTGGCGACCATCGAGCCGGTCTCCTCCCGCGCCCACTCGGTCAGCCGGCCCTCGTAGAGCTTGGGGGCGGGCTCGGCCGGAACCGGGATGGTGACGCAGCTGGTGCAGCCGGCGGCGTCGCAGGTGGCGGTGAGCCGGAGCCGGGTGACCCGCTCGGTCGTCCACGCCTCGGGCTGTCCGGCGGCCAGCCGCATGCACTGGCGTTCGCCCAGCTCGGCCAGGGAGCGGCCGAGGCCGGACTGGAGCCCGAGGTTCATCACGTCGTGGTAGTCGTAGCGCAGCCCGTCGGGGGTGTCCTCGGCGGGGAAGCCGGCGCCGACCAGGTTCTCCAGGACGGCCTCGTCGATGGCGAGTTCGCGGGCGGCCTCCTGGTGGGCGAGCGTGGCGACCCGGTATTCCACGGGCACCGGGACCAGCCGTTCCACCGCGGGAAGCCAGTTCGTCCAGAGTTCCGACGCCGTGGTGGTCCGGCGCGGAGCGGCAGTTGTCATCGTTCCTCCCCGGCCGTGGCCAGTACCGGCAGATCGCCCGCGGCGAGCCGGCGGGCCACCTCGAGGCGCTTGACCTTCCAGGTCGCGGTGTGCGGGATGTCGTCCCAGCGGCACTGCACCGGTGCGGCCAGCTCGGGCAGCCCGGCGACCGCGGCGCGCCAGGCGGCGAGGTCCAGCGGGGTGTCGCCGCGGGTGACCACCAGCGGGATGGCGGGGCCGCCGTCGGACATCGGGATGATCACGGCCTCGGTGAGCTGCGGCAGCGCTTCGAGGATGTCGTCCTCGGCCGCCAGCAGGCTCTCCACGCCGCTGCCCCGGTCCACGATCCGGTCGAACAGGTGCAGACAGCCGCGGGCGCTGACCAGGCCGTAGTCGCCCATCGCCCACCAGCCGTCGACCCGCTGGTCGGGGGAGCCGAGGTAGCTGGGGGTGACTCCGGAGGACCGGGCGAAGATCTGGCCGGGGACGCCCCTGGGGGCCTTGTCGCCCTCGTCGTCGAGGACCCGGATCTTGGTGTGGCCGAGGACTCCCCGGCCCACGCAACGGCCGTGCTCGCAGCGGCTCTTGAGCTTGTGCGACTTGACGGTGACGGGTCCGGTCTCGGTCTGGCCGTACGCCTGCATGTAGCGGGCGCCGGGCTTGGCGGCGGCGAGCAGGGTACGGATGGTGCGCGGGTGGGCGGCGTCGAAGGAGCTGACGAACAGCCGGGTCTGCGCGAACAGTTCGGGCTGCCGCTCGGCGACCTCCTCCCAGCGGATGAAGGCGTTCGGGACGGTCTCCACCACGCCCGGCTTGACCGCGGCGAGCAGCTCGGCCGCGTTCTCCGGGGCGGTGTCGGTGAGGAAGCCCAGCGGCAGGCCGAGCGCCAGGATCGCGAGCATCCCGGACATGCAGCGGGCGTGCACCGGCGACAGGCACATCAGGTACGGGTCGCGTACCCGCAGCACCTTGCCGATGGTGATCTGCGGCCGGGCGTGCCCGGCGAAGCTGTGCACGGAGTGCAGCACCAGCTTGGGCACACCGGTCGTGCCCGAGCTGTGGGTGACCAGCTGCGGGGTGTCCTCGCGAGGCACCGCGGCGGGCGGGAACTGGCCGCGCGGGGCGTCCAGCAGGGACAGACCGTGCTCGCCGCGCTCACCGACGTACCAGCGCGGCAGCGTCGCGTCGACGGAGTCCAGCACGCCGGCCGATTCGGTGACGGCGTCGGTGAGGATGGCGGCCGGGGCGGCGCGCCCGGTCATGACGCCGAGCGCCTGGAAGCCGACGGCCGAGTGCACCAGCACCGGGACGGCGCCGATCCGGGCGCAGGCGAAGGCCAGCAGGGGGATGTCGAAGTTGGACTGCTTGACGATGAGGATGCGCTGGCCGTCGGTGATCCCGGCCCCGGCGAGCCGGGCGGCGGCCTCCTCGACGAGCTCGGCGAAGGTGGCGTAGTCGAAGCTGCGGCCCGCCTGCGGGAACAGGTCAAGGGCCTTGTCGAGGCGGATCGGCACCGAGCCGTGGCGGCGGGCGGCCTCGGCGGGGGCGGTGGCCAGCGCGAGCCGGCGGTTCACGCGAGCCATCACGCACCCCCCGCCTTGGCCGCACGGCGCTCCAGGTGCGCGGTGACGTGGGCGAGCAGTGCGTCGTAGGACGAGAACGCGTCGGTCGGCTCGTCCAGGTCCCACTCGATGCCGAAGGCGTCCTCGGCGTCGGCGAGCAGCCGCATGAAGCCCGCCGACGTGAGTCCCAGGTTCCACAGCGACGCCGCACGGGCCGCCGGGTCGTCCAGCGGCAGCGGAGCGCCGACCGCGTTCTCCAGCAGGCCGCGCAGGTGCTCCGCGACCGTCGTGCTGTCGTACATATCTCCTCCAGTGACGGCCTACGGAGTTGCGCAGGCTCGGGTTTCGTCTCGACGGACTGATCAGGCCGCTACGCGGTGCACGACCCGCTCGTTGCCGGTGTTCTCCTGGAAGCCGCGCAGGGTGCGCAGGTAGTAGAGGAGGTACTCGGCCATGACCTCCTCGCCGGTGGGGGCGAAGGAGGCGTCGTCGCCGCAGACCGCGGCGGTGTTGGTGAGGTCGAAGCGCTTGTTGTAGCGCAGGTAGGAGCGGTAGAAGTTCATGCCGCCGTCGAGGGCTTCGTCGATCGCGGTGAAGCCGTCCCGGTCGTCCACCCACAGCGGCTCGCGCAGCCCGATCAGCTCGAAGATCTGGGTGACCACGGCGCGGACCGTCGGGCCGGCGGAGTTGCCGAGGTGGAAGTAGGTCTCCGGGGAGTCCGACAGCGAGATGGCGACCGCGTTGCGGGCGACGATGTCGACCGGGACGAGGTTGATGACGGTGTCGGGGTCGGCCAGCAGCCGCACCCGGGCGTGCGAGAGGAAGGTGCCGAGCCTGCGCGAGGCGGTCTTCTTGAAGACCAGCACCTGACGGGCGAAGCCGTACAGGCCGGACCAGTTGAGCCCGTGCCGGGTGACGCTGTGGCCGATGACGACGGTGGGCCGCATGATTCGGATCCGCAGGTCGTCGGCGGCGGCCTCCTCGACGAGGGCCTCGGCCCGCATCTTGGTCTGCTCGTAGCAGTTGTTGGCCACGGACTGGTCGGTCACCGGGCCCTCGGCGATGAGGTCGGTGCGCGAGCCGGCGACGTAGGCGGTGCTGACGTAGTTGAAGGTGCCCGCGCCCAGCGACTTGGCGAGGGCGAGGACGTTGGCGGTGCCCTGGACGTTCTGCGCCTCGATCTCGGTGCGGTACTCCTCCTCGTAGCGCAGCGAGGCGGCGCAGTGCCAGACCTCGTCGACGGGCGGCAGCGCGGTCGTGTCGACCCCGCAGCCGTCGACGGTCATGTCGCCGTGCACGGCCAGGGTCCGACGCAGGATCTCGGGATGCAGGTCGGAGCGGCCGTAGCCGTCCGCCATCGCCGAGAGCGTGTCGTGCAGTCGCTGCGTCGCCTCGGCGTCGTCCTTGCCGCGGACCAGTGCGAGGACGGCGTCGTCGGTCTTGTCGAGGAGTTCGAGGACCACGGCTCCGCCGACGAAGCCGGTGGCCCCGGTCAACAGACGTGTTGTCATGAGTGCTTGTCTCCAGCGTCGGGACGTCGTGTGCGTCGATGAGGTGCTGCGGTGGTGCAGCAGGTGCTGCGGTGGTGCAGCGGTTGCGAAAGCGGGGTGCGGGGGCGGGCGGCGCGGAGGGGGGCCGGCGGGTCCGGGTTCTCCGGGCCCCGGCCGCCCCCCGTACCGCCCGTCCGCACTACGCGGCGCCGGTGACCGCGGTGGCGGTGTCGGCGGCGCTGCGCGCCTCCAGTTCGTGTACGAACTCGGAGACGGCCGTCTGGAAGCCCTGCGGGTCGTCGAAGAAGGGCACGTGACCGGCGCGCGGGAGGGTGATGGCCTTGCTGTCCGGGATGCGGTTGAGGGCGTCCTCGATGACGGACTCGCTCCAGGCGAAGTCGCCGTCGCCGTTGATGATCAGCGTCGGGGCGGCGAGGCGGGCGAGCTCCTCGGGGTCGTCCTCGATCTCCAGGGAGGCGAGGAGGTTCTCGCGGATGGAGCCGACGGAGAGCAGGGACAGGAAGTTGTCCTTGAGCGCCAGGTAGGCCGCGGTGCCGCCCTCGTGGATCATCTGGTCCGGGAAGACCAGCGGGTAGAGGTGGCCGAACAGCTGCTGGGTGCCGCCGGACTCCAGGCTCGCCAGCCAGGAGCGGCTGACCAGCTTGCGGCGCAGGGTGCCGTTGGGCGAGAACGCCGGGCCCACCAGGACCAGGCCGGCCACGCGCTCGGGGTACTTCAGCGCGAACTCGCGGGCGATGAGGGTGGATATGGACGTGCCGACCAGGTAGGTCTTCTCGATGCCGAGGTGGTCCAGCAGCCGGCGCACGTCCTCGACGTGGTCCATGAACTTGACCGGCTCGGGGCCCGGGTTGGAGGCGCCCTGGTTGCGCAGGTCGTAGTGGACGAGCCGGAAGTCGGGGGCCAGTTCGGTGGTGAAGTTCCGCCAGATCGGGCTGACGATGTAGAAGTTGTTGAGCAGGGTCACCGCCGGGCCTTCGCCGCTGTCCTCGTAGTACAGCTCCCCGCCGCCGGGCAGGGCGAGTGCGGAGTGGTTGAGGTAGCGGACATCGAGCTGGCCGAACTGCTGGTCCGTCATGGGGTCTCCTTGGATGGTTCGTTCCGTCGCCGTTGTCCAGGCTCCGATGGCCCGTTCAACACCCGCCCAAGGCGTGTCCAAGGGTGGGAAAACGTGCTGGTCAGAGGGGATTTTCAGGGGGTCCGTGAGGGCCGTCGGCGGGCCGGTGCAAAGGGCTGGAAAGCGGTCACCGCGCACCGCCCTGCCGGACCACGGACAGCGCCGTCCGCGCGGGGCGTCCGCAACTCGTGGCGGGCATCGGGTCGATGGGCGCCGGCTCGGCCGTCGGAGCCGCCCGCACGCCCTCCGCCGCGTGCGCGAGGACACCGAACCGGATCAGTTCCGGCACCCGGAACGTGGCGGTGCCGCTCGGCGGCGCATCGGCGAGCACCAGCACATGCCGGTCCAGCAACCGCCCCACCACCGACTGGGCGCTCCAGGTGTCGAGTTCCAGCACCTTCTTCACCTGCTCGGTGTCGAAGGCCCCGGAGCCCGCAGCGGCGAGCAGGAACACCGACCGCCGCAGCGACGGCGCGAGCCGGTCCAGCGCGCTGTCCGCGCGGGCGGGCGCGGCGCAGGCCTCGTCCTGGAGCTCGGCGACCAGCCGGTCGTCGTCGAGCAGTCCCGCGGCCAGATCGCTGAGCGTCCACATGGGCCGGGCCGCGTACAGCTCGCCCACGGCCCGCAGCATCAGCGGATGTCCGCCGAGCCTGCCGACCACGTGCCGCAGTGCGGCCCGGTGCCCCGTGACCCGTTCCTCGCCGACCAGGCGGACGAAGAAGGCGGCCGCGTCCTCGGCGCCGAGCGGCCCGAGGGTCAGGCGCCGGGCGCCGGGCAGGGACAGCCGGACCCGGGAGGTCACCAGGGTCAGGCAGTTCTCGCCGCCGGGCAGCAGCGCGAGCACCTGGTCGCGCCCCGCCGCGTCGTCGAGCACCACGAGCAGCGAGCGCTCCCGGGCGGCGGCCCGGAACAGCGCGGCGAGCGACTCGGTGTCCTCGGGCTGCTGCCGGCGGCCGATGCCGAGCCCGTCCAGCAGCGACCGCAGCACGGCCTCCGGGGAGCGCGGCCGGTCGGACGCGTCGTGCAGGGAGGCGTACAGCAGCCCGTCGGGGAACCGTCCGGCCATCGCGCGGGCGGCCCGTACGGCGAGCGCGGTCTTGCCGACGCCGGCCGGTCCGAGCAGGGTGACGACGGGGGAGCCGGGCTCGCCGATGCGGTCCAGGTCCCGCTCGCGCCCCACGAAGTCCGGGGTTTCCAGCGGCAGTTGGTCCACGGCGGGAGCGGCACGCCGGGCCGGGGCGGGCGCCGGGGGCGCGGGACGCCGTACGGCCGTCTGCTCGGGCTTGGACGCCGGGGGCAGGACCTCGCGCAGGATGTCCTGCTGGAGCCCGCGCAGCCGCTCGGAGGGCTCGATGCCGAGCTCGTCCACGAGCCGCCGGCGCAGTCGCAGATAGGCGTCGAGGGCGGTGCTGCGCTGCCCCGACCGGTGTGCGGCGATCATCAGCTGGGCGGTGAACCGCTCGTCGATCGGATGGTCCACGGTGAGCCGGCGCAACTCCGCCACCAGCGCCTGGTGGCGGCCCAGCTGAAGATCGGCCTCGATCCGCAGCTCCAGCGCGCCGAGCCGGGCCTCGCCGATCTGCGCGATCCGCGCGGTGAGCAGCGGACCGGCCTCAAGACCGGCGAACGGCTCCCCGCGCCACAGCGCGAGCCCCTCGCGCAGCAGCCGGGCGGCGTCCTCGGGCGCGCCGGAGGCGAGCGCCGTCCGGGCCCGGGTGACCCGCTGCTCGAACTCCCACAGATCCAGTTCTCCTTGACGGGCGGTCAGGCGGTATCCGCCCGGCCCGGTCTCCAGCCGCTCCTCGCCACCGGGGAACTTGAACGCCTGGCGCAGTTGGTAGATGTACGTCTGCACGGTCTTGCGGGCGAGCCGCGGCGGCTCCTCGTCCCACAGCTCCTCCATGAGCGCCTGCGTGGACACCAGATGGTTGGCGTCCAGCAGCAGTACGGCCATGGCCCGCCGCGCCATCGGGGCGGTGAGGGTACGGCGCTCGCCGCCCACGTGGATCTCCAGCGGGCCGAGCACCTTGATCCGCAGGTCGGGCAGGCCGGTGGCGGTCGCGGTCATGTCTTCCTCCTCCGGCCGGGGGCCTTGCCCCGCTGCCGTCCGGCGCGCGGCGCCGGGTTCTGGTGGGTCACCGTGCGGGCGGAGACCAGCCGGCCGGGGCAGGAGTCCTCCGGCGGCAGTCCGCCGGGCAGCAGCAGGCCGAGGAAGTGCTCGACCGTTCCGTAGGCCGCCTTCGGGGCGGCGCTCGTGTTCGCGCTCATCGGTGTTCCTTCCGGAACTCGCTGGGGGTGACCCCGTAACGGCCGCGGAAGAGGCGGCTGAAGTGGGACGCCCCGTACAGGCCGGCCCGCTCGCCGATCAGCGCGACGGGCAGGTGGTCGAGGGAGGGGTCGGCCAGTTCCGTACGGCAGCGGGCGAGCCGCTCGGCACGGATCCAGCGGGCCGGGCTGACGCCGTACTCCTGGAAGATCTTCTGGAGGTAGCGCAGCGAGATGTTGTGGCGGCGGGCCACCTCGATCGGGCTGAGGCTGGGCTCCGCGAGGTGCTCGCGCACATGGGCCTGGATCCGGAGCATCAGTGCCTGGCGGGCGATCTCGCTGTCCGGGGCGACCTCGCGCATCCGCTCGGCGAACAGGACCGCGGTGAGTCCGGCGACGCTGCCGCCGAGCAGGTCGACGGCCGTCTCCACCTCCTCGCCGTGCCGGTCGAGCCCTTCGAGCAGGCTGCTCAGCAGGGCGGCGGCACCCTGGTCGCCGCTCCAGGCGCGGGCGGTGAGCCGCTGGGTGTCGGCGGCGGTGAGCCCGACCAGGGAGTGCGTCACCATGACGTCGACCATCCGGAACTGCTCCGGCATGATCACCTTGAACGGGCGGCCGGTGTCGAAGGAGATCAGCTGCGGCGGCCGTACGACGCCGTGCCGGCCGTCCTGGAAGACCCAGACCTCGCCCTGGAGCGGGCGGCACATCCGCAGCCGGGCCTGCCGGTCGTCGCCGATCAGCCGGGCCGGGCGGACCAGCTCCCGGGGGCCGCCCTGCACGAGCGAGACGGTGACCTCGCCGAACCGGTGCCGGGCCGTGGTCCCTTCGAGGATCTCCTGGTGGCTCTTGACGATCTGGAGGCCACCGCGTTCCGCGGGTGGCGGATCCGCGGTGCACCTGCGCACCTGACGGGGCTTCACCTCACTGACACGTTGCATCGCGTACCCCCTGTTTCCGATGTCGGAGCTCTCGATGAGGCACCACCAGGGAAACATACCCGCATGCGGGTTTTCTACTTCGATCGAGAGTTTCGATGGATGACGCGGGGCACACGCCGAAGAGGCCGGGCTGCCGTCAGCCCGGCCTCACTGCCGGAGTCGGTAACAGAAGCGCTGCTCAGGCCGCCTGTGCGATACGCGGGCGGGGGATGGCGGGCGCCGTGCGGTCGGCGTACAACTCCGCGACCTGGAAGGCGAGATCGAGCGCCTGGTAGCGGTTGAGCCTGGGGTCGCAGGCGGTCTGGTAGCGCCGGTGCAGGTCCGTGAGACCGATCGGGTGCCCGCCGCCCACGCACTCGGTGACGTCGTCGCCGGTGAGCTCGATGTGGATGCCGCCGGGGTGGCTGCCGAGCCCGCGGTGCGCCTCGAAGAAGCCGGCCACCTCGTCCAGTACGTCGTCGAAGTGCCGGGTCTTGTGGCCGGTGGCGGCCTCGAAGGTGTTGCCGTGCATCGGGTCGCAGATCCAGGCGATCGGGGCCTCGGCCTCGGCGGCGATCTCGATGAGCGAGGGCAGCACGTCGCGCACCTTGTCCCGGCCCATGCGCGTGATGAACGACAGGCGGCCCGGCTCCCGTTCGGGGTCGAGCCGGTCGATGAGCCCGAGCACGTCGTCGCGCGTGCTGGACGGACCGAGCTTCACGGCAACGGGGTTGCGCACCGAGGCCGCGAACTCCACGTGGGCGTGGTCCAGTTGGCGGGTGCGCTCACCGATCCACACCATGTGCCCGGAGACGTCGTAGGAGTGGCCGGTGCGGGAGTCGGTGCGGGTGAGGGCGGCCTCGTAGTCGAGCAGCAGCGCCTCGTGGCTGGACCAGAACTCGGCGAGGTGGAACTCGCCGGGGTCCGCGCCGCAGGCGGCGAGGAAGGTCAGGGCGCGGTCGATGTCCCGGGCGAGGGCCTCGTAACGGGCGCCGATGGGGGAGTTGTTGACGAAGTCCCGGTTCCACTCGTGGACCTGCCGCAGATCGCCGTAACCGCCGGTCACGAAGGCCCGGATGAGGTTCAGGGTGGAGGCGGAGGCGTGGTACATCCGTTTCAGGCGTTCCGGGTCCGGGCGGCGGGCCTCGGCGGTGAACTCCTGGCCGTTGACGGCATCGCCGCGGTAGACGGGGAGCGTGAGGTCGCCGCGGACCTCGATGGGGCGGGAGCGCGGCTTGGAGTACTGGCCGGCGATCCTGCCGATCTTCACGACCGGGACGGAGGTGGCGTAGGTCAGCACGGCGGCCATCTGGAGCAGCGTCTTGACCTTGTCCCGCACCTGATCGGCGGTGATCGCGTCGAAGGTCTCGGCGCAGTCGCCGCCCTGGAGCAGGAAGGCCTCGCCCTTGGCCACCCGGGCGATGCGCTCGCGCAGCTGGTCGCACTCCCCGGCGAACACGAGCGGCGGATAGGACGCCAGCTCCTCGAGCACGCCCTTGAGGGCGTCCGGGTCGGGCCAGTCGGGCTGCTGGGCGGCGGGGAGCCGGCGCCAGGAATCCACGTCCGTCATGCGCTGATCAGCATTCATGTCGAGCTGAGCCTCACTCTTGTCCGGGGAAGGTGTCGGGTGCGTGTGTGCGAAGGGGTTGGCCGCGGGGTCCGGGCACGACGGCGCCGCGGACACGGGCCCTGGGGCACGGAGCGGCCCTCCCGACGCCGGGGCGCTCCTCGCCGGGGGATGTACGAGGAGGGCGCCGGTCGACGGGAGGGCCGCGACTCGGGGGGCGAGCGGCATCCGGGCCGCCTGCACGGCCCCGGACTCACCGCGATACGTCGACTCTACGAACGCCTCCGCCCCTGTGGTTGCCGCACCGCGCACCGCCCTTTGCCGAAACACGCGCGAACGGGCAACGCCCCCGGAATTTCGTATTCCGGGGGCGTTGCGACCGACACAGCTCAAGAAAAAAGCTGCTCAACGATTTCTTCCAGCCACTCCTCACTCAGCGGAAACCCCATGAATGATCAGTTCCGAACACGGCCGAGGGCCTCAACCGCCGTGCCGCGCACCGCTCCTGACAGGTTCGCGCACCCCGGGGCGCCGGGTCCGGGGGCGCCGGTGCCCGACCGCGCACACGGGCACGGGCTCGGCGGCGACCGCCCTGCGCCCCGCCTCCGCCGCCTCGATGATGATCTCGGCGTACGGCAGCAGCCGCAGCCCCGCCTCGGTCAGCGTCAGCCGGCGGTGGCTGCGGTCGAACAGCACCGCCCCCACCGACTCCTCCAGGTTCTGGATCTGCGCCGTCACCGTGGACTGCGCGTAGTTGAGGTTCCGCGCCGCCCGGGTCACGCTCGACTCGGCCGCCACCTCACGAAACGCTCGTAGCTGCTGGATCTGCACGTGCCGCTCCCTTCGGGCGCCCGCTTCCGGGCCGCCCAGAAACCGCCTCAGACTGAGCTGTGAAGCGCCGCCCCGCGCGACAGGGCCTTGCCGCGCTCCGCGGTGATGTCGAGCCGGGCGTACACCTCGGGCCGGGCCAGCGACCGGGCCATCAGGTCGTAGAGAACGGCGATCCGCTCCTCCACGTCCGCCCGGTTCGTCATGATCTCCGACAGCAGCTGCACCCCGGTGAAGGCACCCACCGCCGCCTCGGACACGGTCGCGACATCGATGCCGGGAACCAGCTCCCCCAACTCCTGGGCCTCCCCCAGCAGTCGGGTGCTCACCTCGATCCACGCCTGGTACGGCACCTTGCGGTCGATGACGTCGTGCCCCTGGTCCACCGCGAGCCGGATGCTGCCCTGGAGCATCCGGTCGAAGGTGAGCCGGTGCGCGACGAGCAGCGTCACATCCACCCACTCCTGGAGCTTCGGCGCGCCCTGCTCCTGCGGCGGGGCGAAGTACCGGATCTGATCCGCCACCTGCTCGTCCAGCACCGCCTGCGCCAGCTCCGCCTTGGAGGTGAAGTGGAAGTAGAAGGCGCCCTTGGTCACACCGCACCGCTGGTAGACGTCCGAGATCCTCGTGGCGGCGTAGCCGCACTCCGCGAAGACCTCGCCGGCCGCCTCCAGAATCGCCTGACGTGTCCTGATGGCTCGATCCTGCTGTGCCACTGGGCCCCCTTCCTTCGTCGTTGTTGATGAGGAACACGAGCGGGCTCGTATGCGGAACCACCCGCTCTCATTGAAAAACATACCCGCATGCTTGTATCTTACCGGCGGGGTTGGAACCAGTCACCCGTCATGCACCTTCTCGTTCAAGAAGGAAGAGCAATGACCACCAACATTGGTATTCACAGGGGCCGACGCCGCCACGGGGGAATAAGGAAGACGGTGTTTCCGGTCCGGCCGGTCGCGCCGGTCAGGCCGCACATCCTGCCGCCCGCGGCGACGATCGACACCAGGCTCGTACACCGCACGCACCGGGCGGACGTACTGCCGACCGGCATCACCAAGCTCGACGAACGTCATTACACGGTCTCCACGCAATGGCCCGCCGACCACCGCCGTTTCACCGACGCGGAGGGCAACTTCCTGCCCTCACTGGTCATCGAGTCCATCCGCCAGGCCGTGATCCTGGTCGCCCACGACGGACTGGGCGTCCCGCTCGGGCACCAGTTCCTGGTCTCGACGGCCCATCACCGCGTCGACCCGGCCCGGCTGCTCGCGCCCGACGCGCCCGCCCGGCTCGACCTGGACGTCTCCGTCCACGGTCTCAAGCACCGCCGCGGTGTTCCGTCGTCCCTGGAGGCCAGGGTCGTCCTCCGGGTGGACGGCGAGATCATCGGCACCGGCGGCGGCGAGTGCTCGGTCATGACCTCCGAGGTCTACCGCCGGCTGCGCCGCGGCCGCACCGACACCGCGTGGCCCGCGGCGCTCACCGCACCGCTGCCCTCGCCCGTGCCGCCGCACTCCGTCGGCCGGACCCACGCCTGCGATGTGACGCTGGCCCCCGGGGACGTCCCCGGACAGTGGCTGCTGCGGGCCGATGTGTCGAACTCGCTGATGTTCGACCACCCGAACGACCATATGCCGGCGATGGTTCTCCTCGACGCCGCGCAGCAGGCCGCGCACGTGGTCTTCGGGGCGCGGCGGTTCCGGCCTTCGTCGTGTGTCGTCTCCTGCTCCCGGTACGTCGAGTTCGACTCTCCCTGCACGGTCCGGACCGATCTCAAGGATGAGGTTGGCGGCGGATACGTGCTGTCCGTCACCGGGCACCAGGGTGGGGAGCAGGTCTTCGAGGTTCTGTTCCGTGGGAGTGGCGCGACGGCCTAGCCGCGGAAGGTTGTTGGGCTTCTGCTGCGCCGTCGTGGCTGGTCGCGCCCCGCGGCGAAGCCGCAAATCGATACAGCCCCGCGCCCCTGGGGGCGCTGTCCGGCCGTCGGTTCTCAGTACGCGCACCATCGGCCTCCTCGCCCGCACTCCGCCGGATTCCCACCGGCCGTACGACCACCTTGCGGGCACCGTCCATGCCGCCGTCCGCTGCCGGCACCCAGGTGCTCACGCCGTCCGATCCGCACATCCGTGCCCCGGCATGTGTGGTTCCGCGCCGGGTCCTCCTCGGCGTGACCTCGTCGGCACTCGCCCATCCGCCCGTACCGCCCTTTCCGCTCGATCCCTCAATCGCTCGACCGCATCGGTCCCGCCAGTCCGGCGCACGCACCGCGTTCTGCCTCAGCTCAGGAGCTCGTCCCATGACCCGCACCGACGGATCCCGCAACCGTCGTTCACCGCACCGTCCACCCGCCGTCCACCGGCACCGTCGCGCCGACCACGAACGAGGCCCGGTCGCTGCTCAGCCAGGCCGCCGCCTCGGCGATCTCCTCCGGCACCGCGATCCGCGGCAGCAGCGCCGCCCGCACCAATTCCTCCGCGACACCGGGGACCTGCGCCATCCACGCGTCCGTCATTTCGCTGTGGGTCGCCCCGGGAACAATCACATTGACCCGAATTCCGCTCGCCGCATATTCCGCGGCGACCGCCTTCGTCAATCCGATGACGGCATGCTTGGCGGCAATATAGGGCGCGGCCACCGGAGTCGCCACAAGCCCCGCCGTACTGCTCGTGTTCACAATGGAGCCACCCCGCTCCAGCATGGCCGCGACTTCATGGCGAAGACAGTTCCACATTCCGCGGACATTGGTGTCCATGACGGTGTCGTAGACCTCATCGCTCATCCTGTGCATGGGCGTGCCCTCGGCCGCGACGCCGGCGTTGTTGAACGCCACGTCGAGACTCCCGAACTTCTCCACAGCCTGGGCCACCCCCTCCGCGACCTGCTCGTTCTTGGCTACGTCGACCACCACGTACTGCGCCTCGCAGCCCTGCTCGCGCAGTTCCCCGACCAGTGCCGCGAGCCGTTCCTCGCGGCGGGCCGCCAGCGTCACCGCGGCCCCCTCCCGGCAAAAGACCCGGGCCGCCGCGGCCCCGATTCCGCTGCTGGCACCCGTGATGAACGCATGCTTTCCCTGAAGAAGTCCGGCGTACCGCATGGCCTCACATTACCCGTTTTTTAAGTCCCTGATTCGTGCCGTACTCGATTCTGGCTCGAATTCCTGTCCAGCCCTTTAAAAGAGCGTCGCCTCCCCCCACCCTGTCTTGTTCGCCGCTTTCTCCCCCCTCCGTTCCGCCTATTCCCGAGACGAGATCGGAATGAATTCCCTATGGCACCGACGCGACGGATACTCATCACCGGTGGGACCGGCTTCGTGGGCTCCCACGTCACCGACCTGCTGACCAACACCGCCGACCCCGCCCATGTCCGCCTCCTGGTCCACAACCGCCGGCCCGCGCCCGACGACACGGGCCGGGTAGAGGTGCGCCACGGCTCGCTCCGCGACCCGCGCTCGCTGCGCGGGGTCTGCGACGGCGTGGACACCGTGCTCCATCTGGCCTCGCTGATCGGCGGCAGTCCGGCGGACTGCACGGCCGTCAACGACACGGGAACCAAAGCCCTGTTGGAGGAGGCCGACCGCGCGGGTGTCGAGCGGATCGTCCAGTTGGGCACGACGGCCGTGTACCGGGACGAGCCGCACACCGGCGCCAGGGAGGGCGAGCCGGAGCTCGGCCCGTCCTCGCCGACGAGCGTCAGCAGGCTGGCCGGGGAGGAGCGCGTGCTCGCGGCCGGCGGCCTGGTCCTGCGCCCGCATCTGGTCCACGGCCCCGGGGACGTCTGGGTGGTCCCGGCTCTGGTGGACTTCCTCACCGCCTTCCCCCGTTGGATCGACGGCGGACGTGCCCGCACGTCCGTCATCGGTGTGCACGATCTGGCCCGGGCCGTGGCCGCCCTGGCCCTTCGGCCCGAACTGCCGCGTGGTGCGGTCCTGCACGCGGCCCGGCCGGAGCCGGTCCTGGTGCGGGACCTGATCGGTACGGTCTGCCGGGAGCTGCGGATCCCCCTGCCCGAGGGCGAGGTGTCCTTCGACCGGGCGGCCGCCCTGACCGGCGCCGACCGGGACCGCCTGGTCCGGCGGCGTCTGTCGTTGCTGGCGGTGGACCACTGGTACGACAGCTCCCGTCTGTGGCAGTTGCTCGACATGGCGCCCAGGGACGACTTCGCCCGTGACTTCGCCGTCGGTGCCACCTGGTACCGGTCGCTCCTGTCCCGCCGTACGGACGGCGAGTTGTTCCCCACGAGGTGACGACCGACTCGATCACGCTAGGCGGCCTTGACGCGATCTTTTCGCCGGGTCGCGCACGCGCAGTGGCACATCCGCGCACGACGACGGGGGTGCCGGAACGCCGGTTTGACCGGCCGGCACCCGGTGTCACGTTCACGCAGGATCTCTTGCCCGTTCGCGTCCCGCGGGCGCGCCCGGCCGACGGCCGGGCGATGGTGTGGGGACGTATCGACGATTGGCCCCGCCGCATCCGAGGAGACATGAGATGGCCCCGCACGGTGATGACGTACTGGTGACGGGTGTCGGTGCGCTGACCCCGCTGGGCGCGACCGCCTCCGAGTCCTGGGACGGCCTGCTGGCCGGACGCTCCGGCGTCCGCGACCTCGGCCCCGACTGGCCCGAGGAGCTGCCGGTGCGCATCGCCGGCACCGTCGAGGCCGACCTGACCGAGGCGATCGGCCGGGCGCAGGCCCGCAAGCTGGACCGGGGCGAGCAACTGGCCGTGCTCGCCGCCCGCCAGGCGTGGCAGGACGCCGGGGTGCCGCGGGTCGAGCCGGAGCGGCTCGCTGTCGTCGTCGGCACCGGCATCGGCGGCGTCCTCAGCACCCTCGGCCAGGACGACCTCTACGAGGGCTCCGGGATGCGGCGCCTGTCGCCGTTCGCGGTGCCGATGCTGATGCCCAACGGCCCGGCCGCGTGGGTCTCCATGGAACTCGGCGCACGGGCCGGCGCCCGCGCCTGCGTGAGCGCCTGTGCTTCCGGTGCCGAGTCGATCGCGCTGGGCCTGGACCTGATCCGTCTTGGCCGCGCCGACGTGGTGGTCGCGGGCGGCACCGAGGCGGCCCTGCACCCCTTCATGATCGGCGCGTTCGCGCAGATGAAGGCGCTGTCCGTGCGGGACGGCGATCCGGCCGCGGTCTCCCGCCCGTTCGACGCGGCCCGCTCCGGGTTCGTGATGGCCGAGGGCGCCACCCTGCTCGTCCTGGAGCGCGCGGAGTTCGCGCGTGCGCGCGGGGCGCGCGTTTATGGCGCCGTCGCGGGCGCCGCCGTGCACTCCAGCGCGCACCACATCACCTCGTCCGACGCGGAGGGCCAGGTGCAGGCGATGCGCACGGCGCTGGCGGACGCGGGCGTCGAGGCCCGGGACCTCGGGCACGTCCACGCGCACGCGACCTCCACTCCGAGCGGGGACATCGCGGAGGCCGAGGCGCTGGCGAAGGTCGTCGGCGAGGGCGCGGCGGTCACCGCCACCAAGTCCATGACCGGCCACATGCTGGGCGCCTCGGGCGCGTTCGGCGCCATGTCCACGCTGCTCTCGCTGCACCACGGGGTCGTCCCGGCGGTCCGCAACCTCGACGAGCAGGACCCCGAGGTCCGTCTGGACGTGGTGCGCGGCGAGAACCGCACCGGCTCCTGGGACGCGGCGCTCTCCAACTCCTTCGGCTTCGGCGGCCACAACGTCAGCCTGGTGCTCAAGCGTGCTTCCTGATCTGGGAACTTCCTGAGAACGGAACGGGCGGTCAGCCGATAGAAACCCGCTGACCTGCCCGTTCTCCGCCAGGCCCACAGGAACCTCCCAGAACCTCTCGGGAACGTCGGACCCGCGACCGCCAGTGTGAGCGGGTCCCCAGATGTGCGGCGCCGGATCTCCCCCGTCCGGCGCCGCACCTTTCCCGCGAGCGATCCGGAGTGTTCCTCGATGGCCGCCACCACCACGACCCGCGCCCGCACCCAGGCCCGACCGCGCACCGCACCCGTGCGGCTGCTCGGGCCGTGGGAGAACGCCCTGGAAGGGGCGGTGGCCGCGCTGTGCGCGGTGGCCGCGATGGCGGCCGTGTCCGCCCTCGCGCTGACTCTGCTGGACGCCGGCTCCGTCGGCTCACCGTGGTCGCTGACGGCGGCCCTGACCGCCATGGCCGTGGGCGGCACGGTCAGCGCGGCGGGCGCCCCTTCCTCCGAGGGCTCCGGCGGTGGCCTGGCCGAACTGTTCGGCGGCGGCGGTGAGATGGGCCCGCAGATGAGCGGCTCGGCCCAGGCCGTCCCCCTCGGTGTGACCCTGGTCGGCGCCGTAGTCCTGTGGCTCACCTTCTCCCGCCGCCTCCGCCAGACCCGACAACGCCGATTCACAGCAGGCGAGTTGGCCGTACGCACGGCAGGAGCGGCAACCACCGCCCTGTTCACCCTGATGATCCTGGCGGCCCTCGCCCAGGGCACGGCCACCCTGCCCGAGTCGGCGATGAACCAAATGCGCGGCAGTGGGGGCGGAAGCGGCCCTCTCCGCGACCTCATGGGCGGCGGCGGTACGACCCAACTGACCTACCAAGTCAGCGCGGCCACCACGGCTTTCGGCGCCGTCGTCTGGGTCGCGCTGGTGATCGGCGCGGGCTGCCTGCTCAGCCGTAAGGCAAGGATCCCGCTCGGCGGAACACTGGACGGGCTCCGCGGCACCTGGGGCCGAAGCCTGTCGACAGTGACCCGCACCCTCCTGATCCTGTCGGCCATACCCCTGACCTTCGTCTTCGTCGGGGCAGTGGTCGGCGGCCGCGCCTCGACTACCGCGGGCGCCACCCTGCTCCTCTCCCCGAACGCCCTCGCCGTCCTCCTCACCCTGGGCCTCGGCTCCTCCTGGACGGCCGCGGTGCACCGGGAGCGCAGCGAGGGCGGCGGCCTGGCAGGACTCCTGGGCGGCGGCCAGGCCCAGAGCGACCGCCCCGACCGTACGGAGCACCTGGCCTCCCTGCCCGTAGGCGGCTGCCCCCTCTGGCTCGCCGCCCTCACCGTCACCGTCCTCATCCTGCTCGCCTGCGCCTACCGGACGGCCCGCACCACGAACCCCGGACACCTGGGCACGGCCGGGCGGTTCGCCGTCGTCACCGCCGTAGTCCTGGGAGCCGGAGCCTGGCTGTCCGGGGCGTCCGGGGAGTTCGCCGTCACCATGTTCGGCAGCCCGATGGGCGGTGTGCAGGCGGAGTTGAGCGGCGGCGTCCTGGGACCGGTACTGCTCGGACTCCTCGCGGGCGCCGCCGCCGGATGGGCGGGCAGTGCTCTGGCGGCGCTCCGTGGACCCCGCTGACCTGGGCCTTTACGCCGTGACGACGGGCCCGCCGCATAACCTGCTCGGCGTGAATCTCCTGGTCGTAGACGACGAGCCCACCGTCCGCGAACTGCTGTGCGCGGCCCTGCGCCACTCCGGTTTCACCGTCACCCCGGCCGCGACCGGCCAAGAGGCCCTGGACCGGGCCCATGAGACCCGCCCCGACCTGGTCCTCCTCGACGTGATGCTGCCCGACCTGGACGGCTTCGAGGTGATCCGCCTCCTGCGCGAACAACACCGCCCGGCCACCGGGCACATCCCGGTCGTGTTCCTCACCGCCCGGGACGCCACCCAGGACAAGATCGAGGGCCTGGTCCTGGGCGGCGACGACTACGTCACCAAGCCGTTCGACCTCCAGGAACTGATCGCCCGTATCCACGCCGTGCTGCGCCGCACCAGCGGCGACCCCACCGCCCTGCTGCACGTCGCCGACCTGGAACTCGACCCGGACGGCGTCCAGGCCACCCGCGCGGGCGAGCCCCTGCGCCTGTCACCCACCGAATTCCGGCTCCTGCACTACCTGATGAGCAACACCGGCCGCACGGTCTCCAAACCGCAGATCCTCGCGCAGGTCTGGAAGTACGACTTCAACGGCGACACCGGCATCGTCGACACCTACATCAGCTACCTCCGCCGAAAGATCGACAACGGCGGCCCCAAACTCATCCACACCGTGCACGGCGTCGGCTACGTCCTGCGCGGACCGAAGCCGTGATGCGCGCCCCGTGGTCGCGGGCGTCGCTGCGCAGCCGGGTGCTGGTGCTCACCGTCACCCTGCTGGCGACCGGGTTCACCGCGTTCGCCCTGGTCACCGGCAACTCCCTGCGCGCCTACCAGGAGGACCGGGTCGACTCCCAACTCCGGGCCGCGGCCCAGGTGTTCGCGGTCCTGCCGCCGCAGGTGGCGAGAACCGGCGCCGAGCGCAGACCCCCGCAGGGCCTGCGCGACTTCGGCACCGACGTCCTCGGCAACCCCGTCATCACCTACGTCGCTGCCGACGGCACCGTCGTCGGCAGCATCGACTCACTCGGCGGGGCGAACCGCACCGAGGGCGCGCGCGGCCCCGCCCTGGCCCCGCTGGACTCGGCCGCGGTCGCCGCCCGCGGGGGCCGCCCGTTCACCGTCGAGAGCACCTGGGGCGAGGAGCGCTGGCGGGTGATCGCGGTGCCCAGAGCGGGGCTCAGGGGGGCCGAGGTCTCCGGGAGCGTGGTCGTCGCGGCCTCGATGGAGCAGGTCGACGCCACGGTGGGCCGCATGTGGCGGACGTACCGCAACACCGGCCTCGCTCTGCTCGCCGTCCTCGCCGTGGCCTGCTGGTTCGCCGTCCGCTCCGGGCTGCGCCCGCTGTCCCGCGTCGAGCGGACGGCCGCTGAGATAGCGGGCGGCGACCTGTCCCGGCGCGTCCCCGAAC
The DNA here is from genome assembly GCF_000349325.1 of Streptomyces davaonensis JCM 4913. Classification (GTDB taxonomy): domain Bacteria; phylum Actinomycetota; class Actinomycetes; order Streptomycetales; family Streptomycetaceae; genus Streptomyces; species Streptomyces davaonensis. Next base: position 4,963,353 of record NC_020504.1, read on the forward strand.
TGGCCGCCCCGCACACCGAGTTGGGCCGACTGTCCACGGCCCTGAACGGCATGCTCGGCCAGTTGGAGGCCGCCTTCGCCGCCCGCGCGGAGTCGGAGGCCCGGATGAGCCGCTTCGTCGCCGACGCCGGCCACGAGCTGCGCACCCCCCTCGCCGGCATCAAGGGCCTGACCGACCTGCACCGCATGGGCGCCCTCCCCGACCGGGAGGACGTGGACGCCACGATGGCCCGCATCGCCCGGGAGTCCGAACGCCTGACCCGCCTGGCCGAGAACATGCTCCAGCTGGCCCGCCTGGACCACCACGCCCTGAACACGGCGACCGCAGGCCAGGAAGGGCCCTTCGGCCTGGACCTGGCCCCCACCGACCTGCGCACCCTGGCCGCCGACGCCCTGCACGACGTACGCGCCCTCGACCCGGCCCGTGCCGTCACCCTCACCGGCCCCTCGGGCGACGGCCCGCCCGCCTCCTCCCCGGCGCTCGCCGACGAGGCCCGGCTGCGTCAGGTGGTCAGCAATCTGGTCGGCAACGCCGTCGCCCACACCCCGCCCGGCAGCCCCGTCCGGATCGGCGTCGGCACGGTCGGCGGCCACGCGGTCCTGGAAGTCGCGGACGAGGGCCCAGGGCTCACGCCCGAGCAGTGCCGCCGTATCTTCGAGCGCTTCTACCGCGCCGACGCCTCCCGCAACCGGGCCACGGGCGGCGCGGGCCTGGGCCTGTCCATCGTCGACTCCCTGGTGACCGCCCACGGGGGCCGCGTCGAAGTGGACTCGACCCCGGGCCGGGGCGCCGCCTTCCGGGTGCTGCTGCCACTGTCGTGAGATACCTCACGGCGTTTGACCAGGAGGTGTGATGACTCGGCTGTGTGATGACTCACAAGGTCCGGACCAATGAGAAACGGGCCCCCGCCGGTGACTTCCGTCACTTGCAGAGACCCGAGTCTCGCTGTGGGGAACCGACGGAATGCGCTGGTCAGGCGATACTTCACGCCGCCGAAGATCGACTCCCGCGACCACCAAGATCTTTTCCCACCCTCCAGGTGAGAGGCACGTCAGTCCGCCGATGCCTTGCCCGGGGTGCCCGGCAAGGAGGCTCCGAGTCACCGGTACCTGTTCAACCAGTCGTCGATACCTCGCTGCAGCCGCGCCGGCCACCGGCGGGCGGCATGCTGGCGGCCTGCGCGTGCTTGCTCGGCAACGTGGTGTCGCCCGGTGATGTCCACCGGAGTGTGATCACCGAGAGCACGGAGCTGGCCGTCGTACGGACACCCGGAATCGCACCCATCCAGGCGGTAGTCAACGGTTCCGGTGGTCAGGTGATACAGGTGCGCACCGGTGTCGGCGATGCCGCTCGGTGCTGTGACCATGGTGAGGAATTGGTTGAGCTGAGCGGCGGCGGCGTTCGCGGAGAAGATGAAGACGTTCTCCTTACGGCGCAGCGGATGATCTGCTGAGAGCCCCGTGATGTAGGAGGGATCGTCGAGCAGCCCGTCGCGTTCCACCGGAACGTGTGCGGGGTCGTACTGGCCGAGGCATTCAAGGCACGCACGGCCTGGGGTGGCGACGTGGGCGCGCCATTCGGCTCCTCTCAGACGTCCACCGCGCGCATCGACCGAGATCCCGCCGTCGACGACGGGGATGAGGTGCGCGTTGGCCAGAAGGTTGAGGGCGGCACGGGGCCATGGCCTGTCGACGCAGGAGAAGAGCAGGTCGCAGTCCGCGGCCGCGGCGAAACCGTCCGGCTCCACGACGCTCGACTCGTACGTCGCGACGCGGATGCTCCCGCCGGTGGCGGATCGCTGGGCTGCACGTGCGGCGATATCTACCTTGGCCCGGTGCAGCCGCACGTCGCGATCGGTGGCATGGAGGAGCCGGTCGAGATTGAGCTCCTCAACGGTGTCGAAGTCGAACAGGCTCAGGTTCTGGAAGCCGGTACGGGCCAGGGCCTCGACGATGAGCATGCCCACCGAGCCGGTGCCAACGACGCCTACATGGAGTCGTGCCAGGTCGTTCTGGGTGTCAGTTCCCCAGGCGGAAACGGTGCGCACCTGCCGGTTCGTGGCTTCGGGCGGGGGAAGCAGGGTGTCGTTGAAGGTCACCGTGAAGCGGTCGCCGACGACGCGCACGTTCTCCGCCTCGGTCGGGATGTAGGTGCGCGGTGCGTGCCGTTGCCAGACGCGGGCCCCGTATCGTGCGTCCGCGCCGGCGAAGGTCATGCCGACCAGCGGCAGGCCGGTGATGGTGATGGTCTGGGCGGCGAAGGATTCCTCCGCCGCGTAGTCGATGCCGTTCAGGCGCTGCCAGCGGCGGCCTCGGGGATGGGCGTGCGTGAACGCCAGTCCGCAGCCGCGCGCAGCCGCGAGGCCAGCGGCCCTGAGGAAGTACTCGCTGGTGAAGTCGACAGTGCCGTGGACGATCCGATCGCCGTCGTCGGGGAGGACGAGGTCGACGATCAGAGCGGTTGTACGGCGGGAGCCGGTACTCGGCCGCCACAGGAGGAAGGTGCACTCCTCCTGGCCGTCCGCGCGACGCAGATGCTCGTTGAGGCGCAGGGCGACGCTGTTGGTCATGGCGACCGAGAATCGGGTGATCATGCCTGGGGCTCCAGTTGGGAGAACAGCGTGCGCAAGTGCCGCAGGTAGCCGCGGACTGTGCGGTCGGTCGGCCAGTTGGCGGCCGGGCGGCTCCAGTACTCCCACCCCTCTCCGAGCGGGGAAGGATGTACGGCCCCGTGGGGATGGCCCAGGCACGGACTGATGTGGGGACCGGGCGGCGGGGACAACGGCCAGTCCTGTACGAGGGCCAGGCCGATCTTGACGGTTTCCCCAGCCCGCGGGCCGACCTCGATCATGTAGTCGAAGACGGCGAACTCGCCACGCTGGTCCACGGTGTAGCCGGCTGCGGCCAGGCCCGCGAGCATGCCCGCAGGCCCGGCTTCCGGCAGAGTTGTGGTCACGAGGTCGGGGTGGGGCCGGTGAACACCGATACGAACTTCTCCCGTTCGTGCACGGTGATGTCCTTGTCACCCTCGTCCTTGAACGACTCACGGTGGCGACCGTTGATCCGGACCAGGTAGTGCGTGGCCTGGTCGATCCCGGCAAGGCTCAGGATGGCGTTCGGGGTGGTGTGCTGGGACACACCCGAGACCGGCTCTTCGTCGACGGTGACCGTCACCGTCTTGTGGGCGGCGTTCTCATGCCGCGTGTCCGCCTCCGTCATGACGGCCACCTCCTTCCCCGGCCCGCGAGAGGCCGGGATCGATGGGAGCGGGCTCGGTGCCCACTCGGGTTACTTGTGCTTCTTGGCCTTCGAGTCGGCCCGTTCGTTCACGGTCGTGGCCGGGTGGCGGCGCACCGTGGACTGCTTCACGAAGCGGCCTGTGATGGCGCTCCGGCCACGCTTGCCGCCGCCGGAGCCGCTGGAGGAACTGCGCTTTGCTGCCATGCAACTACCCATCTTCGAGAGATTCGAGTCGCTGACCTGCATGAACGCATCTCAAGATCAAAAATAAGATGCACCCAGAATGTTCATGCAACTCATCTTGATCCCGAGAGTAGCATTGAGCCATCAGGTAAAGGCAAGTGGATTCTGGGGCTGCTGGTGGACATCGCCTTCGTCGACGCTGAGCTGGGCCGCGTCTGCAACAGCGACGCGGCACGCAGGGCCCGTTTCGGATCGGAGGCTGCCGCGACGCTGCACAGGCGCCTCGGCGAGATAGCGGCCGCCACTCATCTGGCAGACCTGCGCCATGTGGCTTCCGCCCGCCTACGCTCCGGACCGCCCGATGACCGTTTCGCCCGGCTGGTCTCCCTCGGGGTGTACGGCGAGTTGCTGGTACACCCCCGGGACTCACCGCCCGTCCTCGACCAGAACGGTTTGCTCGACGAGCATTCCGTACGAGCAGTGATCGTCACCGCGATCACCATCACCCGCTGACCGCCGCCCTCCATCTCGCCGCTCCTCAGAGAGGTCCTCGTGACGCCGCCCACTCCGTACGTCGCCTACGACCCCGACTCCGCCCGACCACCCGGCGAAACCCTCAAGGACCAGCTCGACGCCTTGGGCATCCCGCAGGCCGACCTCGCCCGACGTACCGGCTTGTCAACCAAGCACATCAACCAGATCGTTCAGGGCACCGCGGTCCTCACCCCGGAAACCGCGCTCCTGCTTGAGCGCACCACGAGGATCCCGGCCTCCATGTGGAACCAGTTGGAAGCAGCCTGGCGCACCCACGTCACCCGCGACGAGGAGCTCAAGCGGCTGAGCAGGTACATCGACTGGCTGGACAAGTTCTCAATGCCCGAGCTTGTGAAGCGAAAGATCCTGCCCACCAAGGACAAGACCGTCGAGAACCTGCAGCGGCTGCTGGAGTTCTTCGGCGTCGCCGATCCCGAGGTAGCCGACGACGTCTGGCGCAGCTACCGGACCGCCTTCCGCCGCTCCACCATCCTGGAGACGAACGACTACGCCACCGCTATCTGGCTGCGCGAGGCGGAACTGAAGGCTCGCGAGCTGCCCTGCGAACCGTTCGACCGGGCGGCACTCACCGCGTTGTTGCCGCGCTTGCGCGCCCTCACGGTGGAGGATCCGGAGACCTGGTGCATTCAGATCTCGGCCTTGTGTGCCCAGGTTGGCGTGGCCGTTGTCTTCATCCCTGCACCGCCCCGGTCACACGTGTCTGGAGCCACTCGGTGGCTTGCACCCGACAAGGTCGGGGTGGCCCTCAGCGACAGGTTCAAGAAGGACGATCACTTCTGGTTCACCGTCTTCCACGAGATCGCTCACGTCCTTCTCCATGGAAAACGTCTGACCTTCCTGGATAACACCGACCCCAGCGACGAGCTGACCTCCGAGGGCGACCGGAGCGAAGAGGAAGCGAACACCTTTGCCGCAGAGACACTGATCCCGCCGGAACACAACGTGGCCTACCGCCGCCTTGCGAGCAGGCCGATGCCCTTCACCCGGATCGAGGCCTTCGCCCAGCAGGCCGGAATCGCTCCCGGAATCGTCGTGGGACGCCTCCAACACGATGGGGCACTCGAATGGACCCACGGCAATAAATACAAGCGCACCGTCCAAATCATCTCTACTGACGGCTAGTTTCCCTCCAGGCCATCCTCACCAGGGCGTCAAGCACACGTGTAGAAAACCCACCGTAACTTATCGCGAAGGACATGCAGGACCTCCGAACGCCGGAATATGCCTGGGCGGGTTCGAGGACGCTGGAAAAGACGTTGCGCCACAGACAAAGAGGGCAGATGATTCTGACTCACCACAAAGGAGGCTCCCAGTGTCCGTGAACGATGACGTCATCAAGGCTGGCGTGGCGAGCGATGCTGACTACATAGGTCGATTGTTCCGCGACTTCCAGGCAGCGAATGATGCGGGCGCATCGTCGATCACGCCTCTGTGTATGGCTTCATATTTGGCGCTGATACTGCATGAGGCGAAGAGGAAGCCTCAGGCGATCAATCCGTCAGCGTTTGATGGCTTCTCCGCCGAGGCGGAGGAAGTGTGTGCTCGCGCGAGGCATAGCCTGAAGCTCTTCGAGGACACACGGCGGCACATCGATGGGCAACTGCAATTTTTTAGAGATGAAATTCTGGACAAGCACTCCGATCACTTCCTAGGAAACACCTGGCTCTGGTTCGCCCAGAAATGGGAGAAGGACCTGGGGCTGTTCACGTACGAGGGTACGTTGGTTTCGACCTCGCATACCGCTGCCTTCCACCTTGGAGTTGAGACAAAGAAGCTCCTTCAGGAGGACAACGGCGCCTACATGCTCGGCATTATGCAGCAGTTGGGCCGATGCTTCCTGGCACTCGGTGCCCGCTTGGATACTCAGGGAGGAAAGACGTTTGTACACCACCTCTCTGGCGCAGATGTGAGAGCCGTAGATGTGCGGGCTTCAACGTACTACGCTCAGGCCTTCAACGGAGGGGCTACACTCGCCATCAACGGCGTATTGACCGACTTCCAGGTCAGGATGAACTTCATCGATAAGATGATCACTGCTGGCGCCGATATTCGTAACCTTGAATACACAGTTTTCAAGATTCGCTACGTCACTCTGTATCAGGTGCTATTGAGCCTCAAGATCCTCAAGGAGGATCCACGTTATCCGCTGTCACCTTCGTCTACGATAGCGCTTGAGACCATCCTGGATAGCGATGCCGTGCACGTCATCACGGATAGTGCGGTCCGAGAGTTTCGGAACACCTTGATGCACTACAATCTCCTGAGGGGTGCCGATACCACGAAGGTAGATTTAACGCAGCCGATCTTTGGCCTCGTGCCCCAGTATTTTCCTGCCTATGACTTTCAGCAGCTAAGCTGTCTGGTCGATACCTGCATTCGCGAAACGGCCTCCGCCTTGAATGAATGGGCAAGCAGCGTGTAGATAAGTAATACGAGGAGGCACATCGCGGGGCAGATCAGCCTCCGTGATGTCACCTGAATGGGGATCCATCGACTGGGATCATCCGTGATGCCACGGCCGGAGTGCGCACGTGTTCCAGGAGAACTGCCGCAGCCGGGCCTGTTCGACAAGCGTGGCCGTGTCCCCGTACGAGATGTTCAGATGCCGCCCGAGAACAACGACAGCCACGCTTCCCGCGCCCGCAGCCTTCAGCGCGGCGGAGGCCGACTGGGCGTGGTTGCCGCTGGTCCATGTGTCGTCGATGACCAGGACGTTCTCGCCCCAGAGCGCCGCTGAGGTATAGCGCGAGCGGGACGGGTTCCGACCGAGAGCGGCTGCGTCCGGGGCCGGTGTGAGCAGGTCGCGGTAGCGGTCGCGGGTGGCCGCGACCATCTCGGCTGTGATGGTGCGCAGAGGGTGGTTCTCACGGCCGCTGGTGCTGGGTGCCGTCGTAACGATGGTGAAGCCGGGAACGGCGCAGTGGGTCGCAATGCAGGTTTCGTGCATGGCGAGGAAGCGCCACAGGACGGCCGCCAAGCCTGTACGGAAGTAGAGCTGTTGTGGGCCGGCGGCGTTCTTGTAGCGCCACAGTTCGTTGGCGTACCGGTCGGACAGTCCGACGACTGTTGCCACCCGTGGCCTCCGGCTATGCCCAGGTCAGCTCGCCCGTGGTGGGGACGAGGGAGTCGAGGACGTTGAAGATGTCGTCTGCGGTGTCGATAACGCTCGTGTTCGGCCGGGCCGCGTACTCGCGTGCCCACTCATGGGTCATGAGGGAACGCATCAGAAAGACACGGCGACCGTGCTCCAGGGCGAGGCGGGCCTGCATCCGGGCGCCGCTTCGATACGCCGCCTCAACCACCACTGTCGCCAGGCTGTAGCCGCTCATCACGGCGTTGCGCATGGGGAAGGAGGCCTTCGAGGGCGGTGAGTCCGGCCAGAACTGGGAAATGACCAGCCCGCTGTCGGCGATCTCCTGCTGTAGGCGGGCATTCTGAGCCGGGTAGGAGCGGCGCAGGCCAGTGCCGATGACGGCGACTGTGCGTCCGCCAACTGCTAGAGCCGTTCCATGGGCCGCGGTGTCGATTCCTGCCGCAAGGCCGCTGACCACCGTCACACCACGCTCGGCGAGCCCGCCGGCGATGGCCCGGGCGTGGGCGATTCCCTCCGGTGTGGGGTTGCGGGTGCCGACGACCGCGACCCGCAGGTCGTTCTCCATGTGGTTGCCGCGCAGGAACAGGAACGGTGGACGCTGATGTACCAGCCGCAGGCACAGCGGGTAGTCCTCGTCCAGGATGGTCACCAGCCGCATGCCCTCTCGTTCCCAGGCAGCGATCTCGGCGGCGATCGACTCCAGGTCCACGGCCGGCTCGGTGGCGAAAAGAGCACCCTGCCCTGAGGCGTCGAGCGCGCTCTCCAGGACGTCACGCGCGCTGCCGACGGTCTCGACCTGGTCGGTCAGCTCAGGCCAGGAGCGGTCCCCACGCCGCAACAGCGCGACGAGCGCGGCTCGCTCCAGCTCCTGGTCCATGCCATAAGTATAGGAACGGGCCACCTGAGCGGTACGGGAACGGCAGGGACCAGTGCTGCGAAAACTCACGGGTACCACGAGCACCCAGCATCAGGCGTCGATTCTTCGCGCAGCCGCCCCTGTGATCTCCTCAGGGCTATAGGTACGCAGCAGCTCGTTCAGCGCGCAGGCCAACTGCGCTTGGCGCGCAGACCGGTCACGGGCCAGCGCCTGGGCAATCGCCTCCTGCAAGTACTCCTCTGGAGTCTTCCCCTCGGCGACAGCGCGCTCCCGGATCCGTTCGTGGGTCGCGTCGCTCATGGGGATGCTCATCAGGTACTTCCCATCCGCCCCCGGGAAGAGACTGCACAGCACGTCGATCGGAAGGGCGTCCTCCAGCCGCTTCCAGATCTTCCGCATGGCCTGTCGTTCGTTCTTCGCCGACACGAGGATCACAAGCCTTCTGCGATCGCCCGCTGCTGCCATGGGCAGGGAGCTGTCCTCCTGCGCGGCCCTCAGTTCGACGGCGTCCACGGACCGAGTCAGGGTGATCTCAACGGCGTGCAGGGTCACTTTCTGTCCTCCTGATGCTGCGGGGGTGAGGGCTGCGATCCGGCGCCGCCGGTCATTCGAGCGAGATTTCTCCGTCGGGCAGCCACCCGGCCCAGTAGCCGTCCATGAAGTCGAGCAGTTCAGAGGGCTCGACCGGTTCGTGGGCCGACCTCAGCTCGGCTGTCGTCCACCAGCAGGCTTCCGGGGTGAGCGCGAGGCGCACAGCCGACGGCCAGCTCTCCGCCGCAGGGCGCACCACGACGACGTACTGCATGCCTTCGGGTGCATCCCTGCGGGGGAGCCGACCGATCAGGGGCGAAATGCACAGTGCGGGGAGATGTACGACGCGACGCAGATGACGGGTTGCTGCGCGCCGGATGGTCTCCCCGGGGCGCATGCGGATCGTCGGCAGCATCCAACTGATTTCGCCCTCGTCCCCGCACGGGATCAGGAGGAGCAAGCGCTTTGGTGAATCGATGATCACGGGACGTACCACGTCGCGGCCGCTCAGCTGGGTGTCATCCATGCTTCAACGGTTCCGTGATGTTATTCGAATAACACCACCAAGCATCCCAATGGCTGACTTACAAACCCTTAAACGAGGTCCCTCTGATCCGGACAGGTTCAGTGCTGTCTGTCGGCCGCTCGGTTCACACGCGTTCGCCGCCCAGCAGCAGCGTCCTGGCCAGCCCCGCGTCGGCCCGAGGCTGAGATTCTGTCCCACTCTCATGGAATTCGATATCGGCTTCGGGCCCTACATTCCTCGCGGAGGGCGCCCTCCCTGGCACCCGGTCAGCATGGGCGCACATCGCCGCCCACAGTGGATCATCGCAGGCGGGGCCTGCTGTGCCTGGCGTGCTCAGGCAGTCCCGCGGGTGGGTCTCCCCAGCCGCCGTGTGGTCATGACAGCGGCGGGATAGTGGGAGCTACTGCGCGTCCTGTGGTGAGGGCGATCTTGCCGTGGGTATGGCGTTCGGCGAGTTTGATGTACGCGGCGCGTACCTCGTCCAGTGGATACACCGAGTCGATGGGGAAGGCGATGTCGCCGCTGACGGCCATGGCTGCCAGGGTTTCCCAGATCTCGGGGGTGTCCGCTTCGGCCTGGCCGACGGATCGTGCTGTGCGGCGTGCAACGGCGGCGCCGTCGGCGAGGGTGTTGATTCTGGTCGGGGGAACGCCGAGTTCCAGGGCGGTGGCTACGTTGCCGCGGCCGAAGTGGTCGAGGTACGCCGTCACGGGGGCGGGGGTGGCCTCGCGGATCCGGTCGGCGAGGCCCTCGCCGTACTCGACGGGGATGGCGCCGAGGGATTCGAGGAAGGGGAAGCTCGTCTTGCTGCCGGTGGCGATAACCGTGGCGCCGCGGTGGTGGGCGAGTTGGATGGCGATGGAGCCCACTCCTCCCGCGCCTGCGGAGATGACCACGGTGTCGTGTGCCGACAGCTGGAGTGCTGCGGTTTCCGCGTAGGCCGTCGCGCCGACGCCCGGGATGACGGCGGCCTGCGCCCAGTCGAGGGATCGGGGTTTGCGGGCCAGGCGGTCGGGGCGGGTGCGGACGAAGTCGGCCTGGGCGGCGCGCGGGGCGAAGCCCATGACTTCGTCCCCTGGACGGAACGTCGTCACGCCGGGCCCCACGGTGTGGACGGTTCCGGCGTAGTCGTTGCCCTGTCCTTCGGGGAAGTGCGCGGGCCACAGGTCGGCGAAGGCGCCTTCGCGGATGCCGATCTCGCCGGGGTTGATCGCGGCGGCCTCGACGGCCACCACGATCTCCCCCGGCCGCGGTTCGGGCTCGTCGACCTCGGCGATGTGGAGGACTTCGGGTCCGCCGTAGCGGCTGAAGCGGACCGCCCTGGGCATCAGGAGGGCTCCTTGATGGTGAAGGCGACGATCGGGATGAGCCGGTCGGTGTTCTTCTGGTACTCGGCGTAGCCGGGCTGGAGTGTGACGACGTGGGCGAAGAGGCGGTCGCGTTCGTCGCCTTCGGTGACGGTGGCGAGGGCGGTGAGGGTCTCGGTGCCGATCTCCAGGGTGGCGGCGGGGTTGGCGCGTACGTTGTGGTACCAGGCGGGGTGGCGGTCGCGGCCGAAGTTGGAGGCGACGAGGAGGATGCGGTCGCCGTCGCGGTAGTACGTGATCGGGGTGGTGGCGGGCCGGCCGGACTTGGCGCCGGTGGTGGTGAGCAGGGCCATGTCGGCGCCCTTGAAGACGCCGCCGACCTTTCCGCCGCCCTCGCGGAACTCGTCCTGGATGCCGCGGTTCCAGGTCCGTACCTCCTCCGGTGTCGCGGTGCCGGCGGGGACGGCGTCGCTGGCCTTGGGGGTGCGGGTGGGCGGGGGGCCGACGACTTGGAGGCCGTATTCGGCGGCTGTGGTGATGGCGGCGTTGAGGTCGAAGTGGGCGGGGAGCTGGTCGAGGGTGGTGACGGGGGTGCCGTTGCGGATGAACCACTCCTCGATGCCGGCGGGTGCGAACGTGGCCAGCATGCGGGCGCTCTCGCTGCGGACGCGGTAGCTGTGCGGGACGCCGCGCGGTCCGAAGGCCACGTCGCCCGGGCCGAGGTCATACTCCTGGTCGCCGACGAAGAAGGTGATCTCCCCGTCCAGGACGGCCCAGATCTCGTCTTCGCGGGTGTGGACGTGCAGCGGCGGCGACTGGTCGTGGGGGTCTGTGAACTCCAGTACGGAGGCGCGCCCGTCGGTGTCGTGGGCGGGGAGTTTGACGTCGACGGTGCCGCCGAGGAACCAGAAGGTGCCGGTCACGTCAGTTCTCCTTCAGCAGGCTGAGGGTGGGCAGCGGGCCGCCGGGGAACTGCTGGAGGCGGCCGCCGGTGGCGAGCGGGCCGAGGTCGACCGCGGCCCAGCCGGCGCGTTCGATCAGGCGGGTGATGCGGTCGTTGGCGCCGGCGTCGTCGCCGGACAGGAAGATGACCCTGCGGCCGCTGCCGGAGCGGGGGTTGGCGCCCAGAACGTGGGGCGGCAGGGTGTTGAAGGCCTTGACCAGTTTGGCGCCGGGCACGAGGTCGGCGACGACTTCGCTGGAGGTACGGCCACCGAGGTTCGCGACCTTGAAGTCGGGCGGGCCGAGGGGGTTGGTGGTGTCGATGACGATGCGGCCTTCCCAGCCGGTGAGCCCGGTGGCGGCGATGGCGTCCTTCAGACGCTTCCAGGGCACGGCCAGGACGACGACGTCCTGCTGCGCGGCCTCCTTGACCGTCACCGCGGTCAGTCCGGGGCCGGCCGCGCTGACCAGTGCGCTCAGGGAGTCGGGGCCCCGGCTGTTGCTGATGAGGACGTTCTCGCCGGCGGCGACGAGGCGCTCGGCGAGTGCCGCGCCGATGGCTCCGGCTCCGATGATTCCGATGGACATGGCCTTCTCCTGGGTGGCTGTGGGTTGCTGACGGTGCGACAGGTAGGGCGCCGGGCGGGGCCGGGGAAACCCCGCCCGGCTGCTTCGGGGGTGTCAGACGGCGAAGCCGCCGTCGACGTCCCAGCTGGTGCCGGTGATGAACCGGGCCTCGGGGCGGGCCAGGTAGGCCACGGCGCTGGCGATGTCGGCCGGCTGGGCGTAGTGGCCCAGCGGCATGAGCTGCTTCATGGACTCGGCGAACGGGCCGGCATCGGGGTTCATGTCGGTCTCGGTGGGACCGGGCTGCACGGTGTTGACGGTGATGCCCCGCGGGCCGAGCTCACGGGCCAGGCCGCGGGTGAGGCCCGCGACGGCGGCCTTGGTCAGGGAGTACACGCCCACACCCGGCACCGGGATGCGGTCGGCGTTGATGCTGCCGATGGTGATGATGCGTCCGCCCTGGCCGAGGTGGGGTGCGGCCGCCTGGATGGCGGTGAACACGCCCCGCACGTTGACCGCGATCATCCGGTCGAACTCGGTGAGGGGGAAGTCCTCCAGCGGGGCGACGTGGGCGACGCCCGCGTTGTTCACCAGGATGTCCAGGGCGCCCAGGTGCTGGACCGTCTCGGCGATCGCGGCGCGCACCGCTTCCTCGTCCGCGCTGTCGGCCTGGATCGCCAGCACCGTGTGCCCGGCCTGGTTGATCTCCTCGGCGAGGGCCTCGGCGGTGTCCTTGGCGCTGGAGTAGGTGAACGCGACGGCGGCGCCGTCAGCGGCCAGGCGGCGCACGATCGCGGCGCCGATGCCGCGGGATCCGCCCGTCACCAGCGCGACCCTCCCGGCGAGCGGGGCCTGTGTCGAGGTGGTGGCGTCGTCCGCGAGCTGCGTGGTCATGATCTGTTTGCTCCGTCTCAGCGACATCCGTAATTCCGAACCGTTCGGTTACTATGTCGTGGTGGCTCCAACGCGGGCCCCGGCGGATCCATTCCGCTACGGCAGACTTTTTCTGAGGAGGCTTCGATGGCCAGGACAGGACGGCCCCGCTCCTTCGACACCGACGAGGCCCTCGACAAGGCCATGAGGCTGTTCTGGGCCGAGGGCTACGAGGGCGCCTCGCTCAACGAGCTCACCGAGGTCATGGGCATCAACCGGCGCAGCATCTACGCCGCTTACGGCAACAAGGAGGAGCTGTTCCGCAAGGCCGTCGACCGCTATCTGGACGGCCCCGGCGCGTTCGTCGCCGAAGCCATGCAGCAGCCCACGGCCCGCCAGGTGGCCGAGACGATGCTGCACGGCTGCGCCGACGCCTACACCACGCCCGGCTGCCCGCGGGGCTGTCTGCTGGTGCAGTCCGCCCTCGCCTGCGGGCCCGAAGGCGAGCCGGCCCGCGCCGACCTCGCCGCCCGACGCGAGTTGGGAGTGGGTGCCCTGCGGGAGCGGTTCGAGCGCGCGCAGCGAGAGGGGGACCTGCCGGAGCCGGTCGATGCCGATGCCCTGGCCCGCTACCTGACCACCGTGGGCCAGGGCATCTCGGTGCAGGCCGCCAGCGGCGCCGCCCGCGAGGACCTGCACCGGGTCGCCGACCAAGCCCTCGCCGCCTGGCCCGGCAACTGACCTGTGCGGCACGGCCGCTGGCTACTTGGCGAGGAAGGCCAGCAGGGCGGCGTTGACCTCCTCGGCGTGTGTCCACAGCAGCCCGTGCGGGGCGCCGTCGATCTCCACGTACTCCGCGGACGGCAGCAGGGCGTGGAAGGGCCGCCCCGTTGCCTCAACGGGCAGGATGCGGTCGGCGGTGCCGTGCACGATCAGCGCGGGGACGTCGATGCGGGCCACGTCGCCGCGGAAATCGGTCAGCCACGTGGGGACGCACGCCACTGACGCGACCGACGAGGAGGTACCGGCGACGGTCCAGCTCGCGCTGACCGCCTCGCTGCTGATCCGGTCCCCGAGGGTGTCGTCGAGGTTGTAGAACGCCTGGAAGAAGCCGGTGAAGTAGGCGTACCGGTCCTTCGTGACCGCCTCCAGGATGCCGTCGAACACCTGCTGGTCGACGCCGGCCGGGTTGTCGTCGGTCTTCAGCAGGAACGGCTCCAGCGATGCCAGGAACACCGCCTTGGCGATGCGCTGTGAGCCGTAGGTGCCCAGGTAGCGGCCGACCTCGCCGGTGCCCATCGAGAAGCCGACCAGCGCCGTGTCGGTGAGGTCCAGCGTGGTGAGCAGCGTGTCGAGGTCGGAAGCGAAGGTGTCGTAGTCGTAGCCGGTGGCGGGCTTGGAGGAGCGGCCGAAGCCTCGGCGGTCGTAGGTGATCACCCGGTGCCCGGCCTTCAGCAGGGCGGGCAGTTGCTTCTCCCAGGAGTGGCCGTCCAGCGGGTAGCCGTGGATGAGCACCACCGGCTGTCCGCTGCCGTGGTCCTCGTAGTACAGCTCGATCGGGGCGCTGTTCTCCTCGCCCACGGTGATGTACGGCATCAGCTGGTCTCCTTCGCGGCACGCCGGATGAGGCGGACGACGGTGTCGGGGTGGGTGAGGTGGACGGCGTGCGGGGCGTCGGCCTCGACGGTGTGCGCGCCGGCGCGCTGGGCCATGAAGCGTTCGGCGGCCGGGGGAATGGTGTGGTCGGCTCCGGCCACGAGGGCGTAGGAGGGCACGGTCTTCCAGGCGGCCTCCTGTGCCGGCTCGCCCAGCGCCACTGCACCGGCCGGACGCTGGGTGGCGGCCAGGACTGCCGCGCGCTGACGGGACAGCCGGTTGGAGAGGAAGACGTCCCGGAACTTGTCCGGCCTGAGGTAGAGGTCGATGCCGCCGTCGTAGGGAACGGGCTGGAGTGCGGTGGGGATCTCCGCGTGCGGGTCGTCGCTGAGGTGCGAGCCGGGGAACTTCACCGCCAGGGCAGCCGCGGACTCCCCGGCGTCCGGGATGAACGCCGCCACGTACACCAGCGCCTGCACGCGGTCGTTGCCCGCGGCGGCCTGGGAGATGACGGCGCCGCCGTAGGAGTGACCGACCAGTATCAGCGGTCCGGGCGTCACCTCCAGGAGTTTGGCGAGGTAGGCGGCGTCCGAGGACAGGCCTCTGAGCGGGATGGCGGGGGCGATCACCGGGAAACCGGCCTCTTGCAGTTGACCTACCACGGTGCTCCACCCGGACGCGTCCGCCCACGCACCGTGGACCAGCACGACCGTCGGCCGGCCGCCGCCGGTGTATCGGGTGTCTGCGACCGCGTCGGCCAGCGGTGTGACGGCCATGGCCGCGCCGGCCGTCACAGCGGCCGCGAACGCCAGCGCCGAACGGCGGGATGGAGAAGAAGAGACGGACACGAGAATCCTCCGGATCAGGTCAGCACGCAGGGGCACGAGAGGGTGAGCGCGAGGGCACCGGTCGGCGCCCGCTTGGGTCGCCGCCGGGCTGCATCGCTGTGATGGGGGTGGGCCGCGCCAGACTCAGGCGGGATGGTTCTTGTCCAGCCAGCCCACGGCCGCATCGGCGACCTCACGCCAGCCGTGGTCGAGGGTGAGGGAGTGGCCGCGGTCGGGGAACTCGCGAACCTCGGTCACGGCAGAGGTGTGGCGGTACTGCTTCGCCGCCGAACGCACCACCGCCGGCGGCACGATGTGGTCCTTGCCGCCCGACATCAGCAGCAGCGGGCCCCGCGCACTGTTGCGCGTGGCGACCCGTGCCGGGGAGGACGGGCTGAAGTTGGCGAACGCCGCCTCGAACAGCGGCCGGGCCGGACCGGGTATCGCCCACCGCGCGTACAGGTCGTCCGACTCGTCGGCAGGCAGGGCGTTGCCGAACGCGTAACCGAACTGCTTGGCGTTGAGTGAGATCGCCTTGGAGCGGTTGCCCGGGTTGCCCAGCGCCACGAACGTCGACCGCAGCGTCGACACCGGCACCGGCTTGACGCCCCGGATCGGAGCGGGGTCGATGGCGACCGCCGCCGCTGCCAGCTCACGTCCCAGTAGGTTCTGGGCGATCAGACCGCCGAAGGAGTGGCCGATCACCAGCGGCTTCACCGGCAGGTCCGCGATGATCCGCGCGTAGTGGTCGGCGATGTCCGCGATCCCGTAACCGGCGGTGGCCGCCGGATGCGCCCGCGTATCCTCCGGTGTCTCCCCCACGCCGGGCCAACCCGGGGCGATCGGGTCGTAGCCCGCCTCCTCCAAGAGTTCGATCCAGCTCTGCCAACTCGCCGGATGGATCCACAGACCGTGGATCAGCACCACGGGAACAGCACCTGGGGCCATGTCCAGACCCTCCTCATCTGCGCAGAAGCGGGGAAGCTCCCCAGGAAGGGGAGCCATCGCCTGGCGCGGCGGCAGCAGGCGGTATGACCTAGAAGGCCGCGCCGGGCAGGTCCCCACAGACTGCGGCGGGCGTCGACCGGCGCGCGTCTGTCACGTGACTGGTCCTGCCGTACGGACATACCCCCATCCGCCGAACCAGGCGGCCACGTACCGTCCCTGGAGCCAGCGGCGGCACGTACTCGCCGCAGGTCACGCGATGGATTGCCCACCGTGCGCGGCCGCTTGGCAGACTCCGGCCCACTGCGCGAACACAGTGCCGTGCCGCCACGGTTGGGCTCTTCGGCGTGGCAACAGCGGCGCTTTCAGCGAGCCGGCCAGTCATCAAGGACCAGTCACCCGTCAGACGCCTCCGGCCGACTCGGAAGGCAAGAGTGGACGTCGCGTCGGCCCCATATCCAGGGGCCATCCGAGACACGGAGAGCGACATGGCCACTGCCACCCCCTACACCGGCTTACACGCCCTGGTCACCCCGCAGGACAGCGTGCTGCTCATGATCGACCACCAGGGCTCGCAGTTCGCCGGACTGCACAGCCACGAGCCCGGCGCCGTCGTCAACGCCGCCGCGGGCCTGACGAAGGCCGCCAAGCTCTTCGGCGTCCCGACCATCCTCAGCACGGTCGTCCCCGATCGCGGCGGCCGCCTGATACCTCAGATCCAGGACGTCTTCCCGGACCAGGAACCCATCGAGCGCACGACCGTCAACAGCTGGGAGGACCAGCGCGTCGTCGACGCCGTGGCCGCCACCGGCCGCAAGAACCTACTGATCGCGGGCCTGTGGACGGAGATCTGCGTCGCGTTCCCGGCCGTCCACGCCCTCGCCGACGGCTACAAGGTGTTCGTCGTCACCGACGCCTGCGGCGGCGTCAGCCCCGAAGCCCACGAGCGCGCCGTCCAGCGCATGGTCCAGGCCGGCGTCGTCCCCCTGACCTGGATGGCCGTCGCCGGAGAGTGGCAGCGCGACTGGGCACGGGAGGCCACCGTCCCCGGCTTCGCCGACATCCTCTTCGCCCACGGCGGCGGAGTCGGCACCAGCCTCGCCTGGGAGTTCCAGCTCCTCGGCCTCGACAAGCCGTAGCTCACCAGCAACACACCCACGGGCGTTCCCTCCCGCCCGATGGCATCCGCGCCATCGTCCCGATGTTGAAGGACTTCTCCTGGCAGCCACGGCGCAGCCGAGGAGGGTCACCTCGTCATGGCCCCCAGCCGCGTGCTGGGTTGGGGACCCGAGCCACCAGCGGCCGCCCCACGGTGCTGAGCGGTCCTGGTCGGTGCGGCCGTCTCCGGAGGCGCCGGAGATTAGGTGGTCAGCGACCAGGCCCGTCGCCACCGATGAGGTCGCGCAGCTGGTGGCGGGAGGTGATGCCGAGTTTGGGGAACACCCGGTACAAGTGGTGGCCGACCGTGCGTGGCGAGAGGAAGAGGCGTTCGCCGATCTCGCGGTTGGTCATGCCCTCGGCGGCGAGGCGGACGATCTGTTGCTGCTGCGCGGACAGGTCGTTGAGTGCGTCCGAAGCCGGGGCGTGGAGGGTGACGCCGGACGCACGCAGCTCGGCGGCAGCGCGTGCCGCCCAGGGGGCTGCTCCCAGGCGTTGGAAGGTTTCCAGGGCGTGGTTGAGGGGTGCGCGGGCGTCGTTGATGCGGCCGTTGCGGCGCAGCCACTGGCCGTGCGCGAGGGTGGTTTGCGCGTGCTCGAAGGGCCAGGGTGCGAGTTGGTCGTCGGTCAGGGCGGCGCAGAAGAGATCATCTGCGCGGCCGGAGTCGTCGAGGAGGGCCTGGGCGTGCAGGAGGCGGCCATTGAGCCGCGCGGAACGCTCGGCGGGAAGGCTCTCAAGGAGGTGGGTGAGCAGGGGGCGGGCTCCTTCGGTGTGTCCGCTGCGGACGGCCGCTTCAGCGAGGTCGGCGATGGCGTACGGGGAGGCGTGGAAGTGCAAGGGGGTGGCGTCCGGGTGGAACATGCGGCGCAGCGCCGCGAACGCCGCCTCGTGGTCGTCGGTCGCGGCATGGGCGAGGCCGGTGGCCCAGTGGGTGCGGGCCCGGATCTGGCGCACCGGCTCGGCGTCGACGAGGTCGAAGACCTGTCCGGTGAGATGGTGGGCTCGGTCGGTGTCGCCCTGTAGTGCGCACAGGTTGGCTTCCAGGGTCATCACGTAGACCTCGGCACGGCCGAAAGGCCGGGTGGCCGCCGCGGCGTTGGCTTCGTCGATGACGGCGCGGGTGTGAGTCCACCAACCGTGTTCGAGGCAGGCCCAGCCGTAGGTGAGGGCCATCTGCCGGTTACGGAACTCGGGCCGGTCGTGGGCCAGCGGGTCGCAGGCGCGGCCGAAGTGGATTGCGGCTGACGTCTCGTCGAGGAGCCAGGCCATCCCGGACAGCCAGATCTGTTCTCGGGGACTGTGCGGAGGGCTGTCAGGCGGGCGAGGCGCGAGAGCTTCTCGAACCGCAGCCAGTGCCTCGGGGCGGCGAGTGAGCGGGTTGACCGCAGTGGACACCCACAAGCGTGGTAACCCGTCGGCAAAGAGCATACGGTTCAGCGCCTCGTCGACCTGCTGACGGTGCGCATCGACGCCGGCGTGGTTGGCGACGGCCGCACCGACAGCGAGTGCTTGCAGGGCCGCCTCGGGGTCGGCCCTGGCGAGAGATCGGGCGGTGGCCATCAAGTGGGTGAAGGCTTCGCTCTGGCGCAGGCCGGCCGACAGTACCCAGCCGCGCAGCATCTCGGCTTGCCGTCGCAGTCCGTCGTCGGCGGTGATGTGGGCAGCACGGGCTGCGAGTTCGCCAGCGCGTTCGACGTGGTCGTCGACAGCGAGGACGCCCGCGGCTTTCATCAGCCGCTGCGCCTGCTGAAGCGGAGTGCCGCTGAGGGACGCCGCCTGCTCGAGTGCGGTTGCCGCCGATTCGGTGGCACCCCGGCTGATTGCACGCTCGGCCGTCTTGTCCAGGGCGGCTGCCGCGTCGTCGTCGGGACCGAAGGCGGCCGCCGCGAGGTGCCAGGCCCGGCGGTCGAAGTCGTGGCTGAGGGCTTCGGCCAAGTGCAGGTGCGCCTGTCGGCGCTCGGGCTGACTCGCCGCCTGATAGACGGCCGAGCGGATCAACGGGTGGCGGAAGGTGATGGAGCGGCCGCTGATACGGATCAAGTCGGCATGCTCGGCATGCTGCCAGGTCGCCGGGTCGGCGGCCTCGGGGACGATGCCCAGGACCATGGAGAGGTCCGGGGCGTCGGCAGCTGCCGCGAGCAGCAGGACCGTACGGGTTGCGGAAGGCAGCGCGGTGAGCTGAGCGGCGTACAGGTCTTCCAGGCGGCGGCTGATGGGCAGCGGCGCTGTGGTGAGCTGGTCGGGGTCGGTGCAGCGGGCCAGTTCCACGAGGGCCAGCGGGTTCCCGTTCGCGCACTGCACGATGCGGGTGCGATGGCGCCCGGTGGGGGCTGTGGGCTGGGCGTCCAGCAGCGCGTGGGCGGCCGTCTCGTCCAGCGGGCCCACAGCGATGGCCTGCATGGCATGGCTCAAGAGTTCGGGGGCGGCCTCGGTGCGGCAGGCGGCAAGGACGCTGATGGATTCACCTTCCAGCCGACGGGCCAGAAAGGACAGGACGTCCAAGGATCCGGAGTCGACCCAGTGGGCGTCATCGACCACGATCAGCAGCGGCTTCTCCGCGGCGAGGTCCGACAGCAAGGTCAGGGTCGCCAGGCCCAGCAGCAGCCGGTCAGGCACGTGAGGCTGGGCGTCGTCCTGGAGCCCGAACGCCGCCTGAAGCGCATGCCTTTGCCGGGGCGCCAACGACTCGGCGCGGGACAGGACAGGCCACAGCAGCTGGTGCAGGCCGGCGAAGGCGAGGTCGGCTTCCCCTCGGGTACCGCGCACCCGCAGAATCCGCCTACCGGCCTGCGCGGCCTGCGTGGCCGTCGCATCCAACAGCGCGGTCTTGCCGACACCCGCCTCAGCCACCAGCAGGACCGCCTGCCCAGCGTCGTCCTCCTGCGGCACAACACACTGCCTGAGCAGAGCCAGCTCGCTGTCCCGGCCGATCAATTGCGCCGCTGTGCCCGTCGCAGCAGCGCCCGGCACCAACGCCTGGACCGAGTCCGCCCCCGTCACCGTGTCCGCCCCCTTAGCTGTCAGCCTTGACCGACCACTCGTGATCCGAGGTCGCGGCGGAGTCCTCGGCCGGCCACAGCGCCCCAGGCCGGCGGCCTACGCATCGCATCGAGATCGTGGGCGGCGCTGACATCGGCGGCAGCGCGCGCAGCACCCCCGAAGGAGAGATCCGGCAGACCTTGGCGGGTGCCTTCTCACGGTAAGCAATGCAAGCGGCCAGTCGCCTGTCCGCAGCCGGACCCGTGCACGCACAGGCCATCGCGCGCCGAACGGTCTGATGTCATGGACCCTGGAGGAATCCGGCCTGAAGGCCGGGGCGCACGAGGCGGCGTCTCGCCGGTACGGCATGACGTACGACGCGTGGGGCGTGAGCGGCCGGACGGGGAGGGCGCATGGGCGAACTGGCGGACGAGATGCCGCTCCTGGATCTGCGCGTCGGCCGGAACGAAGACTGCCCGGTGCGTCGGCGCAATGCTCGCTACGAGCGATTCGGTCACATCCTCGTGGTGACCGAACCCGACGGTCCGCCCTTCCTGGCCCGCCGCACCTGGCGCCATGTGGCCGAAGATCCGGCCGATTCCTTGCAGTTGGCCTTCCTCGACGCCGGTCGCAGCAGGCTGGAGCAAAACGGCGAAGAGACCTTTCTCGAGGAAGGCGACTTCACCCTGATCGACACCTCGCGCCCTTTCACCGCCGAGTCCCCTGATCAGTTCGCCGCCCGTGTGTTCATGTTCCCCAAAGCCGCCCTGGGCCTGCCGGAGATGGACCTGTCGCAGCTGACCGGCACCCCGCTGCGCCAGAACCACGCCCTGTCGGCGTTCCTCGTCCCGTTCCTGACCCGCCTGTCCCGGCAAGGCTCCCGGCTGCACCCACACACCCGCGACAAACTCGTCGGTGAGGTCACGGACATCCTGACGACACTGGTCGGCGAGGCCCTGTCGCAGATGCCCGAGAACGACGCCGCCCGCCATACGTTCGTGCTGCGGGTGAAGGCGTTCATCGAGGCCAACCTGAACCGGCCCGATCTCTCACCTGAGGTCATCGCCGCCGCCCACCACGTGTCCGTCCGCTATCTCCACAAGGTGTTCGCCGGTGAGGACCTCTCTGTGTCCAAGTTCATCCTCCGGGCCCGCCTGGAACGCTGCCGCCGGGAACTGGCCCGCCACACCTCCCGCGAGGTCAGTGTCCGCGACATGGCCCACACCTGGGGGTTCGTCAGCGCCTCGCACTTCGGGCGGGTCTTCCGCCAGGCTTACGGCATGACCCCCCGCGACTGGCAGCTGGCAGCACAAGCGAGACGCCGATGAACGCCAACCCGCTCGGCATCCCGCTGGAACCCGAGGCCCAGGCCTTCTGCGAGGCAGGAGAAGTCATCCCCTACCTCTACACCGTGCCGCCCTCGGAAAAGCGCCGCATGCTCGACGAGTTGCAGGCCCGCCCCACCCCGCGGCCCGACGTGGAAGAAGAATGGGTCCTGGTCGGCGACGTCCCGGTACGCATGGTGCGGCCGCCCGGCGCCGACGGCCCGCTGCCCACGCTGCTGTTCGTCCACGGTGGCGGCTGGGTGATGGGCAACGCCTCCACCCATGACCGCCTGGTGCGGGAACTCGCGGTCGGCGCCCACATCGCTGTCGCGTTCCCCGAGTACACGCTCTCTCCCGAGGCCCGCTTTCCCACCGCCCTGGAGGAGTGCTGGGCCGTTGCCGAGTGGCTCGCCGGCCGGGCGACCGCGGAGGCACCTCTGGCCGTCGGCGGGGACCAGATGGGCGCCACGATCGCCTGCGGCCTCGCGCTGCTCGCCATCCGCCGCGGCGGCGTGGATTTCGCTCACCAACTGCTGTTCTACCCCGCCACGGACACCGCCTTCGACACCGACTCCTACCAGCAGTTCGCTGTCGGCTACGCCCTGCGCGCCCAGGGCTACCGGGACTTCTGGGACCAGTACTGCCCCGACCCGGACACCCGCCGCGACCCCGTCGCCGCGCCGCTGCGCACCAGCCCGGACGAACTGGCCCTCCTGCCACCGGCCACCGTCATCACCGCCGAGGCCGACTGCCTGCGCGACGAGGGCGAGGCCTACGCGGGCGCGCTGCGAACAGCCGGTGTGCCAGTGCTGTCGGTGCGCTACCACGGCGTCACCAACGGCTTCGTCATGCTCGACGCAATGCGCACCACCCACGCCGCTGACGCCGCCATCAACCAGGCCGCTGCGGTCTTGCGCACCAACCTGCACCCCGGCGCCACCGCCAAGCGCGCACCAACACTGTGAGACGTTTCCGCGCTCGGATTGCACCTCGTGCGTCGCGTGATCACTGTCTGCCTTGAACGCGCCGAGCCGGATCAGCAGTCCTGCTGGACGTTGGCCCGTCTGCCGTTACGGGCGTGGCTGCCGACCCGAGTGTCCATCTGAACCCGGAATCCGATGCGCTTACGGCGCGGAACCCGACGCTCGTACCAGACGACGGCGACAGCGGTCACCAGACCGAATACCACCGTGCCCACCGCCACCACGTTCTCGGCGTTCTACCACTCCACGAGTCCGCCCCCGCACCCTCGTTCACGACACGGGCGGCCGCGCGGTACGAGGCGGGAACTCGTATGCCGGGCGCTTTCGCCGGACCGTCGGCCACAGGTGGGCAGATGCTCGCCGGGCGTTCGCGGGAGAAGCACTCCGCAGCTGTCGCACCAGAACGACGCGGACAGGTTGCAGCGCTTGTGCGACGCAGCACAGGTCAAAAAGTAGTGGCGCTGCCTGTTCTCCGGTCCGGCTGTCTCCGCTGAGGACCTGTCATTGCCAGTGCCCTGTGCACAGCCTGCCGTCGAACAGGCCGCCTCGCATACCCGGGCCAAGGCTGTCGGCTCGCGCGGCACGCCCGTGTCGGCACCTGCCAGACAGGAGAGAGGGCCATACGCGAGCGCACCCAGGCCAGTCATGCCCTATGCCTGGGATGCCACCCCTACGGCGCGTGAAGCCCAAGACACACGTCTTGCCACGCAGCAGACGCACGAACCGTCGTATCAAAGCGCAGGCCAGCACGCCTTACCTGTCTGCCTTACCCAACAGGAACGGCCTGATCGCCGTCAGCCATATCCGAGAAAACAGGAGATTCCCGATGACTGACCGATCTCCACCCCCTCAGGACACATCTCGATACCTAAAAGGAAGTGGGTACCCAGGTACCCACTTACCCAAGAGAAGCGACTCCGCCCGCCGATCGACATAGGACCGAAAGTGAAGCAAGGTAGCCCGCCGACCTAAACAGCACAGGGAGGAAGCAGGGAATACCAACGGGCGAAACGTTCCAGCATGCCAGCAAATACCACAGGGGAGAATTGCAACCTTTTCGAGCACTCTCGAACTCAAAGGGCAAAGGTAATTGATCATGTCGCCAGTTCGAGTGAAATACCCCTTGCGGAGAAGGTTGCGGATGGCCTGTCATAGATACGGTTCACAAATGATTGAGGACCTTCCATGGGAAGAGTTTGCCAGTGACCCAGATGCGCACATCGCGAAGCTTGAAGTCGAAGAAGTGGGCCTACAGAAGGACCTTTACAAAGTGCGACAGGAGTTGCGCCTGATGCGCCAGCTCAAGAAGCACAAGGACACCGCGGAGGAGTGGCGGCGGAACGGTATCCCGGACCAGCGGCAGCAGTCGCTGGATGACGACGATGAAGAGGAAAGCGAGATGACAGCACCCAACGGGCAGGGCCTGACCCGGAAGGACCGTATCCGCGAGCTCATGCGTCAGGACCCGCAACGTCTCTGGAAGGCGGGCTCCATGGCGGATTCCCTGGGCGTACCCACCAAGACGAAGAGCGTTCGCGTCAGCATGGACGAGCTGGTACGCGCCGGTGAGCTCGTGAAGCACCCGGGTTCGAATTATCAGTGGGCCGCCGGCGCCCGACAGAGCATCTAGAGCAAACTCGAACACCTGCCCAGACCAGTAAAAGAGGGCCGCCACCTGGAATTTCTTCCGTGGTGGCGGCCAACAGCGACGAACCTCCCGAGGACCTTCCACAGTGCCGGATCAGTTCGTGCCACGCTGTATTTTACGGACGGCCTCGCGCCGCCGGTAGCGCGATGCGAAATATGGTCCTGCCCTTCGCCCGAAGGGATGACCGCTTCATGTTCAGTCTCGAACAGCCCTTCTTTCGCCCCCCGCAGCCGCTCCCGTCACACTTCTCGCCCCGGCCACAGGTCCACTTCCAGGGCCTTTTCCAGACTGGCGATGGTGAGCAGATCAGGCCAGGCCTCACCGGCCAGAGCCTTGGCGATCGTGTAGCGGGCGACTCCGCTGCGCCGGGACAGCTCGGCCACCGACCATCCCTTCGTGCCGATCGCCGCACGGAGTCGGACAGCGAGCGCTTGGGCGACGCGCGCCCCGTGATGCTCCTCCATGACGGCCTCAGGCCACGCACCGCGGGTGCAGTAAGCACGCGGCGGCAGGCGGCGGGCATCTCCTTGAGGCATGAGGTGAAGTCTGACCCATCCGGTCCTCCCGGGTCGCGCGGGACTGCTGCCACGGATACATGTTATTCGAATAGCACCCCTCCGGCTGGGGTGCTGGTGTGGCGGCATGTGATGAGTCAGCGCATTGATTCCTACAGCCCGGACGGCTCCCCCGCGGGGTGGGGCCGCGTCGGCGACGAAGTGCGCCGCGTCGTCCGCCTGGCCGACCCGCTCCTGCCCTACAAGGCGCGTGAACTGCTCTCCGCGCTCTCCCAGTTGGCGCTGTTCTGCAACGGCGAGGGACTGCCCGGCAAAGCCGAGGTGTGGCTCGCCCGCGAGGTGATCGAGCGGTTCATCGCGGTCGGCTGCCCCACCGTGCGGGAGAGCACCCGCGGCAACTACCGGTGCAGGCTCCTGCGGCTCAGCGAGGTCGTCCTGGGCGGTGAATGCCGGACCGGGAGGCCCGCCAAGCTGTCGGCTTCTGTGCCCAACGCGCCTTACAGCCGGACCGAGCTTGCGGACCTGTGGGGCTGGGTCAGCGGACAGCCCACCGAGGAACTGCGCTGGGGCTGCAAGACGCTGATGGCGCTCGGGCTCGGTGCCGGACTCGACTCACCCGAGGTCATCCCGGTACGCGTCCATGACATCCGCAGATCCTCAGGAGGGGCAGGCCCCGTCGTCGTGGTCACCCGCGGGCCCCGGAAACGGGAAATCCTCTGCCGCCGTCCCTGGGAAGGGGTCCTGGCCTCCGCCGCCGACCGTCTCGACACCACGGGGGCCGCCCAGTACCTGTTCCGCCCCAACTCCTACAGCCGCGGCACCAACACCGTCACGAACTTCCTGGCCCGCACCCGGCCCAGCCCGAACGTCCCCCGCCTGGTCATGGGCCGCCTCAGGTCCACGTGGCTGGCCGAACTCTTCGAAGAACGGCTTCCCATCACCGTCATCGTGGCGGCGGCCGGCGTCGACACCCTCCACGGCCTCTCCCGCATCCTGCCGTTCCTGTCCGCCGTCCCCGCCGAAGAAGCCGCCCGCCTGCTGCGAGGCAGCCAATGACCGCGCCACACGGCCTGACCAGCGACCGCCACGATCGCCTCCTGGCAATGCGCGCCAGGCGCCGGTTCATCGACGACGCCGACGTCGAGACAGCCATCGAGGACGTCGACAACAGCCAACTCGTCCCCTTGCTGGAGGAGTTCGTCCACCTCCCGCGCGGCCGACACCGCACCCTGCACCTCAGAAGCCTCCTGGTCGGCCTCCACCTCTGCACCCAGGACACCGGCGGCAAGATCGTCCTGGAACGGGTCACGGACATCCTGTACTTCCGCATCGACCCGCAATTGCGCACCCGTCTCGACATACCCGAGTACGAAGACCACGACCAGGGATTCGAGGCGGCCTACGCCGTGGTCAGGCGAATCTTCCACGCCATGAAGGACGCGATCAACCCCTCCCCGCTGCCACCCAACGGGCACCTCTCACGCGAGGAGGCGACCGCGCTGACGACGGCAGCCGACGCCGACGAGCTCGCGGAGCGGGAACGGCGGCTGGCTCTGTTCACCGAGTTCGTGCTGGACGCCTCCGTACGCCCCCTCCACGATCTGCTGGCAGAACTGGCCGAGGTCTCCCTGGGCATCGACGCCACCCCTGTCCGCACGTTCTCCCGCGGCCGCCGCGCGAACGGACCCGAGCTCGCCACCGACCCGGACGCCGGCTGGTACGTACGCGAAGGCGACCACCGCGACCCCGATGCGCCGGTCTCCGACTCAATGCGCCCGCCTGCGCCACCCGCCAAGAAGGGGCAGGCCAAGACGTCTCTGGTCAAGAAGACCTCGCTCAAAAAGAAGTACCTCTTCGGCTACGACGCCCACCTCATCGTGGCCCGTGACACCGAGCACGACGCCGTGCTCCTCGACGACGGCACCCCGAACCCCGACGTCCTCCCGGCCCTCGTCCTCGGCATCGCTCTCGACAAGCCCGGCCAGCGCCCTGCGTACAACGGCCTGAAGGTCCTCAGCCGACTCCAGGAACGGGGATACAAACCCGGCTACCTCGCGGGTGACCGCGCCTACAACAACTCCGAGCCCGACGAGTGGCAGCTTCCCGTCCGGGCCATGGGCTACAAGCCCGTCTACGACTACCGGGCGGACCAGCTCGGCAAGCAGGACGGCACACAAGGCGCGATCCTCGTCGAGGGCCGCTGGTACTGCCCGTCCATGCCGGATCCCCTCATCAACGCCACCAGCGACCTGTACGCCGAGCGCATCGACCGGGAGACGTGGGTCCGACGGATCGCCGCCCGCCGTGGATACCGGCTCATGCCGAAACAGAACACCGACGCCGAGGGCTACCAACGGATGATGTGCCCCGCCGAAGCAGGCAAGGCCCAGTGCCTCATCAAGCCCCACACCCTGGGCCGCGGCATCCGCCTCCCCCTCATCGACCCCGAGCCCAGCCCCGTCGGCCCGGTCAAGGTCTGCCGCCAGAACGCCATCACCATCAGCCCGGAAGCCGGCGCCAAGCAGTGGCAGGCCCTGGAATACGGCGGCCCGGAATGGCAGAAGATCTACTTCCGGCTCCGCAACAGCGTCGAGGGCTACAACGGCTACGCGAAGAACCCGCTGGCCGAGGGAATCGAAGCCGCAGGCTCCCGCCGCATCCGCGGCATCGCGGCCCAGACGATCCTCCTGGCCTTCCAGCTCGCCCACGCCAACCGTCGCAAGATCAAGAAGTGGCTTGAGACGCTCGCGCTGGGCGGCGAGCGCCCCCGCCGCCGCACCCACCACAGGCGGAAGATCAAAGAGCGAGGGACCTGGACACCCACCGGCCACCTGATGCCGACCGCCTGACCCGGCCAGCGCGCCCCAGCACCACCTGGAGAACAACAAGCATCGCAAAGAGCAGGGCCCCGGCGTGAGATACCTCACCGCCGGGGCCCTGCCGCGTCATCGTCCGGGCCGGAGCCCACCATCGCAACGAGGAACGGGCCCTCACCATGACTTTCGTCACTGGTGAAGACCCGTTCCGTCGGTTCTTCGCTGTGCGCGAGGGGGGAGTTGAACCCCCACGCCCTTGCGGGCACTGGAACCTGAATCCAGCGCGTCTGCCTATTCCGCCACCCGCGCATTGGGTGTGTCATCGGGCCCCGTTCCTTGCGGTGTGGCGCCTTCCGACATCCAGAACATTAGCACGCTGGGACGGGTGGATTCACATCCCTAATCGCTGGGCAGCGGTGCGACGGCGCCCCCTGTCTCAGGCCGTACCTGTTCACGTATCAACCTCGTACCGGTCCCACCCGTCTGCCCAGGAGCCGGTCCAGGTCCACAGTCAGGTGCGGGACACTGGTCTGCGGCCGCCTCTACGATCCATGGCAGGAGTACGAAGGACTGCGTCCGAGAAGAGTTCGGACTGGGCCGACAGGGGGAACCAGCCGATTTACCGGCGCGTGGATACGATCAGTAAGCAGTACGAGGTTAGAGACAGCGGCAGCAGCTACGGAGGAGGTGCCCCATGGGAGTCCTGAAGAAGTTCGAGCAGCGTCTCGAAGGTCTGGTCAACGGCACCTTCGCCAAGGTGTTCAAGTCCGAGGTCCAGCCCGTGGAGATCGCGGGCGCGCTCCAGCGCGAGTGCGACAACAACGCGACCATCTGGAACCGCGACCGCACGGTCGTCCCCAATGACTTCATCGTGGAGCTCAGCGCCCCCGACTTCGAGCGGCTGAGCCCCTACTCCGGCCAGCTCGGCGACGAGCTCGCCGGAATGGTCCGCGACTACGCCAAGCAGCAGCGCTACAGCTTCATGGGCCCCATCAAGGTCCACCTGGAGAAGGCCGAGGACCTCGACACCGGCCTGTACCGCGTGCGCAGCCGCACCCTGGCCGGCTCCACCGACCAACAGCTCGGCGGCGGCCCCCAGGGCCCCCCGGCGGCCGGACGGCCCGGTGGCTACGGCTACCCGCCCGCCGCCCCGCCCGCGCCCGCGGGAGCCCCGCCCATGCCGAGCGCACCGCCCCCCGGCGGCGCCCGCCCCGGCGGCTACGGCTACCCGCAGCCCGCGGGCGGCCAGCGCCCCACGGCGCCCGCGGCCGGCGGCCGCACCCGCTACTGGATCGAGATCAACGGCACCCGCCATCAGATCTCCCGCGCGACGCTCGTGCTGGGTCGCAGCACCGAGGCCGACGTGCGGATCGACGACCCCGGCGTCTCGCGCCGGCACTGTGAGATCCGGACCGGAACGCCCTCGACGATCCAGGATCTCGGGTCCACCAACGGCATCGTGGTGGACGGGCAGCACACCACCCGCGCTACGCTCCGCGACGGCTCGCGGATCGTCGTGGGCAGCACCACCGTTATCTATAGGCAAGCCGAAGGGTGAAGCGGGGGCAATGTCAGAGCTGACCCTCACGGTCATGCGGCTGGGTTTCCTGGCCGTCCTGTGGCTGTTCGTGATCGTGGCCGTGCAGGTCATCCGCAGCGACCTGTTCGGTACGCGCGTCACCCAGCGCGGAGCGCGCCGGGAAGCGAACCGGCCGCAGCAGGCGGCCCGGCAGAGCGCGCCCCCACAGCAGCGCCAGCAGGCCGCTGGGGGTGGCCGCCAGCGCCGTAACGCCCCCACCAAGCTCGTGGTGTCCGAGGGGATCCTCACCGGCACCACGGTCGCGCTCCAGGGCCAGACCATCACGCTGGGCCGGGCGCACGACAGCACGATCGTGCTGGACGACGACTACGCCTCCAGCCGGCATGCCAGGATCTACCCGGACCGCGACGGCCAGTGGATCGTCGAGGACCTGAATTCCACCAACGGCACGTACCTCGACCGAACGCGGCTGACGACCCCCACACCGATTCCGCTGGGCGCGCCGATCCGTATCGGCAAGACCGTCATCGAGCTGCGGAAGTAGTGCTACATCATGAATGAGCGCGAGCGGAGCGAGCACGCAGCGGCGGCCCTCACCACGGGCCCCGGCGCGCTCCCGACCGGAGGGTGGGCACCGTGCGGATGTACCCGGAGCCGACGGGCGAGGTGCGCATGAGTCTGTCACTGCGCTTCGCCGCCGGATCGCACAAAGGCATGATCCGGGAGGGCAACGAGGACTCCGGATACGCCGGACCCCGACTGCTCGCCATCGCCGACGGCATGGGCGGCGCGGCGGCCGGCGAGGTCGCCTCCTCGGAGGCGATCTCCACGATCGTCGCCCTCGACGACGACATCCCGGGCTCGGACATCCTCACCTCGCTCGGCACTGCCGTGCAGCGCGCCAACGACCAGTTGCGCTCGATGGTCGAGGACGACCCCCAGCTCGAGGGCATGGGCACCACGCTCACCGCCCTGCTGTGGACCGGCCAGCGCCTCGGCCTGGTGCACGTCGGCGACTCGCGCGCCTATCTGCTGCGCGACGGCGTGCTGACCCAGATCACCCAGGACCACACCTGGGTGCAGCGCCTGGTCGACGAGGGCCGGATCACCGAGGAAGAGGCGACCACGCACCCGCAGCGCTCGCTGCTGATGCGCGCGCTGGGCAGCGGCGACCACGTCGAGCCCGACCTGTCGATCCGTGAAGTCCGCGCCGGCGACCGGTACCTGATCTGCTCCGACGGCCTGTCCGGCGTGGTGTCCCACCAGACCCTGGAGGACACCCTCGCCAGCTACCAGGGCCCGCAGGACACCGTCCAGGACCTCATCCAGCTCGCCCTGCGCGGCGGCGGCCCCGACAACATCACCGTGATCGTCGCGGACGTCCTCGACCTGGACACCGGCGACACCCTCGCCGGGCAGATCTCCGACCAGCCCGTCATCGTCGGCGCCGTCGCCGAGAACCAGCTCCAGCTGCACGACAACGGCATCATGCAGACCCCGGCCGGACGCGCCTCCGGGCTCGGCCGCCAGGTGCCCGGACAGGGCGGCGGGGGCGGCGAGTTCGGCCCGCCCGGCTCCGGCGACGTCACCGGCTACATCGACACCTCCGGCTTCGGCCCCTACTCCGACGACGACCTCGTCAAGCCCCGCAAGCGCAAGTGGCTGAAGAGATCCCTCTACTCCGCGCTCGCGCTGGCCGTCATCGGCGGCGGCCTGTACGGCGGCTGGAAGTGGACGCAGACCCAGTACTACGTCGGCGCCAACGGCGAGCACGTCGCCCTGTACCGGGGGATCAGTCAGGACCTGGCCTGGGTCTCGCTGTCGGAGGTGGAGAAGGACCACCCCGAGATCGAACTCAAGTACCTCCCGCCGTACCAGCAGGAGCTGGTCGAGGCGACGATCGCCGAGGGCGGGCTGAAGTCCGCGCAGGCGAAGATCGACGAACTGGCCCTCCAGGCGTCCGCGTGCAAGAAGCAGTCCGAGCGGCAGGCCGCCGAGAGCGAGCAGAACTCCAAGACCGGCGAGGGCGAGGCCGGAGGCACCACGGGAACCACCCGTACCTCCCTCACGTCCAAGGCGTCACCGACACCGAATCCGTCGGAGAAGCCTTCGGACAACCAGTCGACCTCCCCGTCCCCGTCCACGACCGCCACTCCCACTCCCGGCCCGACCCTCTCGGAGGAAGAGCAGAAGGTCGTCTCGAAGTGCGGTACGCAGTAGGCAAGCCGTGAGAGGCCCCGTCACACGATGAGCAGTACTTCCAACCCCTCGACGCACCACACGTCCACGATCGGCTCCATCGGAGCGCCGAGCCGACGCAACACCGAGCTCGCGCTGCTGGTGTTCGCCGTCGTCATCCCGGTCTTCGCCTACGCCAACGTGGGCCTCGCGATCAACGACGAGGTGCCGACCGGTCTGCTCGGCTACGGCCTGGGGCTCGGCCTGCTCGCGGGCGTGGGCCACCTCGCCGTACGGAAGTTCGCCCCGTACGCGGACCCGCTGCTGCTGCCGATCGCCACGCTGCTGAACGGCCTCGGTCTCGTCGCCATCTGGCGGCTCGACCAGTCCAAGCGGCTCAGCAACTACGCCGAGGCCGCACCGCGTCAGCTGCTGTACTCGGCGATGGGTGTGGCCCTGCTGGCGGCCGTTCTGATCTTCCTCAAGGACCACCGCGTCCTTCAGCGCTACACCTACATCTCCATGGCGGGCGCGCTGTTCCTGCTGCTCCTGCCGCTCGTGCCCGGGCTCGGCGCCAACGTCTACGGCGCCAAGATCTGGATCAAGATCCCCGGCCTCGGCACCCTCCAGCCCGGCGAGTTCGCGAAGATCGCCCTCGCGGTGTTCTTCGCCGGCTACCTCATGGTCAAGAGAGACGCCCTGGCCCTGGCCAGCCGCCGCTTCATGGGCCTATACCTGCCGCGCGGCCGTGACCTCGGGCCGATCCTCGTGGTCTGGGTGATGTCGATCCTCATCCTGATCTTCGAGACCGACCTCGGAACGTCCCTGCTGTTCTTCGGAATGTTCGTCATCATGCTGTACGTCGCCACCGAGCGGACCAGCTGGATCGTCTTCGGTCTGCTGATGTCCGCGGTCGGCGCCGTCGGTGTGGCGAGCTTCGAACCGCACATCCAGACCCGTGTGCAGGCCTGGCTCGACCCGATGCGCGAGTTCACCCTCAGCCGCGAGGGCGTCCAGGACGGCATCGTCCACTCCGAGCAGGCCATGCAGGCCCTGTGGGCCTTCGGCTCCGGCGGCACCCTCGGCACCGGCTGGGGCCAGGGCGACTCCGACCTCATCGGCTTCGCCGCCAACTCCGACTTCATCCTCGCCACCTTCGGCGAAGAGCTGGGCCTGGCCGGCGTCATGGCGATCCTGCTGCTCTACGGCCTGATCATCGAGCGCGGCATCCGCACCTCGCTGGCGGCCCGCGACCCGTTCGGCAAACTGCTGGCCGTCGGCCTGTCCGGCGCATTCGCCCTCCAGGTCTTCGTCGTCGCCGGCGGTGTCATGGGCCTCATCCCGCTGACCGGCATGACGCTGCCGTTCGTGGCCTACGGCGGTTCGTCCGTCATCGCCAACTGGGCCCTGATCGGCATCCTGTTGCGCATCAGCGACACCGCGCGCCGCCCGGCGCCCGCTCCCGCCCCGAACCCCGACGCCGAGATGACCCAGGTGGTCCGCCCGTCATGAACAAGCCCCTGCGCCGGATCGCCATCTTCTGCGGACTCCTGATCCTCGCCCTGCTCGTCCGCAACAACTACCTCCAGTACGTCAAGGCCGACGACCTGGCCGACGACGACGAGAACCGCCGCGTCAACATCGAGCGCTACTCCACCCCGCGCGGCAACATCATCGTCGACGGCAAGGCCATCACCGGGTCCGTGGAGTCCAAGAGCGGCGACTACCGGTTCAAGCGCACCTGGTCCAACGGGCCCATGTGGGCGCCGGTCACCGGCTACTCCTCGCAGGCCTTCGGCGCCAACCAGCTGGAGAAGCTGGAGGACGGCATCCTCACCGGCAACGACGACCGGCTGTTCTTCCGCAACACCCTCGACATGTTCACAGGCAAGGAGAAGGCCGGCGGCAGCGTCGTCACCACCCTCAACGCCGCCGCGCAGAAGGCCGCGTACGAGGGGCTGGGCGACAAGAAGGGCGCCGTCGCCGCGATCGACCCGGCCACCGGCAAGATCCTGGCGCTGGTCTCCACTCCCTCGTACGACCCCTCGAAGTTCGCCGGGAACTCCGACAAGGACGCCAAGGCATGGAGCGCCGTCCAGAAGGAGAACAACCCCGACGACCCGATGCTGAACCGGGCGCTGCGCGAGGTCTACCCGCCCGGCTCCACCTTCAAGGTGGTCACCGCGGCCGCGGCCCTGGAGAACGGCGAGGTCTCCGGGATCGACGACGCCACCAAGACGCCGGACCCGTACCAGCTGCCGCAGACCACCGGTGACCCGCTGACCAACCAGCACGGCGACTGCGAGAACGCCACCCTGAAGTACGCGCTCATGGTGTCCTGCAACACCGTCTTCGCGAAGATGGCCGACAACGTCGGCAACGAGAAGATGATCGAGCAGGCCGAGAAGTTCGGCTTCAACAACGCCGAACTGGACACCCCGGTGCGCGCCGCGGAGAGCATCTACCCCGAGGACAACCCGCCGCAGAACGCCATGGACGGCATCGGCCAGGCCTCCAACCGGGCCACCCCGCTCCAGATGGCCATGGTCGCCGCGGCCATCGCCAACGACGGCAAGCTGATGAAGCCGTACATGGTGGACCAGCTCACCACCCCGGACCTCGACGCCCTCGCGACCACCGACCCCGAGGAGCTGTCCGAGGCGGTCTCCGCCGACACCGCGCAAAAGCTCCAGCAGATGATGGAAGCGGTGGTCAACGACCCGCAGGGCACCGGCTCCAGCGCAAAGATCGACGGCGCCACGGTCGGCGGCAAGACCGGTACCGCCCAGCACGGCCTCAACAACAGCGAGAAGCCGTACGCCTGGTTCATCTCCTACGCCAAGGTCGCCGACGGCAGCTCGCCGGTGGCCGTCGCGGTGGTCGTCGAGGACGGCGCCGCCAACCGTGACGACATCTCCGGTGGCGGCCTCGCCGGTCCGATCGCAAGGGACGTGATGAAGGCAGTCATCGACAGCAAGAAGTGAACCCGCTCACGCCGCCTTCACATCGGTGCACGTTGTGATACCGGTCCTGTATCGGCTGACGGGCTTGGCCAGGTCACACAAAGCGAGCCGGGTACGGTAGGCCCGGACGGCAGCCTCCGAACCGTACGAACGTGCGGGTCGGGACCGACGGAGAGGGCTGGTAGGTAGCTTATGGAAGAGCCGCGTCGCCTCGGCGGCCGGTACGAGCTGGGCCAGGTGCTCGGTCGTGGTGGCATGGCGGAGGTCTACCTCGCGCATGACACGCGCCTCGGCCGCACCGTGGCGGTGAAGACGCTGCGCGCGGACCTCGCGCGCGACCCGTCCTTCCAGGCCCGCTTCCGCCGGGAGGCCCAGTCGGCCGCCTCGCTCAACCACCCCGCGATCGTGGCGGTCTACGACACGGGCGAGGACTACATCGACAACGTGTCGATCCCGTACATCGTCATGGAGTACGTCGACGGCTCCACCCTGCGTGAGCTTCTGCACAGCGGCCGCAAGCTGCTGCCGGAGCGCGCGATGGAGATGACCATCGGGATCCTCCAGGCCCTGGAGTACTCGCACCGCAACGGCATCGTGCACCGTGACATCAAGCCGGCCAACGTCATGCTGACGCGCAACGGCCAGGTCAAGGTCATGGACTTCGGTATCGCCCGCGCCATGGGCGACTCCGGGATGACGATGACGCAGACCTCCGCGGTCATCGGCACCGCGCAGTACCTCTCGCCGGAGCAGGCCAAGGGCGAGCAGGTGGACGCACGGTCCGACCTGTACTCGACCGGCTGTCTGCTCTACGAGCTCCTGACGGTACGGCCGCCCTTCGTGGGCGACTCCCCGGTGGCGGTGGCCTACCAGCACGTACGCGAGGAAGCCCAGCCGCCGTCGGTGTTCGACCCCGAGATCACCCCTGAAATGGACGCCATCGTCCTGAAGGCCCTGGTCAAGGACCCGAACTACCGCTACCAGTCCGCTGACGAGATGCGGGTCGACATCGAGGCCTGCCTCGACGGCCAGCCGGTCGCGGCGACCGCGGCCCTCGGCTCCGTGGGCTACGGCGGCTACCCCGACGACCAGCCGACGACGGCACTGCGCTCCTCGGACGCCGGCGCGACGTCGATGCTGCCCCCGATGAACCCGGACGACGGCGGCTTCGGCTACGACGACCGCCCGGACCGCCGCCGCCAGAAGAAGTCGAACACCTCGACGATCCTGCTGGTGGTAGCGGCCGTGCTGGTACTCGTCGGCGCGATCCTGATCGGTAAGTGGATCTTCGGCGGGAACGGCGTGGGGAACACCTCCACGAAGGCACCCGCCCTGATCGGGCTGACGCTGCCGGAAGCCGAGAAGCTGGCCAAGAACGCCGAGGTCAAGCTGGAGTCGACCGAGAAGCCCTGCGAGGACCAGACCAAGGGCAAGATCTGCTCCCAGACGCCGACTCAGGGCACGACGGTCGACAAGAACTCCACGATCGAGATCGTGGTGTCGACCGGAGCGCCGAAGGTCGCGGTGCCGAGTGTCCTCGGCGACGACTTCGAGGACGCCAAGGCGACTCTGGAGGGCGACAAGTACGCCTTCGTCGTCAAGAAGAAGGAAGAGGTGTCGTCGGAGCCGGAAGGCACCGTCACGGCACAGGACCCCGAACTCGGCGAAGAGGTCGAGAAGGGCTCCACCATCACCCTCACCGTCGCGAAGGCGGAGGAGAAGGCGACCGTCCCCGACGTCATCGGCCAGACCTGCGACGCGGCCAAGACCCAGATGACGGCCAGCGACCTGGTCGGCGAGTGCACCGAGGTCGACACCCAGGACCCGAACCAGGTGGGCAAGGTCATCGCGACGACCC
The DNA here is from genome assembly GCF_000349325.1 of Streptomyces davaonensis JCM 4913. Taxonomy (GTDB): domain Bacteria; phylum Actinomycetota; class Actinomycetes; order Streptomycetales; family Streptomycetaceae; genus Streptomyces; species Streptomyces davaonensis. The sequence continues at coordinate 4,999,378 of NC_020504.1, forward strand.
CGGGCGCGGGCCAGACCGCCGACCCCGGCTCCACGGTGAACATCCAGATCGGCAAGCAGGCGGTGAACGAGCAGGTCCAGGTCCCGCAGATCGTGGGCCAGAAGCTCAAGGACGCCAAGAAGATGCTGGAGCAGGCGGGCCTGGCCCCCGGCAACATCCAGGGCTCCCAGAACGACGACGCCACCGTCTTCAGCTCCAACCCGACGCCCGGCACCACGGTCAACAAGGGCCAGACCGTGGACATCATCGCCGTGGAGGACGGCGGCGGAAACGGCGGCAACGACGGCGGAATCTTCGGCGGCGTGAACGGCGTGACCTTCCGCACGGAGGACTGACCCACCAGCCCCACACGAAGGCCCCGGCTCCCATCCAGGGAACCGGGGCCTTCGCACGTCTGCACGGACTTCCATCGTGTCTTCATATGTGACCAGTCGTTGATCGGGTGGGGTGGGGACTCACAGCTCTGCCCTGGCCACACGGCCACGACACGACAGAACGGGCAGAACATGATCAACGAACAGGCCCTCCTGGAATCACCGGCCCTGCGCGGCAGCGTGCTCGACCGCACGGACGTACTCGACAAGGTGAAGGCGCTGTCACTGCTACCGGACGGGATGCATGTCACCACAGCGATGGCGGCGGCGTACTTCGGGGTCACCGTCGAGGTCATCCGCCAGCTGTCGAAGCGCCGTCGCGAAGAGCTGGAAGCCAACGGCATGGTTGTCCTGCGAGGCGCTGACCTGCGGCAATTCGAGAGTGACAACATGTCACTCTCACTCGGCAGTTATCCACAGGCCCGCCGCAGCCTCACCATTTACTCCCGCCGAGCCGTCCTCAACATCGCCATGCTTCTCCGCGACAGCGAAGTCGCACGTCAGGTACGCGTGTACCTCCTGGACATGGAGTACCTGGCGCGCACACAGCCTGTGGAAAACGAAGCCCCCGCTGACGTCGTCTCCCTCGACGCCCGCATCGACCAACGCATCACCCACATCCTCGGCAAGACCGTCGTCCCCATGTTCAACGCCCTCATCGCAACGTCGGGCGAACACCGTCGCGAACTCATCGAACTCCGCCAGGACATCGAGAACGTCGAACGCAAGCTGTGCTGGCATCACCAGCGGATCAACGGCCTGGAGGGAGGGGCACCGACAAACCAGGTACGGGCCACCATCGCGGCCATGACCTGGCAGGCGTTCGAACGCCACGTCGCCGAGCTGCTGCGCCGGGACGGCTGCACGGACGTCGTCGTACGGCAGGCCCGCACCGACCGGGGCATCGACATCACCGGGCGTACGGCCGACGGACGCAGCGTGGCCGTCCAGTGCAAGAACCGGGCTGCCCGCTGGTCCGTCCCCAGCGCCGACATGCAGAAGTTCGCCGGCGCCGCCCGAGCCATCGACCGCGTCGATGTCGCGCTGTTCGTCGCCACCAGCCACTCAGCCACGAAGCACAGGCGATCGCCGACCTGAGCGGCGTCATCACCGTGAACCGGGACGAACTCGAGGCATGGAGCGCCGGGGTGCAGCTCAACGCCCTGCGATAAGCACCACGTGCGAAGGCCCGAAGCCGCAAGAGCAAGTTGCGGCTTCGGGCCTTCGCCATGCTAACGGCTGAGCTCCTTCGGCGGGGTCCGCTGCTCGTCCACCTTCTCCACGCGCTCCAGTTCGCCCCACACCACGTACCGGTACCGCGAGGTGTACACCGGAGTGCACGTCGTCAGCGTGATGTAGTGGCCCGCCTTGGACTTGCCCGACTCCTTCGGGACCGCGCCCAGGACCTTGACGTTGTACTTCGAGGTTTCCGGGAGGGTGGCGTAGATCTTGTAGATGTACCAGTTGTCCTTGGTCTCGAAGACGATCGGGTCGCCTTCCTCCAGCTTGTCGATGTTGTGGAACTTCGCGCCGTGGCCGTCGCGATGGGCGGCGAGGGAGAAGTTGCCCTTCTTGCCGGAAGTGGGCAGCGCGGACTTGACCGGGTCGGTGTAGTAGCCGGCGACACCGTCGTTGAGGATCTTCGACGCCGTGCCCTTCTCGACCAGGATCTCGCCCTTGCTCATGTCCGGGACGTGCAGGAAGCCGACGCCGTTCTTGGAGTCGTAGGCCGCCGGGCCACCACCCTCGGCCTCCTGGGCCCAACTGTCACGGACCTTGTCGCCCTGCTCGTCCGCCTTGCGGTCCGCTATGACGTTCGTCCACCACAGGGAATAGACGACGAACAGACCCAGCACCAGGCCCGCCGTGATGAGGAGTTCACCGAAGACGCTGATCGCCGCCGCGATACGGCCGGTGCCCCGGCGCCGCGGGGAGGCGGGGGTGCCCGTCAGCTCTTGCTGCTCGGCGGTCGCTGCCACTGTTCATCTGCCCTTACTGCACGAGCGCATCCGGCTTGCCCTTGCTGCGCGGCCGTTCCTCGACCATCTTGCCCCACACGATCATCCGGTACTTGCTGGTGAACTCCGGCGTGCACGTGGTGAGCGTGATGTACCGCCCCGGCCCCGTGAACCCCGACTCCGGCGGCACCGGTTCCAGCACACTCACATTGCTCGGCGCCGTCACCGGCAGGATCGACGCCATCTTGTAGACGAAGTAGTCGTCCTGCGTCTCCACCACGATCGGATCGCCCGGCTCCAGCCTGTTGATGTACCGGAACGGTTCTCCGTGCGTGTTCCGGTGCCCCGCAAGCCCGAAGTTCCCCGTCTTCGCGTCCGGCATCGCCGTCTTCAGCTCGCCCTCGCCGTAATGCCCGACCATCCCCCGGTCCAGCACCTTCTTGTTGCTGATCCCCTCGGCGATGGGCACCACCACGTCCAGCTTCGGAATGTGCAGGATCGCGAAGCCCTGCCCCGGCTCGAAGGTCCCCGGGTTGCGCTTGCCGCTCTCCCAGTCCTCCTGGAGGTTGTTGCGCTCCTTGTCGGCCTGCGCATGCGCCCGCACGTTCGTCCACCACAACTGGTAGCTCACGAACAACAGCATCAGCACACCGGTCGTGATGAACACCTCGCCGATCGCGCGGCTGGCCACCACCCCCGCACTGGGCTTCCGCGCCCGCGCCTGCCGCCGCGCCTCGACCCGCGAAAGCGGCCGACTCCCCGACTCAGGCACGGACGTCGCCTGCGCTCCGCCCCCATGACGCCCATGACGCCGCTTGGCGGCCTTTCTCCGGGCCGCACGGCCCCCACCCGGGGTTCCGGCAGCGGAAGCGGCGGACGAGCCTCCAGAAGAGGCCCCAGAAGCGGACACGGACTCGCCGCCCGGTATCCGCAGCGCCACCGTCTCCTCATCGGCCGGCTGCGCCCACGCCTCACCCGCCCCCGCGCTCTCGTACCACTCCCCGAGCGCACCGGAACCCTCGTACGGCTGCTCCCCGTACGAGGCACCGGACTCGCGCTCGGGGCGCAGCTGGGTCACGCCGTGGCCCTGCCCACCACCGGGGCGAGCCCCGCGGAGCGCGCCACCGCGTCCTGGTAGCCGCACTCCACCAGCCAGTTCGCCAGCATCCGGTGACCGTGCTCGGTGAGCACCGACTCCGGATGGAACTGCACGCCCTCGACCGGCAGTTCACGATGCCGCAGCCCCATGATGATGCCGTCATGGGTGCGGGCGGTCACCTCGAGTTCGGCAGGCACGGTGTCCGGCTCGGCCGCCAGCGAGTGATAGCGGGTCGCGGTGAACGGCGACGGCAGACCGGCGAACACACCCTTGCCCTCGTGCTCGACCAACGAGGTCTTGCCGTGCAGCAACTCCGGCGCCCGGTCCACGACACCGCCGTACGCCACCTGCATCGACTGCATGCCCAGGCAGACACCGAAGACGGGGACCCCGGTCGCGGCGCAGTGGCGGACCATCTCGACGCAGACGCCCGCCTGCTCCGGCGTCCCGGGCCCCGGCGACAGCAGGACACCGTCGAAACCGTCCTGGGCATGCGCCGTGGACACCTCGTCGTTGCGCAGGACCTCGCACTCGGCGCCCAGTTGGTACAGGTACTGGACCAGGTTGAAGACGAAGCTGTCGTAGTTGTCGACGACGAGAATGCGCGCGCTCACTGGTTGTCCACCGTCACATCGTTGAAGGGAAGCAGCGGCTCGGCCCACGGAAAGACGTACTGGAACAGGACATACACCGTGGCCACGACCAACCCGAGCGAAAGCAGCGCCCGCACCCACGCGTTTCCCGGCAGATGCCGCCAGATCCAGCCGTACATGCCGTTCCTTCCGTAGCGCCACGGCACCAGACACACGCCGTACCGCCCACCAGACTAACGGCGCAGGGCCGCTGGTTTCCCGGCCTCCACAGGCTGTGTGGAGTCCAGATGCGCCCACACGATCAGCCGGTGACTGTGCCCCCACTCCGGATCGCACGTGGTGAGTGTCAGATAGCGGCCCGCACGCGTGTACCCCGATTTACGTGGCAGAGGGTCGATCACCTCAATGTCCGTCGGCACGGTTTTGTAGGGGCCCTTGTCGATGCGGTACGTGAACCAGGTCGTCCCGTCCGTCAGCACCACCGCGTCCCCGGCGCGCAGCCTCGGGAAGTCCTTGAACGGGTCCCCGTACGTCCGCCGATGACCCGCGACCGAGAAGTTGCCCTTCTGTCCGAGCCGCGCGGTCCGCGCGTAGTGACCGAGCCCCTTCTTCAAGGTGCCGGTCTCCGTGCCCTCCAGCACCGGCTTGTTCCACGTGAAACCAAGCCGCGGGATGTACATGATCGCGAAAGGCCTGCCGTCCCGGTACGGCGCCGGCTCCGGCGGAGCAGTCGCGGAAGCACCCGGCGCCCCGCTCGCCGTGGGCCGCACGCTCCCCCGCGCCCACTCCTCCTGAAGCTGATCGATCTGGTCGTCCATGACATGGTCGGCCTTCACACCAGTCCAGAACAGCACATAGACGACGAACAGGACGATCACGGCGCCGACGGTGATGCACAGCTCGCTGACGGTCCTGACCACAAGGCGCACCGGCGGCTCCCGCTCGGTCTCACTCCACGGGCTGGGCGTACTGAAGGTCCACTGTGCCCGAGTAACCGGGAAGAGTCACCGTCCCGTCCTCGGTGACTTTCCAGCCCAGCCCGTACACATTGACGTAGACCATGTAGTTCTGGATCGCCGCACTCTCCGCGAGCGCCTGCTGAAGCTTCCCCGGCTCACCCACCGCGGTGATCTTGTACGGCGGCGAGTAGACGCGACCCTGGAGGATCAGGGTGTTGCCGACGCAGCGCACGGCACTCGTGGAGATCAGCCGCTGGTCCATGACCTTGATGCCCTTGGCGCCGCCCTGCCACAGGGCGTTCACCACGGCCTGGAGATCCTGCTGGTGGATGACCAGGTAGTCGGGCTGCGGCTCGGGATAGCCGGGGAGCTTGGCGGTGGCGTCCGGCGGGGCGTCGTTCAGCGTGACGGTGATCGCCTCACCCTTGAGCTTCTGGGTGCCCGCGCTCTTCTCCAGCCCCGCGAGCTTCTCGTCCTCGGCCTTGGTGCTGCCGTCGTCCCGCTCGGCCAGCGACTCGACGTCCTCACGCAGCGTGGCGTTGGACTCGTCCAGCTCGCCGTTCTTCAGGCTCCGCTCATGGATCAGGTCCGAAAGCTTCAACAAGGACGCGTCCGTACGGATATTGGTGCCCTTGGCCGTATTGAAACTCGTGAAGAAGATGAGGCCCGCGAGAGCGAAAACGGCAGCCGTGAGCAGCCGCACGGGCTTCACACGACGCCCGCGGACAGGACTGGATCCCGGTGGGGGGAAGTCGGCAGAATTGCTCAACGTACCCTTATCTCCTTCAGCGCCACGGAAGCACTACGCTAACGGACGCCCGGGGGAGCACTCAGAGTCCCCAGTTACGCTGCCCCGAGCCAGCCCCAGTTCCCTGCGCGGCCACGCAGCGCATCGACAGGAGAGACCCTCGTGCCGAAGTCACGTATCCGCAAGAAGGCCGACTACACGCCGCCGCCGGCGAAGCAGGCGACCGCCATCAAGCTGACCAGCCGCGCCTGGGTCGCACCCGTGATGCTGGCCATGTTCGTCATCGGGCTGGCCTGGATCGTGGTGTTCTACGTGACCGACGGCTCCCTGCCCATCGACGCTCTGGGCAACTGGAACATCGTGGTCGGCTTCGGGTTCATCGCCGCCGGATTCGGCGTCTCCACGCAGTGGAAGTAGCGGCCACGGCCCGGTGAACCCAGCTCTGCCCAGGGTTATCCACTGAGTTATCCACAGCCCCTGTCCACACCCCGTGGAAAAGAAAGACGATCTGTGGATAACCCCTCAGGGGTTGACACTGGTGTGACGGAAGTACCGGCAATCGAAAGCATGTTCGCCCCCTGCCTGACCTGCGGAAACACGGGTCAGCGACAGGGGGCACAGCTGTTCCCGCACCGTGTGCACAAGATCCGGCACTAACTGTGGACAACATCACCGCTCACCTGTGGAAACGCAAGGCTCAGGTGAGCTGGGCGGTCCTCAACAGGGTCAGGCCGATGACCACCGCCAGCACCAGCGCGACGGTCCCGTACTGGATCAGCGCCCGCCGCTCGCGCGGGGCGTGGACCATGCCGTAGCCGATGACGACGCCCGCGACGAGGCCGCCGATATGGGCCTGCCAGGAGATGTTGAAGCCGGGGCTGAAGGTGAAGATCAGGTTGATCGCCAGCAGGGCGATGATGGGCCGCATGTCGTAGTTCAGGCGGCGCATCAGCACGGCGGTGGCGCCAAAGAGGCCGAAGATCGCGCCGGAGGCGCCGAGGGTGGCGGTGTTCGGTTCGGCCAGCAGGTACGCAAGGGCGCTGCCCGCCAGGCCGGACACGAAGTAGAGCGCCAGGTAACGGGCGCGGCCGAGGGCTGCTTCCAGGGGACCGCCTAGCCACCACAGGCTGAGCATGTTGAACAGCAGGTGGATGACGCTGCCGTGCAGGAACATCGACGTCAGCAGCCGGTACGACTGTCCTTCGGCGACGCCCTCGACATCGCCGAAGTGGGGGACGTAGGCCTGTCCGATGAGGCTGAAGTTGTCCGTGAAGCTGTCGCCGACAGCCATCTGGACCAGGTAGGCCGCGAGGCAGGCGCCGATGAGGATCTTGGTGACCAGGTGCGGGTCGGCCGTGAGGTTGCCGCCCGCCACCGTGCGGGGCTGGGCCGCGGTGGGCGGATGTCCGGTGCCGGAGCCGGTGCGGACGCAGTCGGGGCACTGGAAGCCGACGGAGGCGCTGACCATGCACTCGGGGCAGATCGGACGCTCGCAGCGCGTGCAGCGCACGCCGGTCTCGCGGTCCGGGTGCCGGTAGCAGCCGGGCAGGCTCTGGGCCTGCTGCGCACTGTCTGGCGCCTGGTCCATGAGACCCCCTGAGTCGTCGTCCGGTGTGCATTCGCCCCGCTTCATGACTACGGATGAGCGGGGCGATTGGTTCCCTCAGGACAGGGCCGGGCGGCTGCGGCGCAGGGGTCCGTCCTGGCGGGCTAGCGGGTCTCGACCACCACGGACTCGATGACGATGTCGTTGACCGGGCGGGCGGTGCGCGGGTTGTTCGGGGCGAGGGCGATGGCGTCCACGACCTTCTGGCTCGCCGGGTCGACGACCTCGCCGAAGATGGTGTGCTTGCGGTTCAGGTGCGGGGTCGGGGCGACGGTGATGAAGAACTGCGAGCCGTTGGTGCCCGGGCCCGCGTTGGCCATGGCCAGCAGATACGGCCGGTCGAAGCGCAGGTCGGGGTGGAACTCGTCCGCGAATTCGTAGCCGGGCCCGCCGATGCCCGTGCCCAGCGGGTCTCCGCCCTGGATCATGAAGCCGCTGATCACCCGGTGGAAGATCGTGCCGTCGTAGAGGTGGCCGGAGGACCGTTCACCGGTGGCGGGGTGCGTCCACTCCCGTTCGCCCTGGGCGAGCTCGACGAAGTTCCGGACCGTCCGCGGTGCGTGGTTCGGCAGCAGCCGTAGTTCGATGTCGCCTTGGCTGGTCTTCAGGGTGGCGTAGAGCTGCTCGGCCACGGTGCGCCTTCCGTTGTCTTGCGGTGACTGTCCGATCCTTCCAGAAATCCGGCCGAGTGGCCCCGGGCCGGGCGCGCGGAACGGCGATCCGTGGCATTGTCGACGACAAGCTCCTGTTGCCCCGTATTCAGCTGTGTGACCCGGATGCCCGCCCTCAGATGCTCGCGGGCTCATTGATAGGCATGATCCCTAAAAGGGTGGAAAGTCGAAATACCGTAACGCCACCGAGGAGGAGGATCCCGTGACCCGCAAAGACAGCGTGCGCGCCGCAGCCGGCTCGGCGAAGGACAGCGTGCGGCACGCCGCGGAAGTGGTGGCGCCCTACGCCGGTACGGCCAAGGACCAGGCCGCGCACTACGCGCACGAGGCGCGCGTACGTATCGCGCCGAAGGTGTCCCAGGCTGCCGGGCTGGCCGCGGAGCAGGCCCGTGTGCAGTACGACGCCCATGTGGCGCCGCGTCTGGAGCAAGCCCGTACTCATGTACCGCCGAAGGTCGACCACGCCGCGCAGGAGGCAGCGGCCCGTACCCGTGTCGCCGCCCGGCAGGCGGCCGAGTATTCGCGGCCGAGGCTGGAGCATGCCGTGGCGGTGGCTGTGCCGGTGCGGGACGAGGCCGCCGCCCGGAGTATGGCCGCGCTGGTCGCGCTGCGCGGTCAGGTCCCGGCCGAGGAGATTCAGAAGCTGGCCCGCAAGCACGACCGCCGGTCGAGGGCCGGGCGGTTCGCGAAGACGCTGCTGGTGCTGGGTCTCCTCGCGGGCGGTGCCTTCGCCGCCTGGAAGTGGTGGGACAAGCAGGCCAACCCGGACTGGCTGGTCGAGCCCCCCGCCGCCACGGAGGTGCCTGAGGCGAGTCATCTCACCTCGGTGGACGGCAGCGAGCCCGTTCTGGACCCCGAGGTCGAGGCGAAGGAGGCCGAGGAGGCCGCGAACCGCGACGAACGTCCGTGATCCGAGGGCGTATTGGCGCATCACGCCCCGTGGGGCGGGAGACCTGTCGGGGGTTTCCCGCCCCGCGGCGCTGTTTCACGTGAAACAGCGCCGCGGGAGTAAGCCTCGGCTGTGAAACCTCGCCGGAGGGAAGCCGGTCAGCCGCTCGTGCCCAAGAAAGGGCGGCAGGTCGTTGGTTGGGGCTCGGCTCGCCGCCAGGGCCTGATGGCAAGGGAGCACGGGCCTCGGGGCGGCGGGACGGGCGTGCAGGGGCTGGGCCAAAATCGCACGTGAACGGCTTGGGCGGGATTTCCGCCGTTAGGTTCGCGGGCATGTCCACTCGCACAGCAGCGCCGCCGTCGGTGCCCTCCACAGGATCGGAGTCCCTCGCGATCAGCGTTCGGGACCTGCGCATGCGTTATGGAGCACGCGATGTGCTCGACGGCGTGGACCTGGACGTGCGGCGCGGGGAGGTGCTGGCGCTTCTGGGGCCCAACGGGGCCGGCAAGAGCACCACGATCGAGATCCTCGAAGGGTTTCGGCGCCGGTCCGGCGGCCAGGTCAGCGTGTTGGGAGTCGACCCGGAGGACGCCTCGGACGACTGGCGCGCCCGCGTCGGGATCGTCGTCCAGTCCTGGCGGGACCACGCGCGTTGGCAGGTGGGCGAGCTGCTGGAGCACTTCGCCCGCTACTACCCGGACCCACGCAGTCCGGGGGAGCTGCTCGACGCGGTCGGCCTGACCGCGCAGGCGCGGCAGGAGTGCCGGCTGCTGTCCGGCGGCCAGCGGCGCCGGCTCGATGTCGCCCTGGGCATCATCGGCCGTCCGGAGCTGCTCTTCCTCGACGAACCGACCACCGGATTCGACCCCGAGTCACGGCGTGACTTCCATCGGCTGATCGAGCGGCTCCGTGCGGCGGAGGGCATGACCATCCTGCTCACCACCCATGACCTCGCCGAGGCCGAACGCCTCTCGGACTCGATCGCCATCCTGGTCGGCGGCCGGCTCATCGCGTCGGGCCCCGTGGCGGGGCTCGCCGAGCGGATCCAGGCCCAGGCCGAGGTGCGCTGGGTCCAGGACGGCGTACGGCAGAGCCTGCTGACGACCGACCCGTCCCAGGCGGTGTGGGAGCTGCACCAGGAGTTCGACGGTCCCGTACCCGGCCTGGAGGTGCGCCGCCCGACGCTGGAGGACACCTACCTGGGCATGCTGCGTCAGGAGAACGCATGATCAGCCGTCAGTCCGTCACGGTGGGCCTGCACCGGGGGCGCCTGGAGCTGCGGCAGATGATGCGCAGCCCGCGCGAGTACCTGGGCCATCTGACCAATCCGGCCTTCTTCCTCCTCACAGCCTCCTTGCAGGGCGGCACCATCCCGGGCAGCGGCGTGGACTCGTCCCGTCTGGTCGTCGCGGGCGGCATCGCCTCGATGCTGGTCCTGGTCGCCGTGTCCTGGCTGCCCCAGCAGCTGGCCAACGACCGGGAGGACGGCACGATGCTGCGCCTGCGGGGCACGCCCGGCGGCCTGTCGGCGTACATCGTCTCGAAGACGCTGGGGGTCACCGTGGTGGCTCTGTTCTGCGCGCTGCTGCTTCTGCTGGGCGGCGCGGTGTTCACCGGTTCGGGCTTCCCGGACTCGCTCGCCCGATGGGTCACGCTGGCGTGGGTGCTCGTTCTCGGGCTGGTCGCGCTCGCCCTGCTCGGCGCGGCGGTGGGCGCCCTGCTGCCCAACCCGCGCCAGGCGCTCGCCTGGGTGATGATCCCTGTCCTCGGGCTGCTGTTCGTCTCCGGTGTGTTCTTCCCGGTCACGACCATGCCTCGGTGGCTCCAGATCGTCGGCGAGGTCTTCCCGCTGAAGTGGATCGCGCAGGGCGTGCGGTCCGCGCTGCTGCCGGAGAACGCGCTGGCCGCCGAGACGGGCCAGAGCTGGCAGCACTGGGAGACGGCGGGGGTGCTGACGGCGTGGATCGTCGTCGGTCTGCTGATCGCTCCGCGGCTGCTGCTCAGGGCCTCCCGCAGGGAGTCGGGCAGCCGACTGGCGGCCCGCCGCGAGGCGCTCGCGCAGCGCGCCTACTGACCGCAACGACCGTATTCGACGTTCGACGGAGGGATTGGCGACCGCTGTGGCCACCTCGACACACACCAGCATCATGTACCCGGTCATGCCCACCGACATCGGGCAGGTCCTCCCCGTGGCCCGCCTGTTGCAGCGCCGCGGGGCGGGACGGCTATGGGTCGGCCAGTCCTTGCGGCTGGACACCCACCAGATCTTCGCGGCCCTGGCGGGCATGGGCGTACGGGTGCCGATGGGCAGCGGCGTGACGCTCGCGCCCCTGCGCCATCCCTACGACGCCGCCGTTCAGGCGCGTTCCGTGGCCGCGTTCTCCGGTTTCCCCTACGTCGCGGGCATCGGGCCGGCGACACCGGACTTCCAGCGGGCGCTGCACGGTTCGGCGTACCGCAAGCCGCTGACCGCCATGCGGGAGTACGTCACCGTCATGCGCGGTCTGCTCCAGGGCGAGGTGGTGCGCCATGAGGGCGAGTACCACTCTCTGGAGGCGGAGATGTTCGCCCTGGAGGCGCCGCGGGTCGAGATCGGCCTCGGGGTGCTGCGGCCGCGGATGGCGCGCATGGCGGGGGCGGTCGCGGATGTCGCCGTGACGTGGATGACGCCCGCGGGCTATGTCGGGGACACGCTGGTGCCGGCTCTGGCCGACGGGGCGGCCGAGGCGGGCCGGAAGGCGCCGCGCGTGGCGACGGTCGTCCATGTGGCGGTGGCCCGCCCGGGACGTGACATCCGGTCGGCCGCGCGGGCGGGGGCGGGTGCCCATCTGCGGGCCGATCACTACACGGACATGCTGCGCAGGGGCGGTGTGGAGGCGTATCCCGACGATCCTGACGCGGGTGCGGACGCGCTCGTCGAGGCGGGTGTGTTCGTCACCGGAACGCCCGACGGGATCGCGGCGGAGCTGGACCGCTACCGGGAGAGCGGGGTCGACGAGGTCGTGCTCAATCCGGCCGGGGTGCTGAACACCGAGGGGCTGGGCGCGGGGATGCGTGACCTCCAGGAGATTCTCGCCGCGGTGGACCGGCGTCATGGCTGACCTCATGGACGGGGGCGGGCAGGCCGGGGTGGCGGGCGGTCCGGCCCCCGCGTTCGGCGCGCGGAAGGTGCTGTTCGTCGGTACCGGCGCCATGGGTGTGATGTTCATGCCGATGTGGGTCAACTGGGTCCGTACGGCGTATCCCGATGTCGAGTTGCGCTGCGTGGTGACGCGGTCCGCCGAACGGTTCGTCACTCGTGCGGCGATCACCGCGTTCGCCGGTGCCGAGGTGCTCCAGGACGTGTGGTCCGAGGAGCCGGAGACCGGCGCCCGGCATGTGGACCTGGCCCACTGGGCGGATGCGGTCGTGGTGCATCCGGCGACGTTCCACTTCGTGAGCAGGCTCGCGCTCGGCGTCGCCGACACGCCCGTCCTGCTCGCCCTTCAGTGCACCTCCGCACCGATCGGCATCGCCCCGGCCCTCCCGCCGGGCGGCATCGGCTCCCCGGCGTATCGGCAGCACATCACGGCATTGAAGCAGCGCCCCAACGTGGTGGTCGTCCCGCCCCAGCCCGGTTTCAGCGTGACGACGGGCCGCATGGACGCGTCGGTGGCCACGCCGTTGCCGGAGGTCTTCCGCGCGGTCGAGGAACTGCGCGCACGCCGATCGACAGCGGCTGCCGCCGCGCGGGGTGACGCCGTGAAAGCCGCGGGGGTGGGCGGCTTTCGGCAGGGTGGCGTCGTATGACCGAGGCCGGTGCGGTGGACGGTTTCGTCGGTGCGCCGGTCGAGGAGTTCGAGACCGGGTTTCAGCGCACGGCCGTGTACCGGGTCGGCGGCGGTTGTGTGATCGTCCGCAGGGCGGGCGTCGACCGGCCCACCCCGCTGGCGGCCAGCCAGGAGGCGGTGGCCGCGCTGGGCGCGCTGCGGACGCGGGACGTGCGGCTGGTGCTGCCGGTGGCGGTCGGCGACGCCCTGTACTACCGGGTGCCCGGCACCGGCGTGGCCGCGAAGCTGTCCGTGCCCGGTGACCACGCCACTTCGCCCGTGCACGCGGCCGCCGCGCTGCGGGGCACCGGTGCTGTCCTCAGGCAGCTGCACGCCGAGGTTCCCGTGACGCTGGCGCGCACGGGTCCGCCGGGCCCGGCGCGGCTGGCGGCGTGGCTGCGTTCCGCCCCGGAGTCCGCGGGGCCGCGCGCCGCCGGGGCGCTGCACTCGGTGGCGCTGCGTCTGCTGGGCTCGGGCCGCTGGAGCCGTGTGCTCGGCTGGTGCGAGGAGTTGGCGGACCGCCGCGCGGGGGACGTCTTCCTGCACGGGGCCGCGAGCCTGGGCTCGGTCGTCGTGGGACCCGAGGCCCCGCACGGCTGGCTGATGATCGGCGAGGAGTCGGCCCGTGGCCCCGCCGACCACGATCTGGGCTGGCTGCTCGGCGAGTTCGTGGAGTGGCGGATGACGCTCGGCCGACCCGTGCCTCCCGGGGCGGTGCCGATGGACCCCGAGGTCTACGGGACGACCCGCGCCGGACTGCTGCGCGGATACGGCCCGCCGACCGACCCGGTCGCGGCCGGCCGTTCCGCCGTACTCCGTGTCCTCACCCACGCGCACGACTTCGCCGCGTACATGGGCTGGCATCCCGAACTGCTGGAGTATCTGGCGGTCATCGCGGAGCTGATCGACGACGAGGGCGCCCGCGCTTTGTCCGCGCCGTGATGTGCAAAAGGTTCTGCCCCGGCGAACTGTTCGTCGCCGGGGCAGAGCCTTTACCCGGTCCGGGATTCAGCGGGACGCGCGGTGATCCGGGGAAGTCACCGTCTGCCGTTCGGCGCCTGACGCGAGCCCGTGGCTGGAGCGCCAGCGCGTGTAAGTGCGCCTCGGGATGCCCAGGGTGCTGCAGAACCTTGAGACGTTGAGCCCGGCGTCTTTTCGGATCGCCTCAAGGTCGGGGAAGGGACCGAACGGTACTCCCCGGATTTCCTGCGGACTCTCAGCTGTACATACGCTTCACCGAGCGCGGTCTTGAGTTCTGATATCTCGGCGAGCAGTTCACGCTCGCGCTGAGCGTTGCGTGAGGCACCCCCTTCGAGGGCCGTGCGGCCCCCTTCGAGGAACTGTCTCTTCCAATTTCCGACGGACTGCTCGGAGACGCTCGCCTGTCGGGCGGCCTCGGCGAGCGTGTGCCGACCGGAAAGGACGTCGATCACTATCTTGAGCTTGTCGGAAGCAGGCATCGCTGGAGGGCGTGGCATTGTTTCTCTTTCTCAGTTGAGAGCCTGAAAAAACGCGATGGCGGTCGATTCGCCTACACGTGCCACAACCCAAATCTTCCCGAAAACTTCACAAAACCCCCGTTCAATTTTTAAACAGATCGCAATGCCGGACCACTGTGGTCAGCAGTGACCGGCAGATCTGCCTCGAATTTATATCGGTAGGTAATGTGGAGGCAATTTTCTTGAGCTAGTCGTGAGCTTTCAGCCGGTCGTGCAGCGCGCGCAGACCTGGTTCCAGCTGTTCCGCGTCCCCGACGATCACACCGCTGAACGCCCCCGGGCTGAAGAACGCGCCCGCAGCCGCGGCGACCTCACCGGTCGTCACCTCCCGCAGCAGCTCCGGGAACCGGATCACCCGGTCCGGCTCATGGCCCAGGGTCACCGCGGTCAGCACGCTTCCGGCGAACCCCGCCTGCGAGGTGAGGGCGAGCATGGCCATGCCGATGGTGTACTCGCGGGCCGCGTCGATCTCCGCGGCGGAGGGCGGGGAGTCCGCCAGGCGCCGCAGTTCGGCGAGGATCTCGCCGTACGCCCGGACGGTGACGTCGGTGGCGGTGTCGGCGTCCACGGTGAGCGCCAGCCGGTCCAGGTGGTCCTGGAACCCGCAGTCGGTGCGGTAGGCGAGCCCCTTGGTCTCCCGGATGTTCATGACCAGCCGTGAGGAGAAGTACCCGCCGAACGCCAGGGCCGCGAGGCTCAGCGCGGGGAAGCGGTCGTCGGAGCGGGAGACCGTGTGCCGGGCCAGTCTGATCTGCGACTGCACGGCACCGGCCCGCGGCACCAGTGCGACACCGCCGCGTGGGGCGGGCAACTCCGGGGCGGGAGCGGGCGCCCCCGTGTCCTGCCACCCGGCGGTGGCCGCCGCCACATGGACCACCGCCCGCTCCGGGTCCAGGTCACCGACCAGCACCAGGACGGCACCGCGGGGACGGACCCATGCCCGGTGCGTCCGGCGCACCCGGTCCGCGGTGACCCGCTCCGCCTCGGCGGCCAGGGGCACCTCCTGAAGCGCCGGGACCTCTCCGTAGCAGTGCGCGAGCAGGGCCTCCTGAGCGATCACCTGCGGCTGCGCCCGGATGACCGCGATCTGCCGCGGCATCCTGGCACGGGCCCCGACGATGTCCTCCTCGTCGTACGACGCCGAGGTCAACGCACCGGCCAGCGTGTCGAGAAGCGTGCCCAGGGCGGGTCCGGGAGCGGAGGCCACGATGTTCAGCCGGCCTGCAGAACGGCTCGCGTCCAGGCTGATGCCCTGGCCGGCCGGGTCGCTCAGTGACCGTCCCCGGCCGCCGCCGGGAGTGCCCCGCAACAGCGTCGCGGCCACCACCTCTGCCGTCGCGGCCTCGCCGTACGTACTCGCCGGGAGCGGCAGCGCCATCCTCAGCTCGACCATCGGAACGGACGGACGCCGGACGGCGATCACCCGCAGGCCGTTCGGCAGGACGGTGTCGAGGGGCATCGGCATCGTGTGCGCGGTGCGGCCGTCGAGCGGCGGCAGCGGACGGGGCCCGGCGACCGTACGACCGATCTCCTCGGCGCTTCTGAAGGACGCTCCGGTTTGGGTGATCAAGGCTCAGCCTCCGGTGGGGACGGGGTGCGCGTCCGCGGCCGGCACGGGACGCGGGGCTGGTTCGGCCTGCTGGTCGGGGCGCGCGGCTGATGCGGCCTGCCCATCCGGACGCGGAACGCGAATCGATTCGGCGCGCCGATCCGGTCCCGAGCCCGTTTCGGCTCGCCGCCCCGGGCGCAGACTCAGCACCGCCCGCCGGTCCGGGCGCAGTCGTCGCGCGGCCAGTGCGACGTCCTCGGCGGTCACGGCGGCCAGGCGGTCCGCGAGGTCGCCGGCCAGCTCGGCCCGCCCGAACAGCAGTTCCTGGGTGCCCATCGCGCGGGTCAGTGCGGCCAGCGAGTCGTACGCCCGGTGGGTGCGGGCGGCGCTCAGGGCCGTGGCCCGTGCCAGCTCCGCCGCACCGGGGCCGCGGTCGGCCAAGTCCGCCAGTTCCTCGTCCAGTACGTCGAGCAGCTCGTCGGCGCCGGTCTGCGGCGGATGCGTCGCCACGCACAGGAAGGTGTCGGGATCGCGCGCCTCCAGCGGCCCGAACAGTCCGCAGCCGGTGCTGACGTCGGTCACCGCCGCGGTCCGGTGGACCAGCCGCCGCCTGAGGCGGGCGTCGTCGCCGCCGGTGAGGAGGGAGCCGAGGATCATGTGCGCCACATAGGCGGCCGGCTCGGTGCGCGCGTCGGGCAACCGGTAGCCGATCGCCGTGGCCGGGAGCGGCGCGTGCGGGTCCCGGTGCTCGCCCCTGAGCTCACCGGCCGGGAACGGCTCCGCGAGGTCGACGGCCGGACGTGCCGCCCGCGCGGTGATGTCGTGGAAGTGCCGGTGCACCAGCTCCGCCGCCCGGTCGGCGTCGAAGCCGCCGACGATCGTCAGCACGGCGTTCCCCGGCGCGTAGTACGTATCGAAGAACCGGGCGCACTCGTCCACCGTGGCCTGTTCCAGATCGCTGAAGTCGCCGTACCCGTTGTGCGCGTTGGGGAACGTCGAGTAGAGCAGCCCGGGAAGCACAGTCCAGGGGAATCCGCCGTAAGGCTTGTTCAGCACATTGAGGCGGATTTCCTCCTTCACCACATCCAGTTGTGTCCGCAGGTTCTCGGCCGTCAGTCTCGGCGCGCGCATACGGTCGGCCTCCAGGAACAGCACGCGCTCCAACGCGGCCGAAGGCACGACCTGGTAGTAATCCGTGTAGTCCTGATGAGTCGATCCGTTGGCGGCGCCGCCGGCCGCCTGGACCTGTCGGAAATGCTCCAGCCGGTCCACGCTCTCGCTGCCCTGGAACATCAAGTGCTCAAAAAGATGGGCGAATCCGGTACGCCCTTCGGGCTCGGACCGGAATCCGACGTCGTAGTGGACACTGACGCCGACGGCGGGCAGCGACGGCATCGGACAGAGCACCGCTCGCAGGCCGTTGGGCAGGGTGAGACGCCGCGGTATCGGAATGGGCATGGCGGTCACCATAGGCGGGCGCCGGGTGCGGTGAGAACAACGCAGAAACCCGGTTTCTTGCACCTCGAAGCTTCGGCGCACCGGTGCACCGGTGCCGTTCGGCCGGGAAATGTCGCGCGCGGCCCCAAGCCAACAATTCCCGGGAATGAGCCACTTGTTGCCCGCCTTCCGCGGCCGTTTCTACGCTGCGCCGCGTGATTACTGACCAAGCATCGAAGCCCTCGCTGACCCGCGCCCGCTTCGAACCGGTCCAGCTGGACAAGGTTCCCGAAGTCGGCGCCTTCCTGGAGCGGCTCGGCCTGGGCGGTTTCGACGCGGACACCGTCGTCGCCCACGTCGGCCGCAACGACACCTGGGCCGGTACGACGACCAGCGGGGCGAAGGCGTTCGTCAAGCGGGTCGGTGGTGAACCCCAGGACGTACTGCGGCGATTCAGCCGTATCACCCTCTTCGAGGAAGTCGCCGCGCGCCTCGCGGCCGGCACCGAGCTGCGGGCTCCCGCCTTCCTGGGCGCGGACGAGGAGCACCGGCTCGTCGCCTTCGAGCACCTGGAGGAGGCCCGCTCGGGGTCCGAGCTGTCCGCGGACGACGTCTTCGACGACGCCCTGTGCCGCCGCGCCGGCCGGATTCTCGGGACGCTGCACTCGCTCCCGGTCGAGCCGGGCGTCCTCGACGCCTCCCCGCATCCGCTTCCCGCGATCGAGGACTTCGAGGCCCTCACCCTGCCGGTCTTCGCCTCGTCCTGCTTCGCCGAGATCGAGTCGTGGTCGCTGCTCCAGCGCGACGCCGAACTCCTCGGGGCACTGCGGCGGCTGCGGGAGCGCGAACTGGAGGCCCCGAAGGTGCCGACCCACAGCGACCTGAGGCTGGATCAGTACCTGGTCTGCGACGGGGAGCTGTATCTGACGGACTGGGAGGAGTTCCGCGCCGGCGACGCCGCCCGGGACGTCGGCGGGTTCGTCGGCGAGTGGCTGTACCGGGTGATCCAGGGGATTCCGCAGTCCATCGGCCGCGAGGCCGGCCATGTCTTCGGGCAGGACGCCTCCCACGAGGACATCCTCCGGCACGGCGCGCTGGAGATCGACCGGCTCCGCCCGCGCATCAGCGCGTTCTGGCAGGGGTACCGGGAAACCCGCCCGGCCGCCGACGAGGACTTCGTGCCCCGCGTCGCGGCCTTCGCGGGCTGGCACATGCTCGACCGCATGCTCGCCGGCGCCCGCTACGTCGTCCGGCTGACGGCGGGCGACCGCGCCGCCGCCGGCATCGGGCGCACGGTGCTGATGGCGCCGCACGACTTCACATCCGTACTGGGCCTGGAAGGCACCTCGTGACCACCACCGCAGGGCTCGTCGCCCCCGAAGTCTTTGCAGCTCTGGAACAGGTCGAGGTCACGCCGGGCGGACTGACCGCCCTCGTCGGCGCGGAGAAACTGGCCGCCGAGAGCCCGGGTGACCTGGTCAGACAACTGGGCAGCACCCTGTACCAGACGCTGCACGCCGCCATGCCGGAGCAGAACAAGGCCCGCAAGCGCAGTCTGCGCGACCCGGAGTTCGAGGAGCGGTTCGCCTCCGCGATGCCGCACCGCGGATCGCTGGTCCGGGCCGAACTCCTCGACGCCCGGGTCCGGCCCGGCGAGGGCGTCGTACCGGACACCGTGATCGCCGACCTGGACGGGATCCGCGTACGGGTGCCCACGACAGCCGTCGTGGAAGCGCCGCCCGGCGGATCCGAGGGTCCGGCCCTGCTACGGCTGCCCGCGGCCCGGCCCGCCCTGTCGCCGGGCTTCTTCCTCGCCGACAGCTCTCGCGG
Organism: Streptomyces davaonensis JCM 4913; assembly: GCF_000349325.1. Taxonomy (GTDB): domain Bacteria; phylum Actinomycetota; class Actinomycetes; order Streptomycetales; family Streptomycetaceae; genus Streptomyces; species Streptomyces davaonensis. Next base: position 5,018,399 of record NC_020504.1, read on the forward strand.
ACGCTCCCGCGGCCCCCAGGTCCTGCGGCTCTACCTGCACCTCACCGACGCCGAGAGCGCGCCGGACGTCTGGGGCACGGTGCTGACCCGGCTGGAGGAACTGGGCGTGCGCTACCGGGCCAAGGTCACCTCCGGGGCACGGCTCTTCCCGCGCCGCGACGGACTCGTGGTCTATCTCGGCCCCGACGCCTGGTACGCCGTGGACCAAGTGGTCGCCTCCGTCGAGGGCCTGCCGGGGCTGGGCGCCGAGACCTCCCCGTTCGTCCGCCGGCTGGCCGCCGGCGTCGGTGCGGCATGGGAGCCGGACGACCCGCGTCCCGGCAAGCGCGGCCTGAGCTTCGGTGAGCACCGCTGCCAGGCGGTCGCCGAGGCACTGGTCGGGCTCGCCGTGCGCGCCGACGGCGAGGGCTCGCGGGAGGCGGCGATCGCCGAGGCGTTCTTCAACGCCGGGGTGGACCCGCTCATGCCCGCCAGGAACCTGGGTTCCCCCATCGTGCCGGGGATCGCGCCGGTATGAGCCTGGCGCCGGAGGAGATCGCGGACCTCGTCGTCCGTGTCATCACGGCCCGCGAATCCGTGCCGGAGGCCGCCCGGCGTGCCGAGGTGCCCGTCCGGTCCGTCGAACTGTGGCGGCAACTGTTCCTCGACGGCGGTCTCCAGGCGCTGGAGGGGGCCGGGCCACGGCGGCCCACGCCGCGGGAGAGCCTCCTGGAGAAGGAGGTCGAGTCGCTGAAAGAGGCCCTCGGAGAAGTGATTCTGGAATTGGACGTCTGGCGGGAACTGCGCCACGTCCGACATCGGTGCACCTGAGAAAAGGCCCCCATCCGACGGATGGGGGTTTTCTTGTGCACCCCCAGCATTCGCGCCGGTTCCGGTGAGCCAGTTGATAGCGGTCACCGAAGAAAAGGCCAGGTCAGGACCTTATCCCGCCTCGGCCGCAATTATTTTGGCCATGGAATCGACTCGGTGCCTGTGATCGAATGAAGTCACTTCGGAAAGGGGAAAACCCCGGACCGGAAATACATCAGATTCCAAGGGAGACAGCATGAACACCGCTGAGCAGCTCATCGCCGGTTACGCCGCGTACACGAACGCCGAGGAATTCGGTGCCAGCGCCGGTCCGGACGCGCCGGCGATCACCATCACGACCGTGTCCTCCCCGGAGTGCGTCTACTTCTCGCTCAGCGCCGTCTCGGGCTCCATCGCCACCACCAAGTCGTGGGGCTGCTGACCAGCGCTTTCCCGCGCTCCGAGCGGTTCGCGCCAGGACCGGCGCGTCCGCTGTGCACCACCTGTCATGACCAGCTGAAACCCTGTCGAGGAGACATTCATGAACACCGCTGAGCAGCTCATCGCCGGTTACACCGCCTACACCAACGCCGAGGAGTTCGGCGCCGGTGCCACGGCCGAGAACCCGGCCATCACCCCCACCCTCCTCAGCTTCATCGGCGGCTCCAGCGGCGGCTGCGGCGGCGCCGTCAGCGCCATCTCGGGCGCCAGCGTCGCGGGCACGGTGAACTGGGGCTGCTGAACCACCCCGCACTCGAGCGCCGCTGGGCGCCTGTTTCCCCCGCAGGCGTCCGGCGGTGCTTTCGTGTGTCCGCCGTCAGGCCTCGGGCGGCGCGCCCTCGGCTCCCGCGCGGCGGGCGGCTCCCGCGATCTGTTCCAGGGCGGCCAGGTGCGCGGCGAGGGCCCGGCGGCCGGTGAAGGTGAGCGAGAGCCAGGTGCGCGGGCGTTTGCCGAAGTACCCCTTGCGGACGCTCACGTAGCCGGCCTTCTCCAGCGCCGTGACCGTCTTGCTCAGCACGGAGTCGGACACACCGCAGTAGTCGCGCACGGCGCTGAACTCGGCCTCCGCGCAGCCGGACAGGAACGCCGCCACCGTCAGCCGCGTCGGATGGTGGATCTCCTTGTCCAGGGCGGGCGGGACCTGCGGGTCGCTCATGACGCCGTCCGGGTCCGGTCGTGCTGTCGAGGACCCCGCGCCCACATGGCCAGACCCGCGGCGATGCCGAAGGCCACGAAGCCACCGGCCGGTCCCTGGACGAGCCAGCCGAGCAGGCCCAGCGCGAGCGGTGCGGCCGGCAGCACCCAGGACTGCCACGGCGACCTCGCGCCACGCGGGGCGAACCAGGGGGCGACCCCGCCGTGGTGCATGCCCAGCCAGTTCATGCCCAGCAGGCCGACGAGGCAGATCAGGGCCACGGCGACGAGGAGGCCGTTCCACCGGGATCCGGCCAGGGACAGGCCCAGCGCGGCGAATCCTCCCGCGCACAACAGGCCCTGCGCCGCGGGAAGCCAGCCGGGCAGCGCCCGGGGGTGTCCGTCGGCCGCGGCCCGTGCTGCCTCGGAGCCGCGCAGTGCCGCGGCGGCCGTCTCGGGGTCGGGTCGGGTCGCTTCAGCGCCGTTCATGCGGGATGAGCCCTTCGTTGGGGGGTCGATCGCCTGACTACCCTTCCAATGTGGCATCTACTTTCCATCTTGGCAAGTAATTTCCTCAGGCGCTGTTTCCTCAGGCGCAGTCCAAGCGGCCCGGGCCGCCACGCACACGGAAACGCTCGGCCGGGAAACCCCGGCCGAGCGTCGGCGTCGTACGGATCGTGCTGATCAGGCGGCCTGCCTGGCCTCCTTCACCAGCGTCGAGGCGGCGACGAGGCTCAGGCCTGGCAGCGCGTCACGCAGGGCCTTGATGGCGGCGACCTCATGCGTGTGCGGGTCTATGCCCCGCTCCCCGAGGACCCGCGCGACCCAGCGCACCCGCGGATCGGAGCCGGCGAACCCGTCGAGAATGCCCAGCGCGGCCCGCAGCCCGGGCTCATCGGCCGCCGAAGCTCCGGCGAGCGCCTGCCGTACGGCCTCCCGCGCCTCGTCGAGATCGCTCAGCGCGATCAGGTGGGCTTCCTTCTTGCCGAGGCTTCCGAGCATGCTCACATACCTTTCTCTCGCCACTCCCGGTCGCCGCCACGCTACATGCGCCCGCACCACCGACACCGGCGTCATCAACTTTGCCGAGCGCACGAGCGGGCCATTTCGGCCGCGTCGGGACATGTATTCGGCGGCCGGGCACCCCGCCAAATGAAGGGCATTATTTTTTCGGGAAACCCTGTGCTGGAATTTCCTCGAAATCGACCCTTTCCACCACAACGGGGAGCGCAGACCTGGTGGCCGCCGACCGAATTCCCGCACCGCAGGAACGAAGGCTGCGCCTCGGCGCCGACCTCGTGAGCGGGCACCGAACGCACCTCGCGGCCTCCGCGCTGCTCGCCCTGCTGTCGACGGCCTCGACGGTGGCCGTGCCGCTCATGGTCAGGGACCTTGTCGAGGCACTCGCGGAGGACGGCGGGCTGCTCTGGCCGGTGACCCTCATGGTGCTGGTCGCCGTCGGCGGCGCGCTGGCGGCGACCGCCTCCGGATTCCTCCTCGCGCGCATCGGCGAGCAGATGATCCTCCGGCTCAGGGCGCGGGTCATGGACCACACACTGCGCCTCACCCTGCACGAGGTCCGCGCCCAGGGCGAGGGCAACCTCGTCGCGCGCATCACCTCGGACGCGATGATGCTGCGCTCGATCGTCGACATCGGTGCGATCCAGCTTCCGCTGGCCGCGATCACCGTGGTGTTCACCCTGGTCGTGATGAGCGTCCTGGACTGGGTGCTCGTGCTGATCACCATCGGTTCCTTCGCGCTCGCCGGCGCGGCCATCGGCTTCGTCGTCGTGCGCGTACGGCGCAGCGTCATCGCCCAGCAGACGGCCCTCGGTGAGCTGGCCCAGCGGTTCACCGCGATGCTCGCCGCGCTGCCCACCGTCAAAGCCCACCGGGCCGAGAGCCGCGCCGCGGGATCGCTCGGCGAGGATGCGGGCCGGCTGACCGAATCGACGCTCGTCAGTGCGCGGCTTCAGTCGCTGATCGGCCCCGTCATGGGACTCGGCCAGCAGATCGCCCTGGTCAGCATCATCCTCGGCGGCGGTGCCCGGATGGCCGCCGGCGACCTCACCATGCCGGACTTCACGGCGTTCCTGCTCTACCTGCTCCAACTGGTCGCCCCCGTCGCCTTCGTCGCCTCCGGCATCGGTCAGCTCCAGGCGGGCCTGGCCGCCCGCGCCCGCTTCGACGAACTGCTCGCCCTGCCGCAGGAGACGGACGGCGCGACCGGCGCCGATCCGGAGCCCGACCCGCACGCCCCCGCCGTCGAGTTCGACGACGTGTCCTTCGCCTACGACGGCGAACCGGTCCTGGCCGGGGTCTCCTTCGCGGCACCGCGACGTGGACTCACCGCGCTCGTGGGCCGCTCGGGCGCCGGCAAGTCCACCGTCCTCACCCTCGTCGAGCGCTTCCTGCACGCCGAGTCCGGATCCGTCCGCGTACTCGGCCACGACGTACAGGCCTGGCCGCTGGACCGGCTGCGCAGGCGGGTGGCATACGTCGACCAGGCGTTCACCCTGCTCGAAGGCACCGTCCGCGACAACCTGCGGCTCGGCTGCGACCAGGCGCCCCACGACGAGGCCCTGTGGCAGGCCCTGGAGGCGGTGTCCCTGCGGGAGGCGGTGGAGCAGCTCCCCGAAGGCCTCGACACCGTGCTCGGCCGCGCCACCGACCTCTCCGGCGGTCAGCGCCAGCGCCTCGCCCTGGCCCGGGTGCTGCTCACGGACGCCGACGTCGTCCTCCTGGACGAGCCGACCTCGCAGTTGGACAGCATCAACGAACACCGCCTGCGCGAACTCGTCGACGACCTTGCGCGGTCCCGCTGCGTCATCGTCGTCGCCCACCGCCTGTCCACGGTGCAGCACGCGGACCACGTCCTTGTCATGGAGTCCGGCCGCCGGCTGGATGCGGGCACCCACACCGACCTCATGTCCCGCTGCCCGCACTACGAGGACCTGGTACGCAGCCAGCAGTGGACGACGCAGAGCACCCCACTCCCGGCCCGGGCCCCCGCGTGAGCGACGAAAAGAACCCCTCCGGCCACGCTTTCGCAGGTCGGAGGGGTTCTGCTTGTGGAGCCTAGGGGAGTCGAACCCCTGACATCTGCCATGCAAAGACAGCGCTCTACCAACTGAGCTAAGGCCCCTGGAGGGGACGGCCCGCCGGAAGAACCACGTATCCGGTGGGCGCCGCGACCAGAGTACCGGGTCACCCCCCGTATCTCGCAAAAAGATTGGGGGTCCCGATGGCCGACCACTCTCCGTAAGATGCTCCAGCGTGGTTCGCTACAGCGAACCGCGGTTCTGGGGAAGCGATGGGGAGACGCAATGGACGCCGCACAGCAGGAAGCCACCGCAAGAGCGCGGGAACTGCAGCGGAACTGGTACGGGGAGCCGCTGGGGGCGCTCTTCCGTAAGCTCATAGACGATCTTGGTCTCAACCAGGCTCGTCTGGCGGGGGTACTGGGACTGTCCGCACCGATGCTGTCGCAGCTGATGAGCGGTCAGCGGGCGAAGATCGGCAATCCGGCCGTGGTGCAGCGGGTGCAGCTGCTCCAGGACCTGGCCGGACAGGTCGCGGACGGCAGTGTGAGCGCGGCCGAGGCCACCGAGCGCATGGAGGAGATCAAGAAGTCGCAGGGGGGCTCGGTGCTCAGCAACTCCACGCAGACGACGAGCAGTTCGGGGGCGCCCACGGTGAAGCGGGTGGTCCGCGAGATCCAGTCGTTGCTGCGCTCGGTCGCCGCCGCCGGTGACATCATCGACGCCGCGGACACCCTCGCCCCGAGCCATCCGGAGCTGGCGGAGTTCCTGCGGGTGTACGGCGCCGGCCGCACCTCCGACGCGGTGGCGCACTACCAGTCCCACCAGAGCTGACCTGTTCCACCGGAACAGACCCCGTGTCCCGGTCGCCGAGGGGGTTCGGCAGCCGGGAAGACGGACGGGAACACTGCGGCGGGACACAAGGGGGTTGTGTCTCACAGCGCGAGGGGGAGTCGTATCGCTCGTCCTGGGGGAAGCAAGGGGGGTAAGCGGAGGGGGAGGAGCGACGCACAGCCATGGGTGAGGTCTTCGCCGGGCGGTACGAACTGGTCGACCCGATCGGACGCGGAGGTGTGGGCGCGGTATGGCGTGCCTGGGACCACCGCCGCCGCCGGTACGTGGCCGCGAAAGTGCTCCAGCAGAGCGACGCGCACTCCCTGCTGCGCTTCGTTCGTGAGCAGGCCCTCCGGATCGACCATCCGCATGTGCTGGCCCCCGCCAGCTGGGCCGCCGACGACGACAAGGTCCTGTTCACCATGGACCTGGTCGGCGGCGGTTCGCTGGTCCACCTGATCGGCGACTACGGTCCCCTCCCACCGTCCCTCGTGTGCACCCTGCTCGACCAGCTCCTGTCGGGGCTCGCCGCGGTGCACGCGGAGGACGTCGTGCACCGCGACATCAAGCCCGCCAATGTGCTGCTGGAGGCCACCGGCACGGGCCGCCCGCGGCTCAGGCTGTCCGACTTCGGTATCGCGATGCGGCTGGGCGAGCCCCGGCTGACCGAGACCAACCTCGTGGTGGGCACGCCGGGTTATCTCGCGCCCGAGCAGATGCTGGGCGCGGAGCCGGACTTCCCCTCGGACCTGTTCGCCGTAGGGCTGGTGGCGCTGTATCTGCTGGAGGGGGCCAAGCCGGACGCCAAGGCGTTGATCGAGTACTTCGCCGCGCACGGCACTCCGGGGGCGCCCAAGGGGATACCCGAGCCGCTGTGGCAGGTCGTGTCGACGCTGCTTCAGCCGGATCCACTGGCGCGGTTCCGCACGGCGACCGGCGCCCGCAAGGCGCTCGCCGCGGCGGCCGAGCTGCTCCCGGAGCCGGGCCCCGACGATGAGCTGATCGAGATCTTCGACCAACTCGGGCCCCTGCCCAAGGGGTTCGGGCCGAACGGGCCCCTCAAGAAGGCCCCGGGAGTGGAGACCACCCCTCCCCAACCCCAGCAGCTCCAGGAACAGCCCCCACAACCGGAGCACACCCCGTACAACCCCACCCACGTCCTGGCCACCCCCCGCCCGTACGTCCCGCAGTACCCCACGAAGCCCCCGACGCCGACGCCGGTGCCGCAACAGCCCCAGCACCAGCCCCGTCACCAGCCCTCCGAGACTGCCTCTACTGCTTCGTACACCGCTCGGGTCCCGGAGGTTCCCCCTCCGGTCGGTCATCGCACGGCCCGCCGCCGCGCCGCCCGCCGACCGGGACCGCCCGCGAAGATCGCAATCCCGCTACTGCTGCTGGCCCTGGCCTGCTACGCCACGGGATTCTGGGCCCTGGCCCAGCTCTGAAACACAAGCCTGCCCAAGCCCAAGCCCAAGCACAGGCACGGGCACGGGCACAGGCACGGGCACAGAAACCTCAGGACGAGGACACCCTCCGCCGCCCCGCAGCCGTCCACACCCCCAGCACGGCCAGAATCACCGTCCCCCCACCGATCCCGCCCACCGCCACGATCGTCATGGCGGTCTCGTCCTTCTCGCTCCCGTCCCCGGAAGTCCCCGCGCCCGAAGACTCCCCCACACCGACGACCGGCGCGAACACGCCCTGCGGCGTGAACCGCCCGTCATACGCGGGCCCCAGCTCCCCGGACCCCTCCACCCGCACCCGCAGCGTCATCGCGAACGGCCCGTCCCCGAACCGCTCGGCCATCTGCGCGGACAGATGCGCCACCAGGTAGTACGAGCCCCCGAAGCGCATCCCCTTGATCTGGTCGGAGTTCCCGTACCGGTTCTCGTACGCCACCGGCGGCAGCGGTTCGAGGCTCGTGGAGCGCCGACTGCCGTCGTAGTTGAGGTTCACGTCGTCAAGCGGGGCGCGCACCGGATTGTGCAGCGACAGCTCCAGCGCGCCCACCACGATCCGGGAGCCCTCCGCCGTACCGGCCAGCTCGGCGGAGGCGTACACCTGCTGGCCCCAGCCGACGGGCACCTTGTAGAAGACGGTCTGCCCGGGTGTGAGGTCGGAGCGCCAGACGCCGTGGTCGACGGAGACGGCCGAGGCGAACCCCGCGCCGCCGTCACGCCGTACGGCCTCGCCCGTCACGGGCTCGGGGGACTCGGAGTTCCAGGTGCCGGGGGCCTCGGTCGACGCGCTGCCGGCCCGCGGCGGCTCCGAGAACGTCGCGAGTTCCAGGTCCCAGAAGGAATCGGCCGCGGTCGTCGTACCCACCCGCTCGACGACGACGTAATACGCGCCCGCCTGCGCGCAGCGCGTCCGCGCCGTGGACAGTTCGCGCAGGGCGACCGCCGTGATCGGGCGGGCGCTGCTGCCGCCGCCGAAGTTCTCCGTCTCGGAGTTGCACGAGCGCCCGTCGGCGTCCTGCACGGACACCCGGATCCCGTCGGAGGCGGAGAGGTCGGCGTCCGCCGGGGGCACCGCGGTGACGGCGACGTAGGCGTTGGAGGTGGCGTCGAGTTCGAGGCCGTAGTAGACGTCCTCGTTCACCGGGAGCGAGCTGCGGTACGTCCGTCCGGGCTCCAGGGGTGCCGCGTCCGCGGTGCCCGCCACCCCCGAGACGGTGGTCGCGTCCGGAGAGAAGCCATACGGCGTCGGCGTCCCGGCCGCAACCGCAGACGGCACCCCGGCACCGAATACGGCACCGGCCCCCAGCACCGCCACCGCCACGGCCCCGCGGCACACCGCACGCCACCACGCCGTACCCCGCCCCATGACCCGCCCCCTAGTCGTCGTCGCACTCATCCTGCCCACCTCGGCGGAACCGCGCAGCAGCAACACAAAACCCCGACCGCAACCACGGCCGGGGTCTGTTTCAGTTCGGCTTGCAGGTACTCACGAACCCGTGGGCACGGAGTCAGTCGCCTCCGTCCACAGATCCTGCTCGGCGCGATCCGCCTGGATCTGGCGGTACACGAGGAGCCCGCCGATGGCGGCCAGTGCGACCAGGAGAAGCTTCTTCACCGCGCGACCTCGTCTTTCCTTGACGTAGGGGACCTCTGGCGCCCGACTATACACACCGACCGATATCGATCGGTGACCTGTGCTGAGGGCCCCAACTCCCCTCCCGTGGGCCGCAGTAGAACGGACGCCACCGTTCCGATCTGAGGGTGATCACACCCCTACGGACGGTTACTTTGGGCGCTCTTCTCCACTTTCCTCACTCCTTGCACCCATCCGAGTGGTGTTCATCTGAAGATCGACGCGCCGCGGGCGTAGGTCCACCACTTCTCGGCGCCCATACACATCATGAGGAAAGTACGCAAATCCGCCCAACCCGAAAGTGAGGGACCATGGCCCGGAACAAGGTCATGACGCTGTGGACCGCCATCGTCACCGCCTTCCTCGCGCTGTGCACGGCGCTCGGACTCATCACCTCGACCGCCGCCGCGGCGGTACCGCAGACCGAGTCGGCCCGCAACAGCGGCAGCGACAGCGACGGCACCGAGCAGGCCGCGGTGCCCGCGCTGTCCCCCTGGGCCTGGGCGGCCTACGCCAGGTCACTGCCCCCCACGATGAAGCAGCGCATCCGCGCCGAGGCACACGGCAAGACCCCGAGCTGCCGCCACCGCTCGCTGACGGACACGGAAGCCGACACGGAAGCCGCGCCGGACGCCGGTTCGGAAGCCGGACCAGCAGCCGGATCGGAACCCGGATCGGAAGCCCTCGACTGCGGCTCGACCACCATTCCGGCCCAGGCCAAGGCCCCTGCCACGCCCATCCCGCTGCAACGCTGAAGGCACCGGCTCCCTCGGATCCCCTCTTGCAACACCCTTACAACTCCGTTTACGTACACCCCAGTCCATCGTCGTAGCCTGATCCCATGCCTCGCACGCCCGCCGTCCGCGACAGCCGTCGTCATCAGTGGGAGAAGAACCGGGTGCACCACCCCCGGTCCGAGCGGGTCGGCACAGGAGTCACCGAGCACGACACCGGTCTGGACTGCTCCGATCTGGTCTTCCACGCCGCCTACCACCACACGGACGCGACCGAGGAACTCGCCGACGCGTTCGATGTCCCGGTGGGCACCCCGCTCCTCAAGCGCACCTACCGCACCCGCCACGCCTCCGAGAGCGCCCCGTTCTCCCTGGTCACCTCCTATCTCCTCCGCGACCTGATCGCCGCCAACCCCGCGCTGCTGGACCCGGCCAACGAGCCCTGGCCCGGCGGCACTCAGCATCAGCTGCACACGGTCGGCATCGAAGTGGATCGCGTCGAGGAACGGGTGACCGCCCGTCAGCCCACGCCCGTTGAGACAACCGCACTGGAACTTCCGTGCGGCACTCCGGTCCTGGTGCTGCGCAAGACGTCGTACGACGTCCGGGGCCGCGTCGTGGAGGTCGGACGCATCACGCTGCCGGGCGACCGCACGGAGCTGCTGTTCACCACGTGTCTGGAAAGGTGGTGAACGCCGCCGTGCGCCGGCGCCTCAGCATCGTCACCGCGGTTCACGGCCCCTCCGCCCGCTTCCTGCCCGAGGCGTACACCTCCCTGTGCGCGCAGGAGCTGCCGGCGGGCTGGGAGTGGCACTGGGTCGTGCAGGAGGACGGGACGGGCGACGCCGTCGCGCCGTACGTTCCCGACGACGACCGCGTCACCTTCCGGCAGGGGCGGCCCGGCGGTCCCGGGGTCGCCCGCACCATCGCGCTCGCGCACGCGGACGGCCCGTACGTGAAGGTGCTGGACGCCGACGACCGGCTCACCCCGGGGGCGCTCGCCCGGGATCTGGCCGTCCTGGAGAGCGGGCACGGCATCGGGTGGACTACCTCACGGGCGCTTGACCTGCTGCCCGACGGCTCCACGACCGGTTTCCCCGACCCCGACGAGGGTCCCGTCGAGCGGGGCGCGGTGCTCGCCTTCTGGCGGGCCAACGACTTCCGCGCCCAGGTCCACCCGGCCACGCTGTGCGTGCGCCGGGACCTGCTGCTCGCCCTCGGCGGCTGGATGGCGCTGCCCGCCTCCGAGGACACCGGTCTGCTGCTCGCGCTGAACGCGGTGAGCCGCGGCTGGTTCAGCGCCGAGGCCGGTCTGCTCTACCGCAAGTGGACGGGGCAGGCCACCGGCCAGGCCGCGCACGTCGATCCGGCGGAGCGGGCGGCGCGGACGGCGGTGGCGGAGGCGCGGGCACGGATGCTCGCGGCCACGGACTGGACCTACGCGGGCTGACCGCCGCGAACCGGACCTACGCGGGCTGACCTACGCGGGCTGACTGCCGAGGACGATCGCCTGCGACGGGCACAGTTCCGCCGCCTCCCGCACCTCCGGCTCGCTCCCGCTGTCCTCGCGCCCGGCGATGACGGATCCGAACCCGTCCGCCACGGTGAAGACGGACGGCACGCGGTACATGCACTCGCCGGACCCGTAACACAGCTCGGGGTCCACGGAGACCTTCGTCATCTGCACTCCCGTCTCTCCCCAGGTGACTGCCCCGCCCCGAGGCCGTCAATCAGCGGTCGAAGGGCAGATCGAGCATCCGGATGGCGTTGCCGCGCAGCAGCTTGTACGTCACCTCGTCGGACAGCCCCGCCACATGCTCGGCCGCGACCCGCTTGGTGTGCGGCCAGGTCGAGTCGACGTGCGGATAGTCCGTCTCGAAGGTGGCGTTGTCCACCCCCACCGTGTCGATCGCCTCGATGCCGTGCCGGTCCCGGAAGAAGCAGCAGAAGATCTGCCGGTAGTAGTACGTCGACGGCGGCTCCGGGATCAGGTCCTTCACCCCGCCCCAGGCCCGGTGCTCCTCCCAGACGTCGTCGGCACGTTCCAGGGCGTACGGGATCCAGCCCATCTGCCCTTCGCTGTACGCGAGCTTCAGCCGCGGGAACTTCACCAGGACCCCGGAGAAGAGGAAGTCCATCATCGAGGCCATGGCGTTGTTGAAGCTCAGCGAGGCCTGCACGGCGGGCGGCGCGTCCGGGGAAGCTGCCGGCATCTGCGAGGAGGACCCGATGTGCATGTTCACGACCGTGCCGGTCTCCTCGCAGGCCGCGAAGAAGGGGTCCCAGTAGCCGGAGTGGATCGAGGGCAGGCCGAGATAGGTGGGGATCTCGCTGAAGGTCACCGCCCGCACCCCGCGCGCGGCGTTGCGATGGATCTCCGCGACGGCCAGGTCGATGTCCCACAGCGGGATCAGACAGAGCGGGATCAGCCGGCCGCCGCTGTCGCCGCACCACTCCTCGACCATCCAGTCGTTGTAGGCCCGCACACAGGCGAGCCCGACCTCCTTGTCCTTGGCCTCGGCGAAGGTCTGGCCGCAGAAGCGCGGGAAGGTGGGGAAGCAGAGCGAAGCCTCGACATGGTTCATCTCCATGTCCTCAAGGCGGGCCTTGGGGTCCCAGCAGCCCCGCCGCATCTGCTCCCGGGTGATCCCGTCGAGCGTCATCTCGTCCCGGGAGAACCCGACCGCCGCGATGATCCGCTTGTACGGGAAGAACTCGCCCTCGTACTCCCACCAGTCGGTGATCTGGCCGTCCGGGTCGGTGGTGAACCGGTACTTCCCGCCGACGTACTCCAGCTCACCGATCCCGGCGGTGAAGGGTTTGGGCCCTTTGTCCCGGTACTTGGCCGGAAGCCAGGTCTGGAAGAGATGCGCGGGCTCGATCACATGATCGTCCACGCTGATGACCCTGGGCAGTTCCCGGGACGATTCCCCGGCCAGTTCCCTGGTGCCGTGCACGACCTCGGCCACTGCGGCCACCTCCCGGCTCGCATCTGACGGTTCGTCAGAAACGAAGGTACGGGTCGAGGCCGAAAGCGGCAAGCGGGGAAGCCGCGTCGTTCGGCACCGGTCCCTCCCCTCGCGGGGACCGGTGCCAAACGACGCGTCGGTGTCGGTCCCGCGCGATGACGCGGACCGAGGTATCGGAAGGTTCGGAGGTCGGGAAGGGCTCGCGGACGGACGACGGGCGTCCTTCATCGCGGCAGGCGCCGACAACCTCTCCGGACGACGCGCGGTCAACTGGCTACCCGGTGTGATCCTGCCAGTTGGGGCCCGTCCCGAGGAGGTTCCGGTTTTCCGTGAAGGGCTTACGCCCAGGTCAGCCGTATAAAGTGAGTTTTCCGGTCCGGACGTCCAGGTGCGGGGAAAGTAAGGGGTGGAGGCCTTGAGCTCCGACTCAGGGGCACGCACAGCCTTCGCGGAACGCCTTGCCCTGCTGTACCGGGAGGCCGGCAACCCACCCCTCAAGCGGGTGTCCGAAGCGGTCGTCCAGCTCCAGCGGGTGGACGAGCGGGGGCGTCCGGTACGGGTGTCCGCGCAGCGCATCAGCGACTGGCGGCGGGCGAAGAACGTGCCCGCCCACTTCGCCGCCCTGGCCGCCGTCCTGCATGTCCTCGTCCCGCACGCCCGGCGCGCGAGGCCCTCGCCGGTGTCCCCGGGCCTGTACGACATGGTGCAGTGGCAGCTCCTGTGGGAACGGGCGGTGGCGGACCCGGTCGGGGTACCCGAGGAGCCCCCGGCCGAGGCACCGGCCGTCCCGATCGTCTGCCCGTACCGGGGCCTCGCCTCCTACCGCCAGGAGGACGCCCGCTGGTTCTTCGGCCGGGAGCGCAGCACCGCCTCCCTGATCGCCGGGCTACGGGCCGCGGAACGCTCCGGCGGACTGCTGATGCTGGTCGGCGCTTCGGGCGCCGGGAAGTCCTCCCTGCTCAACGCCGGTCTGGTGCCCGCCGTACGGGACGGCGCCCTGGACACCGAGCGGGAGGTGCTCCAGCTGGTCCCCGGTGCCGATCCGGTCGCCGAGCTGACCCGGCGGATCCCCGGACTCGCCGAGGCGGCCGGGGAGCGGGCGGGCACCGAGCGCTTCACCCGGGCCGTGCGCGCGGCCGTCACGGCGTGGGCCGGGCAGACCTCGCCCGCGGGTGGCCGCCCGGTCGTCATCGTCGACCAGTTCGAGGAGACCTTCACCCTCTGCGCCGAGGAGCGCGACCGGCACACCTTCATCCAGCTCCTGCACGCCGCGTCCGCCCCCGAGGAGGACGGCGGCCCGGCCCCCGCCCTGGTCGTCCTCGGCATAAGGGCCGACTTCTACGAACAGTGCCTCGGCTACCCCGAGCTCGCCGACGCCCTCCAGCACCGGCACATGGTCCTCGGCCCGCTGTCCGGCGCCGAGCTGCGCGAGGCGGTGAACGGTCCGGCCAAGGCCGTTGGCCTGGAACTGGAGCCCGGCCTCGCCGAGCTGATCGTCCGCGAGGTCAGCGCCGACGGCCCGCGCGGCGCGCATGACGCCGGGGTGCTGCCCCTGCTCTCCCACGCCCTGCTCGCCACCTGGCAGCGCCGCAAGTCCGGCCGGCTGACCCTGGCCGGCTATCGGGCCGCCGGCGGGATCCAGGGCGCGGTCGCGGCGACCGCCGAGCAGGCCTGGTCCGGTCTTGACCCGGCGGCCCGGACGGCAGCCCGGCTGCTGCTGCTGAGGCTGGTGCGCCTCGGCGAGGACACCCAGGCCACCCGCAGACGCGGCACCCGGCGCCAGCTCGCGGCGGAGTCGACGGACCCCGGCAAGACGGAGGAGTCCCTCGAAGCGCTGGTCCAGGCCCGTCTGGTCACCCTCGACGCGGAGACCGTGGAGATCACCCACGAGGCGCTGCTGCACGCCTGGCCCCGGCTGCGCGAGTGGATCGACGAGGACCGCGGCGGCAACCTGCTGCGCCAGCGCCTGGAGGAGGACGGCCGCGCCTGGGAGGACTCCCACCGCGACTCCGCGCTGCTCTACCGGGGCTCCCGGCTCGACCAGGCGCACACCTGGGCGAAGTCCGCCGGCGACACCTTCCTGACTCGCAGCGCGGTGGAGTTCCTGTCCGCCTCCGTACGGCTGCGCCGGCGCTCCCTGCTGATCAGCCGGGGCGCGGTGTCGGCGCTGGTGGTGCTGGCGCTGGTGGCCGTGGGTTCGGCGGTGGTGGCCTGGCAGCAGCGCAACGACGCCGTGTTCGAACAGGTGGTCGCCGAGGCGGACCGGGTCCAGTACACCGACCCGTCGCTGTCGGCGCAGCTCGACCTGGTGGCGCACCGGCTGCGCCCGGACGACGAGGGCACCGCCAACCGGCTGGTCTCCATCGTGAACGCCCCGCTGGCCACACCGCTCCTCGGCCACACCGGCGCCGTCTACCTGACCTCCTTCAGCCCCGACGGCAAGCTCCTGGCCACCGCCAGCTACGACCGCACGGTCCGCCTGTGGGACGTCAGCGATCCCGGCCGCCCCACACCCCTGGGCAAGCCGCTGTACGGCCATACGAGCTGGGTGAGCAGCGCGGTCTTCAGCCCCGACGGCCGCACCCTCGCCAGCGCCTCGGACGACGGCACGATCCGCCTGTGGGACATCCGCGACCCCCGGCACCCGAAGGCCCTGCGCACGCCCCTGACCGGGCACAGGGCCACGGTCTACCTGATCGCGTTCAGCCCCGACGGCAGCACTCTGGCCTCCGCCGGCGAGGACCGCACGGTCCGCCTGTGGGACGTCGACGGCCCGGACCGCCCGAGGACGATCAGCACCCTGACCGGCGCCGGCGCCGCCGTCCGCTCGGTGGCGTTCAGCCCGGACGGCGAAACCCTGGCCGCGGGCGGCGACGACGACACGATCCGCCTGTGGAACGTCACCGACCCGAGCCGCCCGAAGCCGTACGCCAGGCGCCTGGCCGGGCACACGGACCTGGTGCACTCGGTGGCGTTCAGCCCCGACGGCCGCACCCTCGCCAGCGGCGGCGCCGACGACACCGTACGACTGTGGGACGTCTCCGACCCGGATCGCGGCAGCGCGCTGGGCTCCCCGCTGACCGGCCACACCGGCCCCATCTGGGCGGTGGCGTTCAGCCCCGACGGGGCCACGCTCGCCGCGGCCAGCGCGGACAGCACCGCGAGCCTGTGGAACGTCAGCGATCCGGCCTACCCCTCGCAGGTCGGCGAGCCGCTGGCGGGCAGCAGCGGCGAGATGTACGCGCTGGGCTTCAGTCCGGACGGCCGGACGCTGGCCACCGGCAGCGGCGACAGCAAGGTGCGCCTGTGGTCGGTCCCCACCTCCGACATGTTCGGCCGCAGCGGCGCGTTCCGCCCCGACGGACGGGTCCTCGCCACGGCGGCCCGCGACGGCAGCGTCCGGCTGTGGAACGTCCGCGACCCGCAGCACCCCCAGGCCCTGAACAAGCCGTTCATGCCCGACGACGGCGGCCAGCGCTCCCTGCTCTTCGCGCCCGACGGCCGCACCCTCGCGGTACTGACGGGCAACCGCGCGGTGTACCTGTGGAACGTCTCCGACCCCGCCCACCCGGCCCCGTACGGCCCGCCCCTGGCCCTGCGCACCCGCTTCATGGGCCCCGACGCCCTCGCGTTCAGCCCCGACGGCCGCACCCTCGCCACCGCCTACGACGACCGCACGCTCCGGCTGTGGGACGTCACCGACCCCGCCCGCCCGGCCCCGTACGGCGCCCCGCTCACCGGCCACCGCGGCTACGTCAACGCCCTGCGCTTCTCCGCCGACGGCCGCACCCTCGCCAGCGGCAGCGCGGACGGCACGATCCGCCTGTGGAACACCGCGGACCCCCGCCGTACGAAGTCCCTGGGCGCCGCGCTCAACGCACACGAGGGTCCCGTCAACGTGCTCGCCTACAGCCCCGACGGCCGCACCCTGGCCAGCGGCAGCGACGACGACACGGTCCGCCTGTGGGACGTCACCGACCCGGCCGGGACCCGCGCCCCGGCCGCCACCCTGACCGGTCACACCGAGGCGGTGGTCTCCCTGACGTTCAGCCGGGACGGCCGCACCCTCGCCAGCGGCGGCAACGACAACACGGTCCGCCTGTGGGACGTCACCACGCCCGCCGACGCCGCCCCCATCGGCCAGTCGATGAGCCCCAACGCCAAGACGGGCAACTTCCTGTCCTTCAGCCCCCGAAGCCATCTGCTCGGCGTCTCCAGCGGCACCGACACGGTCCGCCTGTGGGACCTCGACGTCGACCGTGCCGTCCGCCACATCTGCGCCACGACCAGGGGCGTCCTGACCCAGGAGAAGTGGGACGAGTACCTGCCCCGCCTCTCCTACGACCCCCCGTGCGAGCCCTGACGGGAACGTGATCCCGCTCACAACCCCCACCCGGTCCCGAACGCCCGCCTCCCGCCGTTCAACCAGCCTTGTTACTGTTGGACACAGCCCGATCGCTGGTGCATCCCCCGTCGCCAGCGATCGGGCGTTTTCTTGTCTTCCATGTCATCGAGCCACACAAAAGACCCCCGGCCCATGTGGACCGGGGGTCTTTTCGCTGTGGGGCCAACAGGATTTGAACCTGTGGCCTCATCCCGGGCATGAAGAGCCCCAGGCGCATGTGAACCCCCCGCCTGCGAATTCCGCGGCTAGGGGGCTCTCGCTTGTTGGTGGGTTCGGGTCGGGTGTCAGTTGTGTCCGCCAGGGGCGTGGCCTGCGGGGTTCTGGTTCTCGGTGTCCTGCGTCAGGCCGCCACCGGTGCAGGTGGGCTGCTGACCGCCTGGCTGCTGGCCACCGCCGTTGGTGCAGGAGACATCGACAGGTGCGATCTTGGCTTGGGCGACGCTGGCTCCGCCGACCCCGAGTGCGAATGCTGCGGCCGTAGCGGCTATTGCCGCTCCGACCCTCTTCATTGTCATGCTGGTCATAAGGGCTCAGCCTCCGGAGCTTCTCGCTTGCGGCAGAGCGATCCGGACTGTCGCATGCATCAAGATCAGCCTTCTCCGGTTGGCTACGCAATGTCAAGCAATTCGGGTGATTGTGACACAAATTGGCGGACATCACAGTAGATCCGCAGGTGAAAGGGCCCCGCCCGTACGGGAGTTCGAACCCCTTTTCAACCATACGGGCACGTAAGTAACTCCACTCGTACGTAACAAATCGCCTAGTCGCTGCACTCGCGCGCCGACCGCCGTCGGAGCTGAGCAACGCCGGTCCTTCCTCAGCCCCGCGCACGCCACTACGGACCCGCGCTCGCGAACGGCGCCCCCTCCATCCCGGTGTCGGCTGATCCCCCGCCGGAGGCATCGTTCTGACGCGGCTTGCCCGTCCAGGTCTCAACTCAGGGCCATAGCTCGCTGCGGCCCCATGGGCCGACCCCGGCGCCGAAGGTGCAGAGGGGGCTGGACGGAGGCTTCTACGTCTGGGAGGGAGACATTCACCTGGCAGCCGACGAACGGTGCCCCCTGCACGCCACCTGACGCGACCCGGCTGCTGGTGTCAGCCGTTGGTGTCAAAAGGCCCCCGGACCGATGGTCCGGGGGCCTTTTGGCTGGTGGGGCTAACAGGATTTGAACCTGTGGCCTCATCCTTATCAGGGATGCGCTCTAACCAACTGAGCTATAGCCCCGCCGCGCTCTGCGGTGTGTGTCCCGCGCGCTGACTCCTGAAGATTAGCGCACCTGGTGCGCAGTCCCAAAATCGGTTGTCGGGGACCCTCACTCGTCCTCGGCGAGGGTCAGCTCGACGCCGCCCACGAAGCCCGCGGAGAGGTTGTAGATGAACGCGCCGAGGGTGGCGAGCGCCGTCGCGAGGACGACGTCGATGACCGCGATGATCGACGTGAACATCAGGACGTTCGGCAGCGACAGGAAGGACTGGAGGTCAAAGCCGTTGGACTCGTTGGAGCCGGTGGCCTCGGAGATGGTGCCGCCGACCGTCGAGAAGACACCCATGGCGTCCATGACCATCCACAGCACCGCCGACGCGACGATCGTGCAGATGCCGAGCGCGATGGAGAGCAGGAAGCTGACCTTCATCACCGACCACGGGTCGGCCTTCGCCACCCGCAGCCGCGCCTTGCGGGTGCGCGGCGTCGTCCGGGCACCCGTGCGCGGCCTGCGGACCGCACCGGTCGCGCCGGGGGCCTGAGCGGCCGCCGGATAGGCCTGCGGCGGGTGGTAGGGCCCGGAGGAGGGCTGCGGCTGCCGCTCGCCGGGCAGCGGCGATGCCGTCGGCACCGCCTGCGCCGGCTGCTGCCGGTCCGCCGGGGCCGGGCCGGCCGCGTACTGCTGGGCCTGCGGGCCTCGGGTGTCCGTCACAGTTCCCCCCTGGGATCCATGCCTGTCGGGCGAGGGCGAGTCAGTGGTCTGCGCGGCGGAGCCACGGCCGCCGCCGTCCTCGTCCGTACCCGTAGAGGTACCGGCCGATCCGGCGCCCGTGGCTCCGCTCACGTGACTCACTCCTCGTGCTACTCGGCCGAGGGCGCCTCACCCTCGTCCGTGCCGATGACGGCGCCCTCGGCGGATTCGAGGTCGCCCTCGACCTCCTCCGCCTCACGGCCCGCCTCGGCGTTGCGTGCGATACCGACCACGGCATCGCGCTTGCCCAGGTTGATCAGTTGGACGCCCATGGTGTCACGGCCCGTCTCCCTGACCTCGTTGACGCGCGTACGGATCACGCCGCCGCCGAGCGTGATGGCG
The DNA here is from genome assembly GCF_000349325.1 of Streptomyces davaonensis JCM 4913. GTDB lineage: Bacteria > Actinomycetota > Actinomycetes > Streptomycetales > Streptomycetaceae > Streptomyces > Streptomyces davaonensis. Next base: position 5,037,695 of record NC_020504.1, read on the forward strand.
AGGATCTCATCGGTCTCCTCGACCACCAGCGCACCGACGAGCGATCCACGGTCCTCAACGATCTTGGCGGCCTTGATACCGAGGCCGCCGCGTCCCTGAACGCGGTACTCGTCGACGGGGGTGCGCTTCGCGTACCCACCGTCTGTAGCAGTGAACACGAACGTACCGGGTCGAACAACATTCATCGAGAGCAGCTCGTCGCCCTCGCGGAAACTCATGCCCTTCACACCCGAGGTGGCACGGCCCATCGGACGCAGCGCGTCGTCCGTGGCCGTGAACCTGATCGACTGCGCCTTCTTGCTGATCAGCAGCAGATCGTCCTCGGCCGAGACCAGCTCGGCGCCGATCAGTTCGTCGTCGGAGCCGTCCTCGCGCTCCCGCAGGTTGATCGCGATGACACCGCCGGAGCGCGGCGAATCGTAATCCTTCAACGACGTCTTCTTCACCAGACCGGCCTTCGTGGCGAGCACCAGGTACGGCGCCGCGTCGTAGTCCCGGATGGCGAGGATCTCGGCGATCGCCTCGTCCGGCTGGAAGGCCAGCAGGTTGGCGACGTGCTGGCCGCGCGCGTCCCGGCCGACGTCGGGCAGCTCGTAGGCCTTCGCGCGGTAGACCCGGCCCTTGTTGGTGAAGAACAGCAGCCAGTGGTGGGTGGTGGAGACGAAGAAGTGGTCGACGATGTCGTCTTCCTTCAGCTTCGTGCCGCGTACGCCCTTGCCGCCGCGCTTCTGGGAGCGGTAGTCGTCCGTCTTGGTGCGCTTGACGTAGCCGCCGCGCGTGATGGTGACGACGATGTCCTCTTCGGCGATGAGGTCCTCGATGGACATGTCGCCGTCGAAGGGCACCAGCATCGTCTTGCGGTCGTCGCCGTACTTCTCGACGATCGCGGCCAGTTCCTCGCTGACGATGCCGCGCTGGCGGACCGGGGAGGCGAGGATCTGGTTGTACTCGTTGATCTTCGCCTGGAGTTCGTCGTGCTCCTGGACGATCTTCTGGCGCTCCAGGGCGGCGAGCCGCCGCAGCTGCATCTCCAGGATGGCGTTGGCCTGGATCTCGTCGATCTCCAGGAGCTCCATCAGGCCCGTACGCGCGATGTCGACGGTGTCACTGCGCCGGATCAGCGCGATGACCTCGTCGATGGCGTCCAGGGCCTTCAGCAGACCGCGCAGGATGTGCGCCCGCTCCTCGGCCTTGCGCAGCCGGAAGCGCGTACGGCGGACGATGACCTCGATCTGGTGCGTCACCCAGTGCCGGATGAACGCGTCCAGGCTCAGGGTCCTCGGCACGCCGTCGACCAGGGCCAGCATGTTGGCGCCGAAGTTGGTCTGGAGGTCGGTGTGCTTGTACAGGTTGTTCAGCACGACCTTGGCGACCGCGTCCCGCTTCAGGACGATCACCAGACGCTGGCCGGTACGGCTCGACGTCTCGTCCCGGACGTCCGCGATGCCGCCGACCTTGCCGTCCTTCACCAGGTCGGCGATCTTCTGCGCGAGGTTGTCCGGGTTGACCTGGTACGGCAGTTCGGTGACCACCAGGCACTGCCGGTTCTGGATCTCCTCGACCTCGACGACCGCCCGCATGGTGATCGAGCCGCGGCCCGTGCGGTACGCCTCCTCGATGCCCTTGCGGCCCACGACCAGCGCGCCGGTCGGGAAGTCGGGGCCCTTGATGCGCTCGATGAGGGCGTCCAGCAGTTCCTCGTGCGAGGCCTCCGGGTTCTCCAGGTACCACTGGGCACCCGAGGCGACCTCGCGCAGGTTGTGCGGCGGGATGTTGGTGGCCATGCCGACCGCGATGCCGGCCGAGCCGTTGATCAGCAGGTTCGGGAAGCGGGCCGGCAGGACGGTCGGCTCCTGGGAGCGGCCGTCGTAGTTGTCCGTGAAGTCGACGGTCTCCTCGTCGATGTCACGGACCATCTCCATCGACAGCGGCGCCATCTTGCACTCGGTGTAGCGCATGGCGGCCGCCGGGTCGTTGCCCGGGGAGCCGAAGTTGCCGTTGGAGTCCACCAGCGGCATCCGCATCGACCACGGCTGGGCGAGGCGCACCAGGGCGTCGTAGATCGAGGAGTCGCCGTGCGGGTGGTAGTTGCCCATGACGTCGCCGACCACGCGGGCGCACTTGTAGAAGCCGCGCTCGGGGCGGTAGCCGCCGTCGTACATCGCGTACAGGACGCGGCGGTGGACGGGCTTGAGGCCGTCCCGGACGTCCGGCAGCGCACGCGAGACGATGACGGACATCGCGTAGTCGAGGTACGAACGCTGCATCTCCGTCTCGAGCCCGACGGGCTCGATACGCATCGCGAGTTCGCCGCCCTCTTCAGGGGTGACAGAAGTGTTCTCGTCGGCCATTGCTGGTGAAGATCCTTCCCTGTGCGGTCAGCTGAGACCGACTCAGATGTCGAGGAAGCGGACGTCCTTGGCGTTGCGCTGGATGAACTGGCGGCGGGCTTCGACGTCCTCGCCCATCAGGACCGAGAACAGGTCGTCGGCCTGGGCGGCGTCGTCGAGGGTGACCTGGCCGAGGACGCGGTGCTCCTGGTCCATGGTCGTCACTCGCAGCTCCTCGGCGTTCATCTCGCCGAGACCCTTGAAGCGCTGGATGGAGTCCTCACGGACCCGCTTGCCGCGCTGGCGGCCCATCTCCAGCAGCGCGTCGCGCTCGCGGTCCGAGTAGGCGTACTCGACGTCGTCCCGACCCCACTTGATCTTGTAGAGCGGGGGACGCGACAGGAACACGTGCCCGGCCTCGACCAGCGGCCGCATGAAGCGGAACAGGAAGGTCAGCAGCAGGGTGTTGATGTGCTGACCGTCGACGTCGGCGTCCGCCATCAGGATGATCTTGTGATAGCGGAGCTTCTCGATGTCGAAGTCCTCGTGCACACCCGTGCCGAAGGCCGAGATCAGCGCCTGGATCTCCTGGTTCTGGAGGATCTTGTCGATCCGCGCCTTCTCGACGTTGAGGATCTTGCCCCGAATCGGGAGGATCGCCTGGTACTGCGGGTTGCGGCCGGACTTGGCCGAGCCGCCGGCGGAGTCACCCTCGACGATGAAGATCTCGCACTTGGTGGGGTCGTTGGACTGGCAGTCCGAGAGCTTGCCCGGCAGCGACGCCGACTCCAGCAGGCCCTTGCGCCGGGTCAGGTCCCGCGCCTTGCGGGCCGCCACGCGCGCGGTGGCCGCCTGGATGCCCTTGCGGATGATGTCCGCGGCCTCGTTCGGGTTGCGGTCCAGCCAGTCCGTGAGGTGCTCGTAGACGACCTTCTGCACGAAGGTCTTCACCTCGGTGTTGCCCAGCTTGGTCTTGGTCTGGCCCTCGAACTGCGGCTCGCTCAGCTTCACCGAGATGATCGCGGTCAGACCCTCGCGGATGTCGTCACCCGTGAGGTTGTCGTCCTTCTCGCGCAGCAGCTTCTTGTCGCGCGCGTACTTGTTGATCAGCGACGTCAGCGCGGCGCGGAAGCCCTCTTCGTGGGTACCGCCCTCGTGCGTGTGGATGATGTTGGCGAACGAGTAGACACCCTCGTTGTAGCCGCTGTTCCACTGCATCGCGACCTCGAGGGACAGGAGCTTGTCCTTGTCCTCCGCCTCCAGGTCGATGACCGTGGGGTGCACCACGTCCCCCTTGCGGGAGTTGAGGTACTTCACGAAGTCGACGATGCCGCCCTCGTAGTGGTACGAGACCGTCTTGACCTCGTGCTTCTCGTCCTCGCCCGCCTCGTCCGCACCGGCCGTGGCCTTCGCCGACTCACGCTCGTCGGTGAGGTTGATCCGCAGGCCCTTGTTGAGGAACGCCATCTCCTGGAAGCGCCGCGAGAGCGTCTCGAAGGAGTAGTCGGTGGTCTCGAAGATGTCCGGGTCGGCCCAGAAGGAGACCGAGGTGCCGTGCTCCTCGGTGGCCTCGTGCCGGTCGAGCGGGGCGGTCGGGACACCGAGCTTGTAGTCCTGCGTCCAGCGGTAGCCGTCGGTCTTGACCTCGACGGCGACCTTCGTCGACAGGGCGTTCACCACGGACACGCCGACGCCGTGCAGACCGCCGGAGACCGCGTAGCCGCCGCCGCCGAACTTGCCGCCCGCGTGCAGCACGGTCAGCACGACCTCGACGGCCGGCTTGCCCTCGGACGGCACGATGCCCACCGGGATGCCACGGCCGTTGTCGACGACCCGGACACCGCCGTCGGCGAGGATCGTCACGTCGATCGTGTCAGCGTGCCCGGCCAGCGCCTCGTCGACGGAGTTGTCGACGACCTCCTGCACAAGGTGGTGCAGTCCGCGCTCGCCGGTCGAACCGATGTACATACCGGGTCGCTTGCGAACCGCGTCCAGACCCTCGAGGACGGTGATGGCACTCGCGTCGTACGCCGTGGCGCCTGCCTCGGGTACGCCTGCCACGGCGTCGGTGGACGGGATGTTCTCGTTGGGGTTGCCGGAATCGGCCACGAAGCGCCCTTTCTGGCACAGCACGAGCCAGGCTCGTCGGCAGGTTGCCGGAGCGGCTGCGGCATGTTGCGTTGGTAAGCCTTGATCAGCGTTGCTCAGCTTTTCCCGGGCGGTCCCCACGTTTGGGGCGGGATTAGCTTCCAGTCTACCGGTAGCGCTGACAGTGATGGGGGTTTGCCGGTACCTGAGTCCTCATGTGCCGCCCTCAACCGGCGTCTTCCGGGTCCCCATATACGGAGCAGGGCTCCAAGAGGCTCACAGCGGCACTCAGCGCTTCGAGGTGTCAACCCTTTGCTACTTGGGAGTCAGGTCGCCCGCGCGAGGGCACTCCCCACCGCGCGCAGGCATGCGAACGGAACGCCTCCCGCCCAGCTCACGTGATGTACGTCACCCGTAGGTATCGCCGGGGCCAGTGCTGCCCGGGGCCCTCAAGGGGCCGTAGCGACGCTCGGGGCCACCGGGGCCCAGCACCTTGATCGCCCTGACCGTGCCGTGCCCGAGATCCTCGTTCAGCCGGGCCACCAACTGAGGCGCGAGCAGCCGAAGATTCGTCGCCCACGCCGTCGAGTCGCACCGCACGACCAGCACCCGCTCGTCCTCGTCGTACGTCACCGGCACACAGTGCTTCGCCAGATCCGGGCCCACGATCTGCGGCCAGCGGCCCATCACCCCGCCCACCGCGGCCGGCGTCTCCCAGCCACGCTCGGTGATCAGCCGGTTGATGGCGGCGCCGAGCGCCATGGGGTCACGGCCGTCGGCGCGCGCGCCCGAGCGCAGACCGCCACCGCGGCGCGCCTGCTTCTTCTGCTGCTGCGCGTCCCCACGCGCGCGTGCCTGCTCCTTGGCCGCCCTCAGCGCCACGCGCGCGAGGTCGACACCGGACGGCTCGGGGGACTTCTTCGGCTCCTCGGCGGTCATACGCGCTCCACCGTCCCCTCGGACACGCCATAGCGCGCCCCCGCCAGCACATGCGGCACATCGTCGTCGACCGCCGCCGTCACCAGCACCTGCTCCCCGGGCGCGACCAGCTCCGCCAGCCGCTCCCGCCGACGGGTGTCCAACTCGGCGAACACGTCGTCGAGCACCAGCACCGGCTCATTGCCCTCGGCCCGCAGCAGGTCGTACGAAGCAAGCCGCAGCGCCAGCGCGTACGACCAGGACTCGCCGTGCGAGGCATACCCCTTGGCGGGCAGCTGCCCCAGCTTGAGCAGCAGATCGTCCCGATGCGGTCCCACGAGGGTCACGCCCCGCTCGATCTCCTGCTTCCGGGCGTCCGCCAGCGCGGCCGTCAACTGCCCGTACAGATCCTCACGCGTGTGCGCCTCACCGGGCGCGGACGGCTTGTACTCCAGCGCCAGCGGGCCGCCACCGGGCGCGAGTTGCTCGTACGCCTTGTCCGCCAGCGGCTGGAGCGTGGCGATCAGGTCCAGACGCTGGGCGAGCAGTTCGGCGCCCGCGCGCGCGAGATGCTGATCCCAGACGTCGAGGGTGGACAGGTCCATCGAACGGCCGCCGTGCCTCCGGGCCAGCGCCGCCGTCTTCAACAGGGTGTTGCGCTGCTTGAGGACCCGGTCGTAGTCAGAGCGCACCCCCGCCATACGCGGGGAACGCGCGGTGATCAGCTCGTCCAGGAAACGGCGGCGCTCACCGGGGTCGCCCTTGACCAGCGCCAGATCCTCCGGCGCGAACAGGACCGTCCGCACTATCCCCAGGATGTCCCGCGGTCTGACCTGCGAGGACCTGTTGATGCGGGCGCGGTTGGACTTGCCCGGGTTCAACTCCAGCTCCACCAGCTGCTGCCGCTCGCCCTGGCGGACCTGCGCCCGGATCACCGCACGGTCGGCGCCCATGCGCACCAGCGGGGCGTCGGAGGCGACGCGGTGACTGCCGAGGGTGGCGAGATAGCCGACGGCCTCGACGAGATTCGTCTTGCCCTGGCCGTTCGGGCCCACGAAAGCGGTGACGCCCGGGTCGAGCGGAACTTCGACCCGGGCGTACGAGCGGAAGTCGGCCAGCGACAGATGCGTGACGTGCATGGTCGTTTCGCCGACCTCCCCCAGTGTCCGGGTGCTTACTTCTTCTCGACCGCGTGGCCGCCGAACTGGTTCCGCAGCGCCGCGATCATCTTCATCTGCGGCGAATCGTCCTGACGGGACGCGAACCGCGCGAACAGAGACGCCGTGATCGCCGGGAGCGGTACGGCGTTGTCGATGGCGGCTTCCACAGTCCAGCGGCCCTCGCCGGAGTCCTGTGCATAACCGCGCAGCTTGTCCAGGTGCTCGTCCTCGTCGAGGGCGTTCACCGCGAGGTCCAGCAGCCAGGAACGGATGACCGTGCCCTCCTGCCAGGAACGGAAGACCTCCCGGACGTCGGTCACCGAGTCGACCTTCTCCAGCAGCTCCCAGCCCTCGGCATAGGCCTGCATCATCGCGTACTCGATGCCGTTGTGGACCATCTTCGCGAAGTGCCCCGCGCCGACCTTGCCCGCGTGCACCGCGCCCAGGTCACCCTCCGGCTTGAGCGCGTCGAAGATCGGCTGCACCTTGGCGACGTTCTCCACGTCGCCGCCGTACATCAGCGCGTAGCCGTTCTCCAGGCCCCAGACGCCGCCGGAGACACCGCAGTCCACGAAGCCGATGCCCTTGGCGGCCAGCTCCTCGGCGTGCTTCTTGTCGTCCGTCCAGCGCGAGTTGCCGCCGTCCACGACGACGTCCCCGGGCTCCAGAAGCTCGGCGAGCTCGTCGACGGTCGACTGGGTGGCCGCACCGGCCGGGACCATCACCCAGACCACGCGCGGGCCCTTGAGCTTGCCCACAAGCTCTTCCAGGCTGTGGACATCCGCGAGGTCCGGGTTGCGGTCGTATCCGACGACGGTGTGGCCCGCGCGGCGGATCCGCTCGCGCATGTTGCCGCCCATCTTGCCGAGGCCGACGAGACCGAGCTCCATCAGTTGTTCCTTAGGTTGCTGTGGCGTGAGTGGCACCGTGGTACCTACGTCCGAGCCTAAACCCGGACGGTCACGCACACCTGTGGGCATACGCGCTCAAACGTATGCCCCGACCTGCGGTGTTGCCGTCAGCCACTCAGGCGGACCGGCATGATCAGGTACTTGTACGCCTCGTCCGCCTCGGCATCCAGCGCGGGCTTGCCGCTCAGCAGCGCGGGCTTCGTGGACGTGGTGAACGACAGCTGCGCCACCGGGGAGTCGATCGCGCTCAGGCCGTCCAGCAGGAAGGTCGGGTTGAAGGCGATCGAGATGTCGTCGCCCTCCAGCTGCGCGTCCACACGCTCCACAGCCTGTGCGTCGTCGCTGGAACCGGCCTCCAGGATCAGCACACCCTGCTCGAAGCTGAGCCGCACCGGGGTGTTCCGCTCGGCGACCAGGGCCACACGCTTCACGGCCTCCACGAAGGGCGCCGTCTCGATCACCGCGACCGAGTTGAACTCGGTCGGGAAGAGCGTCCGGTACTTCGGCAGGTCACCCTCGAGCAGCCGGGTCGTCGTACGCCGCCCCGCGCCCTCGAAACCGATCAGGCCCTCACCGGCACCGGACCCCGACAGCGCAAGCGTCACGCTGTCGCCGCTGGTCAGCGCCTTGGCGGTGTCCAGCAGCGTCTTCGCGGGCACCAGGGCCACCGCGGAGGCGTCCGGGTTCTCCGGCTTCCACAGGAACTCACGGACCGCGAACCGGTACCGGTCGGTGGAGGCCAGGGTGACCCGGTCGCCCTCGATCTCGATGCGCACACCGGTGAGCACCGGCAGGGTGTCGTCCCGACCCGCGGCGATCGCGACCTGGGAGGCGGCGGAGGCGAAGACCTCACCGGGAACCGTGCCGGTCGCCGACGGCATCTGCGGCAGCGCCGGGTACTCCTCCACAGGCAGTGTGTGGAGTGTGAATCGCGAGGAGCCGCAGACCACGCTCGCCCGTACACCGTCTGTGGAAATCTCCACCGGCCGGTTGGGCAGAGCGCGGCAGATGTCGGCGAGCAGCCGGCCGGAGACGAGGACCGTGCCCTCCTCCTCGACCTCGGCGTCCACCGAGACCCGCGCGGAGACCTCGTAGTCGAAGCCGGACAGGCTCAGCTGGCCGTCCTCCGCCTTCAGCAGCAGGCCGGCGAGGACAGGCGCCGGCGGGCGGGCCGGGAGGCTGCGCGCCGCCCAGGCCACGGCCTCCGCGAGTACGTCGCGTTCCACCCGGATCTTCACTGTTGCCGCCTCCTGCTGTTGCCGGCGCTTCTCGCCCTGCCTGGCTTCGTCGTCTGTCTCGGTGTCGTCGGTCCCTGTGAGGGGAAGGTCACCGGGGAACAGTCTGACGCACGGCACTGACAGTAGGTGCCTCTCGGGGTCAAGTCGTGACGAGGGGTAGCCGGGAGCCGGACGGCGAGTTGTGCACAGGGCCCCCTTCGAAACGAAATCCCAGCTCTCTCTAGTTGGGAGTAGTAGTAGGGGCTGTGGAAACGGTGGATAACCTCGTTTGCCCAGCTCAGAGCGGGAATTTTGTCCACTGGTCCTGTGGGCGGAGCCAGTGGACAACCGGCCGTTTCTGTGGAGAACAGAAAGTTCTGCACACCCCATGCACAGGCTGAGGCGAGTTGTCCCCAGCGGCGTCCCCAGCTTTACCCACCTTTCCCACAGGCCAACCCGGCACCTTTGTGTGACGCCTTTCACTCGACGCGGTGAGAAGGCGCGTCACGTTGCCGAACAGTGGAGAGTGATGTGGAGAAGCTGGGGATCGCTGGGGACAACTCGCCTCAGCCTGTGGGTTGTCGGTGGACAACTTTCTGCACAGCCTGTGGATCAGCTCGTTGTCCACAGCCTGTGGAGATCCTTTGTCCACGAATCCACAGGCGGCTGAGCTGGGCTGATGGTCTTTCAACAGCACGGCCTGTGGACATTATCTGGACAACTCGGCAGTCCCCAGGATGTGGACGGAAGAAAGTGGCCCAATCTGTGGAGAGCGGCCGTAACCCGGCGAGTAATCGAACACCGGGTGGCGTTCACGGAGGCGGGACATGACGAAGGGCGCCCCCCGGATCGACTCCGGAGGGCGCCCTGGACGCCGTACAGAAGCGGCTGTCAGCCGTTCTTGATGCGGTTGGTGAGCTCGGTGACCTGGTTGTAGATGGAGCGCCGCTCGGCCATCAGATTGCGGATCTTGCGGTCGGCGTGCATGACCGTGGTGTGGTCGCGGCCGCCGAAGAGGGCGCCGATCTTCGGCAGGGAGAGGTCCGTCAGCTCGCGGCAGAGGTACATGGCGATCTGGCGGGCGGTCACCAGTGCGCGGCCGCGCGACGTGCCGCACAGGTCCTCGACGGTGAGGCCGAAGTAGTCGGCGGTGGCGCTCATGATGGCCGTGGAGGTGATCTCCGGGGCGGAGTCGTCGCCGCCCGGGATCAGGTCCTTGAGGACGATCTCGGTCAGGCCGAGGTCCACCGGCTGCCGGTTGAGCGAGGCGAATGCCGTCACCCGGATCAGCGCGCCCTCCAGTTCGCGGATGTTGCGCGAGATCCGGGAGGCGATGAACTCCAGCACCTCCGGCGGGGCGTTGAGCTGCTCCTGCACCGCCTTCTTGCGCAGGATCGCGATCCGCGTCTCCAGCTCGGGCGGCTGGACGTCGGTGATCAGTCCCCACTCGAAGCGGTTGCGCAGCCGGTCCTCCAGCGTGACCAGCTGCTTGGGCGGCCGGTCGCTGGAGAGCACGATCTGCTTGTTGGCGTTGTGGAGCGTGTTGAAGGTGTGGAAGAACTCCTCCTGCGTCGACTCCTTGTCCGCGAGGAACTGGATGTCGTCGACGAGCAGGATGTCCATCTCGCGGTACCGCTTGCGGAAGCTGTCGCCCTTGCCGTCGCGGATGGAGTTGATGAACTCGTTGGTGAACTCCTCCGAGCTCACGTAGCGCACGCGCGTGCCGGGGTAGAGGCTCCGCGCGTAGTGGCCGATCGCGTGCAGGAGGTGGGTCTTGCCGAGCCCGGACTCCCCATAGATGAAGAGGGGGTTGTACGCCTTGGCGGGTGCCTCGGCGACGGCGACCGCGGCCGCGTGGGCGAAACGGTTCGACGCGCCGATCACGAAGGTGTCGAAGAGGTACTTCGGGTTCAGGCGTGCGGTCGGTTCGCCGGGTCCGGTGGCGGGTGCGGGCTGCGCGGCCAGCGGGCCGGGGGCGCCGCTGGCGGAGGGCAGTGCGGGGGCGGCCGGTCCGCTGCGGTGGGCGGGGCCCGTTGAAGGCTCGGGGAGGTCCCGGCGGGCGTCGCGCTGGTCGTAGTTGGGGCGGCCGCCGTCGTAGTCCCCGCGTGGCTTGTCGTAGTCCCCGCGCGGGGAGTCGTAGTCCGGGCGCTGGCCGTCGTAGTCGGCGCGCTGTCCCTCATAAGAGGGGCGGTCCATGGACTGCGGGCGGTAGTCCTGCGGTGGTTGGCCGTAGGAGTCCTGGGACGGGCTCGCGTAGGGGTCGCGTTCGGGGAAGCCGAGGCGCTGCTGCTGCCAGCTGTACTCGTCCTGCTGCGGGCGCGGCCAGGCGCCGGGCTCGGGGCGCTGGTACTCGGAGGGGTAGGCGGGGCGGGCCGTGGGGAGCTGGTCGCCCTGGTCGGGCCGGGAGGGGTAGGCGTCGCCGTCGGCGCCGCGGTGGCGGCCGTAGCCCTCGTACGGTCCGGAGGGGAGTTCGGGTTCCTCGTAGCGCGGCTGGGGGCGGGCGGGGGGTGCCGGCGGGGCCGGGGGCTCGCCGGCGGAGTCGTCGACGGTGATCGCGATCCGGATCGGGCGGCCGCATTCGCGGCTGAGGGTCTCGCTGACGATCGGGGCGAGCCGGCCCTCCAGTACGCCCTTCGCAAACTCGTTCGGTACGGCGAGCAGGGCGGTGTCCGCGACGAGAGCCAGCGGCTGGCAGCGGCGGATCCAGTGCTCGTCCTTCGCCTCGACACCCTGTCCGCGGCCCTCGCCGAGGAGCTGCTCGAGTACTCGTGGCCACACTGCGGCAAGATCGGCAGGTACGTCAGCCACAGGGCACGCTCTCTCACGGGTCCCACGAACGTGTGATGGTGGGACGGGTCGGGATTCAAATCGGGTGGGACGGGCGAATCGGAGTTCAGCCACGGTAGTCAGGGCGACGGGTGCGGTTCAAGTTGTTGTCCCCAGGCTGTGGATAGTGTCTCCCGGCGGCCCCTGGTTTGACCGGATGGCGTAGCCCCGCGTACCGTAACCAGGTCGAGTTGTCGATGGCTGCTGCCGCCTGCCTCCGATGGGCACAAGATCACGTCCCCGCCACTGCGGGGGTGAACCGGTGATCGGGAAGCGGTGCACTCGGGCGTAACTGCGAGCTACTCGTGGGCGCACGGTGACAGCCAGGACGGCACCCGCCACCACCGATTTGATTTCTGGAGCCCCCGAGTGAGCAAGCGCACCTTCCAGCCGAACAACCGTCGTCGCGCGAAGACCCACGGCTTCCGCCTGCGGATGCGCACCCGTGCCGGCCGCGCGATTCTCGCGAACCGTCGTGCCAAGGGTCGCGCGAGCCTGTCCGCCTGATCCCGGTCAGGTCATGCCGTCGTGCTGCCCACCGAGAACCGGCTGAGGCGGCGCGAGGACTTCGCGACCGCGGTACGACGAGGACGCCGGGCCGGACGCCCGACTCTCGTCGTCCACCTTCGTAGCGGTGCCACGGACCCGCACGCGCCTGGGGAGAGCGCTCCCCCGACGCGTGCGGGTTTCGTCGTCAGCAAGGCTGTCGGTGGTGCGGTCGTGCGCAACAAGGTGAAGCGCAGGCTTCGCCATCTGGTGCGCGATCGAGTCGACGTCTTTCCCCCCGGTAGCCTGGTAGTCGTACGAGCGCTGCCCGGTGCGGGTGACGCCGACCATGCACAGCTGGCCCGAGACCTGGATGCCGCTTTGCAGCGGCTGCTGGGAGGGGGCGCGCGATGAAGTACCCGCTGCTGGCTCTGATCAAGATCTACCAGTGGACCATCAGCCCGTTGCTCGGGCCGGTGTGCAAGTACTACCCATCGTGTTCCCACTACGGCTACACAGCCATTGACCGGCACGGTGCGATCAAGGGCACGGCGCTCACGGCCTGGCGCATCCTGCGCTGCAATCCGTGGTCGCTGGGCGGTGTGGATCATGTCCCGCCGCGCAAGCGCCCGCGATGGCACGAGCTGCTGCGGAACGCATGGCGCGCACGCAAGGGCGGGCCCTCCGCCGCCGAAACGGCCACCGAAGGCACCGAGCCTTCGAGCCCGGCCGCAGAGACCCCGTCCCATGCCCAAGGAGCATGATTAGTGGACACGATTGCCAGCCTCTTCAGCTTCATCACGACACCCGTCTCCTGGGTCATCGTCCAGTTCCACACGGTGTACGGCGCCATCTTCGGCGATGACACCGGGTGGGCCTGGGGCCTGTCCATCGTGTCCTTGGTGATCCTGATCCGTATCTGCCTGATCCCGCTCTTCGTGAAGCAGATCAAGGCGACCCGGGCCATGCAGACGCTCCAGCCCGAGATGAAGAAGATCCAGGAGCGCTACAAGAACGACAAGCAGCGTCAGTCCGAAGAGATGATGAAGCTGTACAAGGAGACGGGCACCAACCCGCTCTCCTCGTGCCTTCCCATCCTGGCGCAGTCGCCGTTCTTCTTCGCCCTGTACCACGTGCTCAACAGCATCGCGAACAACGAGAAGGTCGGCGTCATCAACGACCGGCTGCTGGAGAGCGCGCAGCAGGCGCACATCTTCGGCGCGCCGCTCGCGTCGAAGTTCACGGACAGCGCGGCCAAGGTCGAGGCGCTCGGCTCCACGATCACCGACGTCCGCGTCGTGACCGCGATCATGATCATCCTGATGTCGGCGTCGCAGTTCTACACGCAGCGCCAGCTGATGACGAAGAACGTCGACACCACGGTGAAGACGCCGTTCATGCAGCAGCAGAAGATGCTGATGTACATCTTCCCGGTCATGTTCGCCGTCTTCGGCATCAACTTCCCGGTCGGTGTCCTCGTCTACTGGCTGACCACCAACGTGTGGACCATGGGTCAGCAGATGTACGTCATCCGCAACAACCCGACGCCGGGTTCCAAGGCTCAGGCCGCCTACCTGGAGCGCCTGACCAAGCACGTCACGCACCAGGGCAAGGTCCGTCGGCGCGGTGAGCGCAACATCGTCAAGGCGATCGTCGCCAAGGGCCGTGACCGCAACGAGTACGAGCGCAAGTTCATCAACGGCCTGAGCAAGGCGGGTCTCGCCGCGCAGACGGACGGCACCGTGGTGAAGAGCGAGACGCCCGTCGCCGTCGCGACCGAGGACGGTACGTCCACGGCGGTTCCCAAGCGCCAGCAGCCCAAGCGGCAGAGCAAGTCCCAGCGTCAGTCCGGCGTCACGAAGGCGGCCGGCGAGTCCGACGCCAAGACGTCGCTGAGCAAGGACGACGCCCCGCAGGACGCCAAGCCCGCCGCCGCGAAGAAGTCCGGCTCCGGTACCCGCAGCAAGGCCCAGTCCGGACAGCGCAAGGGTCCGCAGCGGCCCAAGTCCCCGTCCAAGAAGTAAGAAGGAGTCCATCCCGTGACGGAAGGCACCACCTCCGCCGCTGCCGAGGGTGCAGACACCCTGACCCGCCTGGAGCAGGAGGGCGAGATCGCGGCGGACTACCTCGAGGGCCTGCTCGACATCGCCGATCTCGACGGCGACATCGACATGGACGTCGAGGCCGACCGCGCCGCTGTCTCGATCATCAGCGACTCGGGCGGCCGCGACCTTCAGAAGCTGGTCGGCCGTGACGGTGAGGTGCTGGAGGCGCTCCAGGAGCTCACGCGCCTGGCTGTGCACCGGGAGACCGGCGACCGCAGCCGGCTGATGCTGGACATCGCCGGCTACCGCGCCAAGAAGCGTGCCGAGCTCTCCGAGCTGGGCGCCAAGGCCGCGGCGGACGTGAAGAACACCGGTGAGCCGGTGAAGCTGAAGCCGATGACCCCGTTCGAGCGCAAGGTCGTGCACGACGCGGTCAAGGCCGCGGGTCTGCGCAGCGAGTCCGAGGGCGAGGAGCCGCAGCGCTTCGTCGTTGTGCTGCCCGCCTGATCGGTCCGTACGTTCCTCCGGCCCCGTCTGCCCGGCAGGCGGGGCCGAACTTTGTCAGCCTGATAGTTCTGGTGGTTCTGGTGTCGGCGCCCGGGTGTGCCGACACGGTACGGAAGGACGGTCCCCCGTGACGGAGGCAGCGGAGCTTCCCCCCGCGCCCGAACAGGCGCGTGAGGTGTTCGGTGATCGCTTCTCGGACGCGGTCCGATACGCGGAGCTGCTCGCGGAGGCGGGTGTGCAGCGTGGTCTGATCGGGCCGCGCGAGGTGCCCCGGCTGTGGGAGCGGCATCTGCTGAACTGCGCCGTGCTCTCGGAGGTCGTGCCCGAGGGGGTGACGGTGTGCGATGTCGGCTCCGGTGCGGGGCTGCCCGGCATTCCGCTGGCCCTGGTCCGGGAGGACCTGAAGATCACGCTGCTGGAGCCGCTGCTGCGGCGTACGACCTTCCTGACCGAGGTCGTCGAGCTGTTGGGCCTGGACCATGTGACGGTCGTCCGTGGTCGCGCCGAGGAGGTCATGGGCAAGCTCCAGCCGGTCCATGTCGTCACGGCACGCGCCGTGGCCCCGCTGGACCGGCTCGCCACCTGGGGCATCCCGCTGCTGCGTCCCTACGGTGAGATGCTCGCGCTGAAGGGCGACACCGCCGAGGAGGAGCTGAAGAGCGCGGCCACCGCGCTGAGCAAGCTCGGTGCGGTGGGGACGTCCATCCTGCATGTCGGTGAGGGCGTCGTGGACCCGCTGTCGACGGTCGTGCGGGTCGAGGTCGGGGAGAGCCCCGGTGGTGTGCGTTTCGCGGCGAAGCGTGCGAAGGCGGCCCGGACGGGGCGGGCCCGCCGGCGACGCTGACCGCGGGCGGCGGCTGATCTGTCCTGCGGACGAGACGTACTCCACACAAGCTGTCAAACCTATGCATCTCGGAGTGTCGCGCGGTGATGCCAGGTGCCACTCGGCATCGTGTTTCACGTGAAACGTCGCTCACTGCTGCACGGCATCATCAGTCGGGGCCGCGCCGCGGCCGAACCGCGCGACCGGAAGCCTCTCGGGTCACTCGGAGGGGTACCGGAGTTGTCCACAGAGGTGGATTTCTCCACAGAACAACAGGGCTCACTGGTTCACGACCCCGATGGCATGGGAGGCTCTGTTCATTGCGAGCCTGAAGTCGAGGAGAGTGAATCCTTGCGGTCCGACGCCAACATCGCGGGACCGATGACCGATCCGGTCCCCGGTCCCCGTACCGAGTCGATGGGGGAGGATGTTTCACGTGAAACACCGCCCCCGATGGACGACACTCCCATCGGTCGTGCCGCCCAACTGGCGGTAGAGGCTCTCGGCCGCGCCGGTGAGGGTCTCCCACGACCCGACCAGACCCGGGTCATGGTGGTCGCCAACCAGAAGGGCGGCGTGGGCAAGACGACGACGACCGTCAACCTTGCCGCGTCGCTGGCGCTGCACGGCGCCCGTGTCCTGGTGATCGACCTCGACCCCCAGGGCAATGCGTCCACCGCCCTGGGGATCGACCACCACGCCGAAGTCCCGTCGATCTACGACGTGCTGGTCGAGAGCAAGCCGCTCGCGGAAGTGGTCCAGCCCGTCCCCGATGTCGAGGGTCTCTTCTGTGCCCCCGCCACGATCGATCTCGCCGGTGCGGAGATCGAGCTGGTGTCCCTGGTGGCCCGAGAGAGCCGGCTTCAGCGGGCCATTCAGGCCTACGAGCAGCCCCTGGACTACATCCTCATCGACTGCCCGCCCTCGCTCGGCCTGCTGACGGTCAACGCGCTGGTGGCCGGTCAGGAGGTCCTGATCCCGATCCAGTGCGAGTACTACGCGCTGGAGGGCCTGGGCCAGCTGCTGCGCAATGTCGACCTGGTGCGGGGCCACCTCAACCCGACCCTGCATGTATCGACGATCCTGCTCACCATGTACGACGGCCGGACGCGTCTGGCGTCCCAGGTCGCGGACGAGGTGCGCAGCCACTTCGGCGAGGAGGTGCTGCGGACGAGCATTCCCCGCTCGGTCCGTATCTCCGAGGCGCCGAGCTATGGACAGACGGTGCTGACGTACGATCCCGGATCCAGCGGTGCGCTGTCCTATCTTGAGGCGGCACGAGAAATCGCGCTGAGGGGTGTCGGCGTCCGCTACGACGCGACGCACGCCCATATCGGCGCCCAGAGCGACCCGAACATGGTGGAGGGGATCCAGTGAGCGAGCGACGGAGGATTGGTCTGGGCCGTGGCCTGGGCGCGCTGATCCCTGGTCCGGCGGACAGCACGGCGGCTCCGGCCGCGGCGGGGGGTGCCCCGGCCGCGACGCCGACGGCTGTCCCCGTGCTCACCACCGAGCGTGGTGTGGCCGCGGCGAAGGTGACAGCGCTGCCGCCGGTTTCACATGAAACCGAGGAACCGTCACTGAACGGCGCGGCAGAGGTGCCCCCGCCCCCCATGGGCGCTCACTTCGCCGAGATCCCCCTTGACTCCATCAGCCCCAACCCGCGTCAGCCGCGTGAGGTCTTCGACGAGGACGCGCTTCAGGAGCTCATCACCTCCATCCAGGAGGTCGGTCTCCTCCAGCCGGTCGTCGTACGGCAGTTGGGTCCCGGGCGCTACGAGCTCATCATGGGCGAGCGGCGCTGGCGGGCCTGCCGTGAGGCCGGCCTGGAGGCCATCCCGGCGATCGTGCGGGCCACGGACGACGAGAAGCTCCTCCTGGACGCGCTGCTGGAGAACCTGCACCGCGCTCAGCTGAACCCGCTGGAAGAGGCCGCCGCCTACGACCAGTTGCTGAAGGACTTCAACTGCACGCACGACCAGCTGGCGGACCGCATCGGCAGGTCCCGCCCGCAGGTCTCCAACACTCTGCGTCTGCTGAAGCTTTCGCCGAAGGTGCAGAACCGGGTGGCTGCCGGCGTTCTGTCCGCCGGGCACGCGCGAGCGCTGCTCTCCGTGGAGGACCCCGAGGAGCAGGAGCGGCTGGCCTACCGAGTGGTGGCCGAGGGCCTCTCCGTCCGGTCCGTCGAGGAGATCGTCACCTTGATGGGTTCCCGGGCGCAGAAGGCGCCGAGGGCCAAGGGCCCGCGGGCCGGTGCCCGGGTCTCCCCGGCGCTGACCGACCTGGCGACCCGGCTCTCGGACCGTTTCGAGACGCGGGTGAAGGTCGAGCTGGGCCAGAAGAAGGGCAAGATCACCGTCGAGTTCGCCTCGCCGGAGGATCTGGAGCGGATCCTGAACACCCTCGCCCCGGGCGAGCGGCTCGCTCTCCAGAAGAGCCTCATGGAGGACGGTGCGGAGGACTCCGAGGACTGACCTCGCGGGCCTTGTGCCGTTGTCGGCCGACGCAGGGCGGGCCGTGTTTCCGGATGAGTACCGGAACGCGGCCCGCCCTTTGCTTTCCGGCGGTATCTAGGCCATCGCATCGTGGATACGATGCGATCGGGTATGGCGAATCCACCTGGCGGCACCTCTTAGGGGAGGCGGGGGCCATGCGAACGGTGAGCCGGACCGGACTGGTGAGCGCGGGCCTGGGCCTGGGCGCGGTCGGCGGATTCGTCGGCAGCCTGCTCAGGGAAAGGAACGCCCTGACAGCCGCCCGTGACGCAGCGGGCGAGGGAAGCGAGGATCAGCCTTCATGGGGCGTCGGCTCGTACCGCTCACGCTGGACAACCTTCAAGACCTTCCCCAGCGTTGCCGGACGTGTGTCTTCTGGGAGCTGGATCCCGTCAGTGGCAAAGCCGCGGTAAGCGCGGGCACCCCGGCGCTGGAGAAGGAATCCTGGATCTCCGCCGTCCTGCTGGACTGGGGGTCCTGCGGCCGGGTCGTCTACGTCGATGACGTCCCGGTGGGCTTCGTGCTGTACGCGCCTCCGGCCTACGTCCCCCGCTCGACCGCGTTTCCCACGAGTCCCGTCTCGCCCGACGCCGTGCAGCTGATGACGGCGTTCATCATGCCGGGGTACCAGGGGCAGGGGCTGGGGCGGGTGATGGTTCAGACGGTGGCCAAGGATCTGTTGCGGCGGGGCTTCAAGGCGATCGAGGCGTTCGGGGACGCCCGCTGGAAGGAGCCCGCGTGTGTGCTCCCCGCCGATCATCTGCTGGCGGTGGGCTTCAAGACGGTACGGCCCCATCCCACGTACCCGAGGCTGAGGCTGGAGCTGCGGACGACGCTCTCCTGGAAGGAAGACGTGGAGATGGCGCTCGACCGGCTGCTGGGGGCCGTGCAGAAGGAGCCGGTGCTGCGGCCCCTGTGATGCGCTCTCATGCGAATGGGCCAACCCCAAGGGGCTGGCCCATTCGTGTTTCACGTGAAACATCGCCCACTCGGCGATGAAGTCCGCTACTCGGCGATGAAGTCCTCAAGGTCGCGGACGATCGCGGCCTTCGGCTTCGCGCCGACGATCGTCTTGGCGACCTCGCCGTTGTGGTAGACGTTCAGCGTCGGGATGGACATGACGCCGTACTTGGCGGCCGTACCCGGGTTCTCGTCGATGTTGAGCTTGACGATCTCGATCTTGTCGCCGTACTCGGCGGCAATGGCCTCAAGAGACGGCGCGATCTGGCGGCACGGACCGCACCAGGCGGCCCAGAAGTCCACCAGGACGGGCTTGTCGTTCTTGAGGACGTCCTCGTCGAAGGAGTCGTCGGTCACGTTCTTCAGGGTGCCGGCCACTGCGGGCTCCTTAACTGGTTGGTGCGTGGGGCGGGTGGGGTGTCAGACGGTCGTCTTCTCGGCCGCGGCGTTCTCCTCGTCCGCGAGGGCGGCGAGGAAACGCTCGGCGTCGAGGGCGGCGGAGCAGCCGGTGCCGGCCGCGGTGATCGCCTGGCGGTAGGTGTGGTCCACCACGTCGCCGGCGCCGAAGACACCGGTGAGGTTGGTGCGGGTGGACGGCGCGTCGACCTTGAGGTAGCCCTCCTCGTCCAGCTCCAGCTGGCCCTTGAAGAGCTCGGTGCGCGGGTCGTGGCCGATCGCGATGAACAGGCCGGTCACCGGAAGGTCGGAGAGCTCGCCGGTCTTGACGTTGCGCAGCTTCAGACCCGAGAGCTTCTGGTCGCCCTGGACCTCGGCGACCTCGCTGTCCCAGACGAACTTGATCTTCGGGTCGGCGAAGGCGCGGTCCTGCATGGCCTTGGAGGCGCGCAGACTGTCGCGGCGGTGGACGATCGTCACGGACTTGGCGAAGCGCGAGAGGAAGGTGGCCTCCTCCATCGCGGTGTCGCCGCCGCCGATCACGGCGATGTCCTGGTCCTTGAAGAAGAACCCGTCACAGGTGGCGCACCACGAGACGCCGCGGCCGGACAGCGCGTCCTCGTTCGGCAGGCCGAGCTTGCGGTGCTGGGAGCCGGTGGTGACGATGACGGCCTTGGCGCGGTGGACGGTGCCCGCGGTGTCGGTGACGGTCTTGATCTCGCCGGAGAGGTCCACGGAGACGATGTCATCCGGGATGAGCTCGGCGCCGAAGCGCTCGGCCTGGCCGCGCATGTTGTCCATGAGCTCGGGGCCCATGATGCCGTCCTGGAAGCCGGGGAAGTTCTCGACCTCGGTGGTGTTCATCAGCGCGCCACCGGCAGTGACGGCGCCCTCGAACACCAGCGGCTTCAGCGACGCGCGCGCGGTGTAGAGCGCCGCCGTGTAGCCGGCGGGCCCGGAGCCGATGATGATCACGTTACGGACGTCGCTCACGGCTTGATTCCTCGTCTCTGGACTGCGTCATAGGTCCGGCGGGAGCCCCTTTCAGAACTCTCACCCCACCCAACGGATCCTAAGGGGCGTGCATTCCCGCTGTGTCCGGGCACACGAAGGGGCGACACAGTAACGCCTACCGCGCAGGACGGAGACGAGGCGTCCGCGGAGTGAGCGGGTGTTCAGGAGGCGCGGGTGTAGGTGTGCTTCAGCAGCACCTCGGCCTTGCCCACGGACGGATCGCTCACGCAGGTCCGGTCCATGATGTAGGCGGTGACCCGGCTGCTGTCGGTCGCGTCGGGCAGCACCACGAGCAGGGCCTCGGTGCCCTGATACGTGCCCTCCTCGGTGACGAGGGCGCCGTCCTCGCGTCCGATGCCTTCCTGGACGCAGCCGGGGACCGTGGGCTGCTTGAAGACATGAGGCTCTTTGGTCTCGTTGGTCTCAGGGACGGAATTCATGCCCACGCTGCTGCGCGGAGTGCGCCCGTCGCCCGTGGACTTCTCGGCGAGGAGATCGGAGACCTGCCGCTCCAGGGTGCTGGCGGCGAAGGTGTCCGAGGCGTGGGCCCGGCCGCCGTCGCCCTCGGAGTCGCCCGAGCCGTCGTTGAGAGAGGACAGCAGCACGGAGCCGAGTCCCAGGGCCGCCACCGTGAAGACGGTGCCGAGGACGGCCACGCGTCGGCGCCCACCGCGCCGGTGCTGCTTGCGGCCGGGGCCGGTGGTGGAGGTGCGGGCATGGCCCACGGGACGGTCGGCGGTGACCGATGTTTCACGTGAAACATGCGCGTCGTCGTCGAAGCGCTCGGCGGTGCTGACGCTCCTGATGTCCTCTGGCTCCGCACCTTCCGAAGCTGCGGCGCCACCTTCCGGAGCCGTGGCGCTCAGCAGCGCCTCCGCGGCGAGGGCGGCGTCGATCCGTCCCGCGACATCGGCGGGCATCCTCGGCGGGCCCGGCAGTGTCCCGAGCAGTCCGCGGATCTCCTCCAGCGACGCGTAGACGTCCGCACAGAGCTCGCACGCGTCCAGGTGCTGTCGTACGTCCGCGCTGCGGGACGCGGGCAGCAGGCCCTCGGTGAGGTCGGAGAGCTCGGTGACGTCCGGGTGCCCGGCCGTGTCCGGCGTCGATGTCACGCTCGCCCACCTCCGCCCTTCACAGCAGCTGAATCACTGGGCCCGGCGTCCCCGGGACCGGCTCCGCGCGGACCCGCGCCCTGCGGACCCGCTGCCGGTGGGACGGATGTCCCGTCCGTGCGGTTCCGTCGCTCGCCCGCCGCCTTGCCGCCACCGGCGTTTTCCGGCCGCAGATGAGTGAGGAGCGGCAGCAGTCTGGCTCTGCCCCGCGCGCACCGGCTCTTCACCGTCCCCGTGGGCACATCGAGGATCCGGGCGGCCTCGGCGACGGGATACCCCTGCATGTCGACGAGGACGAGCGCGGCCCGCTGATCGGGCGGAAGCGTGCCGAGGGCCTCCAGCAACTGTCGATGCAGATCGTTCCGCTCCGCCGGCGCCGAAGCCGACTCGTGCGGCTCCAGGAGCTGCTCCAGCCGCTCGGTGTCGTCGACGGGGGACGTCTTCCGGGAGGCCGCTTTGCGGGCCCGGTCGAGACAGGCGTTCACTGTGATTCGGTGCAGCCAGGTCGTGACGGCCGACTGGCCGCGGAAGGTGTGGGCGGCCCGGTAAGCGGAGACCAGCGCGTCCTGAACGGCGTCAGCGGCCTCCTCGCGGTCGCCCAGCGTCCGCAGGGCGACGGCCCAGAGGCGGTCACGGTGACGGCGCACGATCTCCCCGAAGGCGTCCTTGTCACCCGAGACATGGCGCGCCAGAAGATCGGCGTCCGACAGATCGGCTCGGCTCGATCCGCTATCCACACATATCCCCCGACTCCCTAGGGGAGGCAACCGTGACGCTGTCAACCCGACTCGTAAGCCTGAGCGACAGAATGCCACACCGTGCCGGAACGGGTTGGCCGGCTCGGAACGTCAGCTGGTCACCTTGATGTCCATGACCCTGCCGCGCCACTTGCCGTCGTCCGCCTGTATCGGCAGCTCGGTCAGCCACACCAGCAGATACCGGGAGTTGAGGTCCTTGTCCGGCGTGAGCGTCACCGTCGTGCCCGAGCCGTCGGCGACCTTGGTGTAGCCCTCGAACGACGTGGGCATCGCACCCTCGTCCCCGGAAGCCGTGAGGAGCTCGACGGACGTACTGCCCATGAAGCTGACCGTCACCTTGCCGACCTGCTGGGCCTTGCCGAGGTCGAGGATGAGGCCGACGCCCGACTTCAGGTTTCCGAGGTTGGCGCCCTCGTAGTAGCTGGTCTGCCAGTACGACTTCGGGTCGGCGTCGAAGGCCTTGGGCACGTCGTCCGGGTACTCCGAACCGTCGCTGCCGTACGGGTCGAAGTCGTGCGCTTCCTGGATCGCGATCGGCTTGCCCGGCGCCGGCTTCTTCGGGCCCTTGTCGTCCCCGTCCGTGGTCTGCGTCTGGTTGGAGTCGTCGGACTTGCCGCCCTGGTCCATCAGAGCGTCCGCGAGCTGCCAGCTGCCCAGCCCCAGGGCGGCGATGAGGAGGGCCGAGACGGCCCACTTCAGGGCCCGGCCGGTACGGCTCTGGAGCGGGGGCGGCGGGGCGGCGATCGACTGGGTGGCGCCGGGATGCGGGGCCTGACGGCCGTACGTGCCCTGCTGGTACGTCGTGCGCTGGTACTCCGGGGGCGCGGTGAAGGCCGGCTCCGGCGGGCGGATGCGGGGCATCTCGCTGACCGCCTTCACCAGTTCCTCCGGCGTGGTGCACGCCGACTCATGGCGGGAGGCGGTTGCGCCGTCGTTGACGAGCGCGCGCATCGACAGCTCGGACAGGCCGCGGTGCACACCGGCCCGCACCTGGTCGGGCGCGATCGGACCGATGTCCTTGGGCAGCCCGGACAGACCGTAGGCGTCGTTCTCGTACGGCCAGCGCTGGGTGAGCGCCGCGTACAGCAGGGCGCCGATCGCCTCCGTGTCGGTGCGCTGCGGGGTGTCCGAACTGATGCCGCGCAGTGCGGCGTTGACGGCCAGTCCGCGGATCCGCCACTGCCCGGTCGAGGTGCGCAGCACCGCGTTGGGGTTCAGCCGCAGATGCGCGAGGCCCTCCCGGTGCGCGGCGGCCATGGCGGCGGCGATCTGGGAGACCATCTGGTAGCCGTCGTAGGGCTCCAGCGGGCCGGAGGACAGCAGGGTGGTCAGCTCGGTGGCGTCGGGCAGCCATTCGTGGACGACATAGACGACGTCGTTCTCCTCGACGGCGTCCAGGACCTGCACGAAGCGGGGGTCACCGAGCAGTGCGGAGGAACGGGCCGCGGCCAGGACGGAGCGAGCCCGTGAGTGGTCCGCGGGCAGAAGGTGGACGCCCACGGCGCGCCGCAGTTTCTCGTCCACCGCACGCCAACTGCTGAAGCCGTCCAGACGGGTGACGCACTCTTCCAGCCGGTACCGTCTGGCGAGCTTGTGGCCGCTGTGCAATTCGGGTGGTGAGGCCTTCCCGGAACCCTCGGTCCCGCCACTCCCCTGTGCCTCGTCGGTGTCCGTGTCCCGCTCCCGATTCGTGGCCACCCCGTCGGCCGTGGACTGGTCCGCAGTTGCGGTCAGCGGCTCGTCGCCGCTGTTGTCTGCCACGTCGACGGCAGCCGTGCTCCGTTCCGCCACCGTCGCTCCTGCCTCCCCATCCGTTGCGCTCGTTGAGACGCCGAAACCAATTGTGCCCACAGTCCGCCGCTATGCACGACACACGATGGCGGACGATGGTTGTGCGCTTACCCGGGGCTCAGCGTCCCAGTCGCCCACGGACCATGCCGACCAGCGAGTTCAGCTCCTCGATCCGCATCTTGCGGGCGGCCACGAAGAAGATCCCGAGCAGTACGGCACCACCGACGACAAGGGCCGCCAACGATCCGACGACGCCCTGGCCGATCGCGTTCCCGATGCCGTAGCAGGCCGCGCCGCTCAGCAGCGCCGCCGGGACCGAGGCGATGCAGAGCCTTGCGTACGTCCGCATCACGCGCGCGCCGTCCAGGTCGCCGCCCAGCCGCTTGCGCAGTCGGCTCCAGGCGACGCCCACGCCGATCGCGTAGGCCAGGCCGTAGGAGGCGGCCATGCCGACCACGGCCCAGCGGGACGGGAGCAGGAAGAAGCAGGCGGCGGAGGCGGCCGCGTTGACCGCGGCCACGATGACCGTGTTGTAGAAGGGCGTTCGGGTGTCCTCGTACGCGTAGAAGGCGCGCAGGACGACGTACTGCACGGAGTACGGGATCAGGCCGAGGCCGAAGGCCATCAGCATGAAGCCCATGTTGGTGGCCTCGCTGATGCCCGAGGAGCCGAAGATCAGCGTGCACATCGGGATGCCGAGGGCCAGGAACCCGAAGGCGATCGGCACGATCGCGACGGCCGTCGTGCGCAGGCCCTGCGAGATGTCGTCGCGCACGGCCCCGCCGTCGTCCTCGGCGGCCGAGCGGGACAGCCGCGGCAGCAGGGCGGCCATCAGCGAGACGGTGATGATGGCCTGGGGCAGGCCCCAGATCAGCTGGGCGTTGGCGTAGGCCGCGAAGCCCGTGCCGTCGACGGGCGAGTCCTTGCCCGCCGCGGTGGACAGCTGGGAGACGACGATCGCGCCCGCCTGGTTGGCGAGGACGAACAGCACGGTCCACTTGGCGAGCGTGACCGCCTTGCCGAGGCCGTGGCCCTTCCAGTCGAAGCGCAGCCGCAGCCGGAACCCGGTCTCGCGCAGGTACGGGATCATCGCCAGGGCCTGTACGACGAGGCCGAGCAGGACGCCGATCCCGAGGAGCCGCTGGCCCTCCGGCGGGATGTTCGTGACCTGCATGCCGGAGTCCGCGGCGGTGCCGTAGACCCACATGAACATGCCGAGCGTCACGATGATGACGATGTTGTTCAGGACCGGGGTCCACATCATCGCGCCGAACTTGCCGCGCGCGTTGAGGATCTGACCCATCACCACATGGATGCCCATGAAGAAGATCGAGGGCAGGAAGTACTGGACGAAGGTGACGCCCACCTCGTTGGCCGCCGGGTCGCCGGCGACCGAGCTGGAGAGCATCCGGATCAGCAGCGGCGCGGCAAGGACCGAGAGCACGGTGAGCGCACCAAGGGCCACCATGACGAGGGTCAGCAGACGGTTGGCGTACGCCTCGCCGCCGTCGTCGTCCTCCTTCATCGCGCGCACGAGCTGCGGCACGAAGACTGAGTTCAGACCGCCGCCGACGGTCAGGATGTAGATCATTGTCGGCAGCTGGTAGGCGACCTGGAAGGTGTCACCGAGCAGACCCACACCGAGGGCCGACACGATCAGCGCGGACCGGATGAACCCGGTGAGCCGGGACACCATCGTGCCCGCCGCCATCACCGCGCTCGACTTGAGCAGGCCCGCCGCCTTCCCGCCCTTCTTCGCGGGCGAGGCAGAGGGCGCCGGCGAGGCGGGGGGAGGCACGGGGGCGGTGCCGAGGTTCATGGTCGCGTCGGCTGCGGGCGGGGCGGTCGGCTGGGGCTGCTGGTACTGCGCCGGCTCCGCTGCCGGGCCCGGGACCGACGGGGACTCGTACGGCGGCCGGCCGGGGCCCTGCTGCTGGTCCCTGAACAGGTGCGCGAAGGCGTCCGGCTCGTGGTGCTCCTCGGCGGAGTGGCTGACCAGGTCGTCGACGCCCACGTACTGCGTGCTGCGCGGGTCGTCGCCGTAGGGCAGGTACTGGGTCGCGCCGTCCGGCTCGGGCGCCGGGGTCTGGGCCCACACATGCGGGTCGGGGGCGTACGGCGACTGCTGGGGCTGGGCGTACAGCGGCTGCTGCGGCGCGTAGGTGCCCGGAGGCGGCGGGGGGTGCGCGGCACGGTCGTAGAGCGCCTCGGCGACCGGGTCCTGGGCCGAGAGGTCCTGTGCCCGGTAGGGGTCCTGGTCGTAGGCGTCCTGGAGGTACATGTCCGCGGGGGGCTGCGGCGGTACCTGGCCGTGCTCGGGCGGCGGGCCGTCGGGGTAGCCCGAGCTGCCCGCGGCCTGGCCGCGGTCACCGTCGTACGGCGCGTTCATGGTTACCCACCCTCATCGTCCCGGGCCGACCGGCCACGACATCCTCAACGGTCCACTCTCTCACCCGTGCCGGACGGGTCGGCGTTTTCCGCTGGGGTGTCCGGTGTCGGGTCACTCGGCTGCTCCGGGGCGTCCGCGCCGGTGCCGGACCCGGATTCCTGTGCGGGACGCTCATCGGGGTCCTCGGGGTTCTCCGGGGCGTCCGCGGCCTCGTCGGAGGTGTCGGGACCGTTCTCGTCGGCTTTCCGGGCGGCGCGCTTGCGCTGCGTGTACATCCGGAATCCCGCGAGGACGAGGAGGAGGAAGCCGCCGCCGATGACCAGCATCACCGTGGCGGTGAACTCGGTGACCTTCACATCGAACCGCACCGGGTCGCCGTACTTCTGCCCGTCCTCCGTGTAGAGCTGGGCGATCACCTTGGCCTGGCCGTTGGCCTCGGCGGAGGTGGTGAACTTCACCGTCTGGCTGTGCCCGCCGGAGACCGCGACCGGCTGCTCCTCGTAGGCGTAGCCGCCGATCTTCAGGCGCCTCGGGCTCGTCGAGGTGAGCCGCAGCACCAGGTTGTCGACGCCCTGCACCAGGTTGTTCTGCACGGTGACGGGGATCGTGGCGCTGCGGCCGGAGAGCTTGGTCTCGGACTTCTCGATCAGGGAGACCTGGTCGGCCAGGGACTCCAGGTAGGTCTCCACGCCGTTGCGGTACACGGCCGCCTCGGTGGCCTGGCCGCGCCAGGACGTGGACATCCCGCGGTTCATGGCCCGGCCGAAGGGGGTCACGACCCGGGACTCGTCGCTGAGGATGACCTTGAACTTGCCGAGCTTGGTCTGGGTGGCCGCGATCTGCTCGAAGGCGGACCGCTTCAGCTCCTGCTTGCGCAGCGCGGAGGGGTAGGTGGAGCCCGAGGGGACCTTGGTGGTGGCGCCGGGGTCGGGCTTGGCCGTGGCGGTGGTCGTGAGGTCCTGGGACTGGGTCCAGCCGCCGTCCTGAAGGGCCGTGACCGCCTCCGCCAGCGCGCGGGCCTGGCCGGCCGTCGGCATGCGCTGCGGGGCGACGACGATGCTGCGCTGGTCGTCCGTCTGGAGGTTCAGTGCCAGGCTCTGCGCCAGGAACCGCTGTACGGCGAGCGTCGAGGTGGACGCCCTGGTCATGTCGCCCTGGAACGCTGTGGACAGCCGCGCGTCCGCGACCACCGCCGTGGTGCCGCCGCCGATGGGGCGGGCCGCGGAGGGCGTGTAGGTCAGGCCGCCGGTCTCTTCCAGGCTGTCGCTGCGCGCGAGGACCTTGTCGGCGCCGGCCGAGGTGGCCACCTTGACGATCGACGGGTCCACGGCGCCCTCGACCGGCCAGGCGAAGTCGGTGGTCGGCTTCACGTGCAGGATCGACTCGACGGTGTCGGCGGCGACGTCGGTCGCCTCCTTGAGGTGTCCCAGCGAGCCGGTGACGGCCGTGCCGTTGTGGGCGAGGGAGGCCAGGTCGGGGTCGGCGAAGGGCAGCGCGACGACCTCGTTGTCCGCCACCGCGTCCTGGAGCCGGGCGAGCCACCTTCTGGCGAGCTCCTGGTCGGCACGGGTACCGGCGGTGGTCGTGGTGCCGTCCTCGGACTGGACGCGGTAGCTGCGGGTCATCGCGTCGACGGAGGCCAGCAGGTCCGGGTCGACGACCCAGGTGATGTCGAGGTCCTTGCCGAGGGAGACCATCTGCTCCAGGCGGCCGCCCGGCCCGATCTCCTCAATGAGGTCGTTGTCACGGAAGACGGGCGTCTGCGACTCGTTGGATCCGGTCTGCGCCGTCATGTGGACGGTGGAGATCAGCGGCCACAGCACGGTCGTCCTGGTCTTGGTGTCGGCCCCGTCGGGCTGGTACGGCAGGAAGGTCCGCTCGACGCCCAGCACCTGCGGCCACGACTGCGTGGACGTCTCGCCGGTCAGGGAGACCGCGATCTGGTAGATGCCGTTCCCGCCGAGCTCCAGCTCGTCGACGGGGACGGAGATGCTGAAGGGCTGCGCGACGCCCGGGGTGAGCTTGGCGAACTTCTTGAGGTACTTCCCGCCGAGCGGAAGCCCGTCGGTGCCGGGCTGGTAGCCGGTGGCCTTGGCGGCGGTGTCGATACCGGAGCGGGTGGTCAGCTCCTGGCCCACGCGCAGGTCCACCTGGGCGTCGGTGACCGCCTGCTTGCCCTTGTTCGTCACCGTGCCGGACACGGTCAGGGTGTCGTCGTCGGTGGGGACGCTCGGGGTGAGGGAGTTCACGGAGACGGCGACCGTCTCGTCGGTGTCGGCGGCCTGGGCCGGGGACGCGGCGGGCAGCTGGAGCAGCCCCGCCAGCAGGGGCGCACCGGCGAGCAGTGCCCCGGTGCGCCGCAGCCACCGGCGGGCAGGTGAGGGACTCATCCCCTGGAAGTCTGCCGCCTCGGCCACGCGCTCGCCCGTCCCTCGTCGTCGTCAGTGGTCGTCGGAATGTGCGTCCACGCATGGTAACGATGCGCGCTGAGGGGAAGTGCCGCGGACTGCGTCACAAGATCGGCTCACGCTGTCGGGCTGTCCTGTATGTGCCCGTATAAAGGAGACTGGATCTGTGTGCATTTAATGGAGGCGCTGGGGGCCGTTCCGGCCACGTACCCTCTTTTGTTGTGCCGAACGCCAACGAAGACAACCTCAGTGTCCTGAGCCAGGTGCAGCATCGCGCGGTGAGTGAACTGCTGCGGGTCGCGCCGGTCGCCGATGACCTCGCCCGCCGTTTCCAGGAGGCCGGGTTCTCACTCGCCCTGGTCGGCGGGTCGGTCCGGGACGCGTTGCTCGGCCGGCTCGGCAGCGACCTGGACTTCACGACCGACGCCCGCCCCGAGGACGTGCTGAAGATCGTGCGCCCGTGGGCGGACGCCGTCTGGGAGGTCGGGATCGCCTTCGGCACGGTCGGCGCGCAGAAGGACGGCTACCAGATCGAGGTGACCACCTACCGGTCGGAGGCGTACGACCGCACCTCGCGCAAGCCGGAGGTGTCGTACGGCGACTCCATCGAGGAGGATCTGGTCCGTCGGGACTTCACGGTGAACGCGATGGCCGTCGCGCTGCCGGAGAAGGAGTTCATCGACCCGCACGGCGGTCTTGAGGACCTCGCGGAGCGGGTGCTGCGCACTCCTGGCACTCCTGAGGAGTCCTTCTCGGACGACCCCCTGCGGATGATGCGTGCGGCGCGGTTCGCGGCTCAGCTGGACTTCGAGGTGGCCCCCGAGGTGGTGGCGGCCATGACGGAGATGGCGGCGCGGATCGAGATCGTCTCGGCGGAGCGGGTGCAGGGCGAGCTGAACAAGCTGATCCTTTCCGGCAACCCCCGCAAGGGCCTGACGCTGCTCGTCGACACCGGTCTCGGTGAGCGGGTGCTGCCCGAGCTGCCGGCCCTGCGGCTGGAGAGTGACGAGCACCACCGGCACAAGGACGTCTACGAGCACACGCTGATCGTCCTGGAGCAGGCGATGGCGCTGGAGGAGTACGGGCCCGACCTGACGCTTCGGCTGGCCGCGCTGCTGCACGACATCGGCAAGCCGCGCACCCGGCGCTTCGAGAAGGACGGGCGGGTCTCGTTCCACCACCACGAGGTGGTCGGCGCGAAGATGACGAAGAAGCGCATGACGGCGCTCAAGTACTCCAACGAGCTCGTGAAGGACGTCTCACGCCTCGTCGAACTCCACCTGCGCTTCCACGGCTACGGCACCGGCGAGTGGACGGACTCCGCGGTCCGCCGCTACGTCCGCGACGCGGGCCCGCTGCTCGACCGGCTGCACAAGCTGACCCGCTCCGACTGCACGACCCGCAACAAGCGCAAGGCGGCCGCCCTCTCCCGGGCCTACGACGGCCTGGAGGAGCGCATCGCCCAGCTCCAGGAGCAGGAGGAGCTGGACTCCATCCGCCCCGACCTCGACGGCAACGACATCATGCAGATCCTCGGCGTCAGCCCCGGGCCTGTCGTCGGTCGTGCCTACAAACACATGCTGGAACTCCGCCTGGAGCACGGCCCGATGGAACACGACGCGGCGGTGACGGCCCTCAAGGAGTGGTGGGCCGAGCAGGAGAGCTGAGGATGCGAAACGGGGTCATGTTTCACGTGAAACATGACCCTGGGCATACGAGAGGGGCGGTGTTTCACGTGAAACACCGCCCCCTCCGCGTTACTGCGACTGCTACTTGACTTCCTTCAGGCAGAGGACCACCTCGTGGCTGCTGTCGCCCGTCTGGTAGTACGCCACCTCGGTCTCCTTGACCGCGTTGCACTTGTCGGTGTCGCTGGTGTCGTCGAACTTGCCGACCACCTCGAACTCGGCGTCACTGGACGAGCAGTCGACCGTCTTGAGGTCCGGGCTGGTCTGCGTCCCCTCGTTGTGCAGGCAGTTGCCCACGGACGTGGTCTCTGCATCGCTTTGCCCGAAGAACCACTTGCCGCCGGCTATGAGGATCGCGACGACGATGAAGCCCGCGATGCGCAGGACCTTCTTGTTGAAGCGCCGGGCCGGAGGGGTCGGCGGGACCGGGGCGTACGGGGCAGCGCCCTGCTGCGGGAAGCCGGGCTGCTGCGGAGCCTGGCCCTGAGGCTGGGCGTACGGGTTCTGGCCCTGCTGAGCGAACGGGTTCTGGCCCTGGGGCGGAGTGGACACTTGGGGGTCCCCCTAGAAAGAACATGGGTGGGTGACGCGAGCGGTGCGCGCGTAAGACCCACGTAAGTTATCGGGCCCCACTGACACACCAGAAGTCAGGAGGGGCTCTGTGGCACTGATGTGACACTTATCGGCGCTCAAAGCGGGCCATAGCTACAGCAACCGCTCCGTAGATAACGGCGACTGTTACCACCAGCGGCGCCGAACGGCCGTCAGGAGGCAGCATCAGGGCGGCGACTCCGGCCGCGCCGACGAAGGCGACGTTGAACAGGACGTCGTAGAGGGAGAAGACGCGGCCGCGGTAGCCGTCTTCCACCGAGGACTGGACGATGGTGTCCGTGGCGATCTTCGCGCCCTGGGTGGTCAACCCGAGGACGAACGCCGCGGCGAGCATGGGCACGGTGGCGAACGGCAGTCCCAGCGCGGGTTCCAGGACAGCCGCGGTCGCGGCGCACACCACGATCCAGCGGCCGGGGCCGAGCCGCTGCGCCGCCCAGGGGGTCAGCACGGCCGCAGCGAAGAAGCCCGCACCGGAGATGGCCAACGCCAGCCCCAGCAGCGCCAGTCCGTCGTCCGTCGTGGTGGAGAAGGTGTACCGGCACAGCATCAGCAGCATGACCAGCAGGGCGCCGTAGCAGAAGCGCATCAGGGTCATCGCGCCGAGCGCCCAGGCCGCCTCCCGGCGTGGCGGGGCGGCCACATGGCGTACTCCCGCCACCAGGTCGCGCGCGGTACCGGAGATCGCCGCACGCAGCCCGGGCCGCACCAACTCCTGGTCGGGGCCCAGCAGATCCCGTGACATGCGCAGGGACGCCAGCGCGGCGCACAGATACAAGGCCGCGCCGACCAGCACGACGGCCGCGTCGGAGTCCGACACCAGCAGCCGTACGACGAAGGCGAGACCGCCGCCCACGGTCGCGGCGAGCGTGCCGGCCGTCGGGGACAGGGAGTTGGCCATCACCAGACGTTCCTCGTCGACCACGCGAGGAAGGGCGGCGGACAGGCCGGAGAGGATGAAGCGGTTGACGGCGGTGACGCACAGGGCGGAGACGTAGAACAGCCAGTCCGGGGTGGGGCTGAGGATCAGCACCGCCGTCGCCGCCGCCAACAGGGCGCGCAGCAGGCTGCCGTAGAGGAAGACCTGGCGGCGTTCCCAGCGGTCCAGGAGGACTCCGGCGAAGGGGCCGACGAGGGAGTACGGCAGGAGCAGGACCGCCATCGCGGAGGCGATCGCGGCGGCCGAGGTCTGCTTCTCGGGGGAGAAGACGACGTAGGTGGCGAGCGCGACCTGATAGACGCCGTCGGCGCCCTGGGAGAGCAGCCGGAGCGCGAGCAGACGCCTGAAGTTACCGAAGCGCAGCAGGACACGCAGGTCGCGGGCGACGGACATGGGGCTCAGCCTCACATACGGGAAGGCCCCCGGGCCGTACGACCCGGGGACCCTTCTCGGCTCTGGCAGGAGCAGACTTGCGTGGCGCTTAGCGCTCGACCTCGCCCTTGATGAACTTCTCGACGTTCTCGAAGGCCTCGTCGTCGAAGTACTGCACCGGCGGGGACTTCATGAAGTACGAGGAAGCCGACAGGATCGGGCCGCCGATGCCGCGGTCCTTGGCGATCTTCGCAGCGCGCAGGGCGTCGATGATGACACCCGCGGAGTTCGGGGAGTCCCAGACCTCGAGCTTGTACTCCAGGTTCAGCGGGACGTCACCGAACGCGCGACCCTCCAGGCGGACGTAGGCCCACTTGCGGTCGTCGAGCCACGCCACGTAGTCGGACGGGCCGATGTGGACGTTCTTCTCGCCGAGGTCCCGGTCGGGGATCTGCGAGGTGACGGCCTGCGTCTTGGAGATCTTCTTGGACTCGAGGCGGTCACGCTCGAGCATGTTCTTGAAGTCCATGTTGCCGCCGACGTTCAGCTGCATCGTGCGCTCCAGGCGCACGCCACGGTCCTCGAACAGCTTCGCCATGACGCGGTGCGTGATGGTGGCGCCGACCTGCGACTTGATGTCGTCACCGACGATCGGGACGCCCGCCTCGGTGAACTTGTCCGCCCACTCCTTGGTGCCGGCGATGAAGACCGGGAGGGCGTTGACGAAGGCGACCTTGGCGTCGATGGCGCACTGGGCGTAGAACTTCGCCGCGTCCTCGGAGCCGACGGGCAGGTAGCAGACGAGAACGTCGACCTGCTTGTCCTTGAGGATCTGGACGACGTCGACCGGCTCCTCGGCGGACTCCTCGATGGTCTGGCGGTAGTACTTGCCGAGACCGTCGAGGGTGTGGCCGCGCTGGACGGTCACGCCGGAGTTCGGCACGTCGCAGATCTTGATGGTGTTGTTCTCGGAGGCGCCGATGGCGTCCGCGAGGTCGAGGCCGACCTTCTTCGCGTCGACGTCGAAGGCCGCGACGAACTCCACGTCACCGACGTGGTAGTCGCCGAACTGCACGTGCATCAGGCCCGGGACCTTGGACGCCGGGTCGGCGTCCTTGTAGTACTCGACGCCCTGCACCAGCGACGCGGCGCAGTTGCCCACGCCAACGATGGCTACGCGAACCGAACCCATTCCGGTTGCTCCCTGTGTGTACGAGTGAGGCCCCAAGTGGGCTCTCACGTGGCGGTGTCGTCGGGCGAATCCGTCCCGGGGTCGTCCCCGGGACGGGGCAGACCGCCCGTCGCTCCAGATGTGGTGTCCTGCTGAGCGGGTCCCCCGGTGGCGGACCCCTTGAGGTCCCTCCCGGCCCGCTCGCTCTCGATGAGCTCGTTCAGCCAGCGCACTTCGCGCTCCACGGACTCCATCCCGTGGCGCTGGAGCTCAAGCGTGTAGTCGTCGAGGCGCTCCCGGGTGCGCGCCAGCGAGGCGCGCATCTTCTCCAGCCGCTCCTCCAAGCGGCTGCGCCGGCCCTCCAGCACGCGCATGCGGACATCGCGCGAGGTCTGCCCGAAGAAGGCGAACCGGGCGGCGAAGTGCTCGTCCTCGTACGCGTCGGGCCCGGTCTGGGAGAGCAGGTCCTCGAAGTGCTCCTTACCTTCCGCCGTCAACCGGTAGACGATCTTGGCGCGGCGGCCGGCGAGGGACGCTGCGAGGGCGTCCTCGGGGGCGTTCCCCGGCTCTTCGATCAACCAGCCGTTGGCGACCAGCGTCTTGAGGCAGGGGTAGAGCGTGCCGTAGCTGAACGCACGGAACACTCCCAGTGACGTATTGAGTCGTTTGCGCAGCTCATAGCCGTGCATCGGGGACTCGCGGAGCAGGCCGAGTACGGCGAACTCAAGGATCCCGGAACGCCGGCTCATCCTCTCGCCTCCTCGCCTTATCTCGCGCTGATGTATCGACTCGATACATCAAGACGATAGAACGGCCTTCCGCATGCGACAAGAGGGAGGATGGTGAACGGGATCACATCACTGATTCATGGGATGCGAGTTGCCCGATTTGGGGTGAAGTTCAGGGCTCGGCGGGTTTTGGCGGTGCGTAGTCTGTGCGCCATGCACACCACCGGGAACCAAGCGACGCGTGGGGGCGTCGTCGTCCTCGGTGCAGTACGGGTGAATGCGGAACCGACCGCATCCGTACTTCGGGGGGACCGGAAACTTGCCGCCGTTTCCAGGCGCGTCACACGGGTGCGCCTGCCCGAGGAGTAGTCGTTCCATGAGCGAGCACCGTCGCAAACCGCCGCAGCCGCAGGGAGGCGGACGTGCCGCGGCCCGACGCGGCCAGCCCGGCCCGTCCTCCGGCCGCCGCGCGGCACCGCGAGGCGCCACCGGGTCACCCGCCGACGCCTATGGGACGAGCTCCCATGGGGCGGATTCGTACGGCCGGGGTGGTGAGGACCGGCTGCCCGGCGGTCGCGCCGAAGCCCGCCGTGCGGCCCAGAGGGCGGCAGGGGGCGGGCGGCGCAGAGCGCCCGAGCCGGGCCGGCGCGGTCCGGGAGGGCCGAACGGTCCCGGCCGGGGCCGAGGCAGGGCCGCGGTTCCCGCGAAGAAGCGGTTCATCGACTACCCGCGTGCGGGCCGGGACGGCCTGCGCCGCTGGGTGCCGTCCTGGAAGCTCGTGTCCGGGCTGTTCCTCAGCTTCCTGGGCGGCCTGGTGGCCATCGCGGGCATCGGCTACGCGATGGTGGGCATCCCCATCGTGGCCGACACCGCCGAGGCGCAGAACAACGTCTTCTACTGGTCCGACGGCACCGAGATGGTCGCCACGGGTGGCGAGATCAATCGCCAGATCGTGAACCTCGACCAGATCCCCGAGGACATGCGCAACGCGGTGATCTCGCAGGAGAACAAGACCTTCTACACCGACAGCGGCATCGACCCCAAGGGCATCGCCCGCGCCGTGTTCAACATGGCCCGGGGCGGCGAGACGCAGGGTGGCTCCACGATCACCCAGCAGTACGTCAAGAACGCGATGCTGGACGACCAGTCCCAGACGCTCTCCCGCAAGTTCCAAGAGATCTTCGTGTCGATCAAGGTGGGCACCAAGGTCTCCAAGGACGACATCATGGCCGGTTACCTGAACTCCGCGTACTACGGCCGCGGCGCTTACGGCATCCAGGCAGCCTCGCGGGCGTACTTCAACAAGGACTCGATCGACCTGAGCACCGGGCAGTGCGCCTTCCTCGCCGCCATGCTCAAGGGCGCCACCTACTACGACCCGGCGGGTGCGACCTCCATCGACCCGGCCGCGACCGCGGATGCCAACAAGCGTCGGGCCAAGATCCAGATGCAGGACACCCTGGACAAGATGGTCGAGTACGGCCACCTCAGCCCCACCGACCGGGAGAAGTTCCAGGAGCTTCCCGCGACCCAGAACCCCCGCGCCAACACCGCGCTGAGCGGTCAGGTCGGCTATCTCGTGGACCTCGCCAAGGCGAACGTCATCAACAACACGAACATCACCGCGGAGGATCTCCAGCGGGGCGGCTACTCGATCTACACGACCTTCGACAAAAAGAAGGTCAAGGCGCTCGAAGCCGCGGTCAAGAAGGTCGAGAAGGAGAACATCGACCCCAAGAAGCGCCCGAAGACGGACAAGCACGTCCAGTTCGGCGGTGCTTCGGTGGACCCGGAGACGGGGGCCATCAGGGCGATCTACGGCGGTACGGACGCGACCAAGCACTTCACCAACAACGCCGATGTGACCGGCGCCCAGGTCGGTTCGACGTTCAAGCCGTTCGTTCTCGCGGCCGCCATGAAGTGGGGCGTCCGGGATCCCGAGCTCGGCGAGACGCAGGCGCAGGACGAGCGGACCAAGGTGTCCCCGAAGAGCCTGTACAGCGGCAAGAACGACCTCAAGATCAAGAACTACGACGGCACCGTCTGGCAGGACGACAAGGGCAAGGAGTGGCTCCAGGCCAACGACGGCGACGAGTCGCTCGGTAAAGCGCCGAACTATCAGGTCGACCTGCGCACCGCGATGCAGTTCTCGGCGAACTCCGCGTTCGTGCAGCTCGGCATGGACGTCGGCCTGGACAAGGTGAAGGAGGCCGCCACCGACGCGGGCATCCTGGAGGACAGCCTGACCGGCACCACCTTCCCGTCCTTCTCCATCGGCATCTCCGAGCCCAGTGCGATCCGTATGGCGGGCTCGTACGCCACCTTCGCGGCCAGCGGCAAGCAGCGTGATCCGTACTCCGTCACCGAGGTGAAGAGCAAGGACGGCACGATCTACAAGCACGAGGACGAGACGGAGCAGGCCTTCACCGCTCAGGTGGCCGACAACGTCACCGACGTGCTGAAGACCGTGGTCGAGAAGGGCACGGGTACCAACGCCCAGCTCACGGGTCGTGAGGTGGCCGGCAAGACCGGTACGACCGACGGCAACAAGTCGGCCTGGTTCGTCGGGTACACCCCGCAGCTGTCGACCGCGATCAGCATGTTCCGGTACCCCGATGACGAGACCGTCAAGAACCGTAAGTTCCTGGAGATGTACGGCACGGGTGACCAGACGTCGATCCACGGTGCCTCGTTCCCGTCCGAGATCTGGCACGACTACATGGAGCAGGCGCTGAAAGGAGAGCCGGCGAAGAGCTTCCCGGTCCCGGAGCCCATCGGCGAGGTCATCAACGACGTCCCCTCCCCGACGCCGACTCCCACGGCCAGCGAGACCGAGGAGACCAGCCCGACGCCGACCCCGACGCCGACCAGGACCAAGCCCAATCCCAAGCCCACGCAGTCCGAGCCGGAGTGTGACTTCTTCGGCTGCGAGGACACCACCGGCGGTACCGACACCGGCGGTACGGACGGGGGCGTGACCACATCGCCCACGCCCACGGACACCAGCGATACCAGCAATGGCAATGGCAACGGCAATGGAGGCCTCTTCGGAGGCACGGAGTCGACCGGCTAACCCTGGCTGACCCGACCGGCCGGGAATCCGGTGGGCGTCCGGTTGGACGCCATATCGCCCGGCGCGGGTGTTTCACGTGAAACATGGGCCGTCGCACCGACCAGGTGCGGCGGCCCTCGGCGTATCCCCAGGCTTGTACGGCAGGATGTGCCCCATGCCCAGTGCAGAGACGACGCAATCGAGCGTGCGCGAGCCGGACCCGGTGCGGCCGACCAAGGACGACGAGGTGGCCCGCAGCGGCAGTGAGCTGATCGGCGGTCCTCTCGGACGGCGGGCCCTGCTGGGGACGTCGTGGTGGACGCCGGTGCGGGTCATCGCGCTCGTGGCGATCGGCATGTTCGCCCTCGGCCTGGTCCAGAAGGCGCCCTGTTACAACGGCGACTGGTTCTTCGGCGCCAGCTCGCAGTACACGCATGCCTGCTACTCCGACATCCCGCACCTGTACCAGGGGCGCGGGTTCGCCGACGGCCTCGTGCCGTACTTCGACAGGCTCTCCGGCGACATGGAGTACCTGGAGTACCCGGTGCTCACGGGTGTCTTCATGGAGGTCGCCTCCTGGCTCACACCGGGCAGTGGCAGCATCCAGCACCAGGAGCAGTGGTACTGGATGGTCAACGCGGGGATGCTGATGGCCTGCGCGGCCGTCATCGCCGTCTGTGTGACGCGCACGCACGCCCGGCGCCCCTGGGACGGCCTGCTGGTCGCGCTGGCACCGGCCTTCGCGCTCACCGCGACCATCAACTGGGACCTGCTGGCCGTCGCGCTGACGGCCGCCGCGATGCTCATGTGGTCGCGGGGCCGCCCGCTCGCCTTCGGCGTCCTCCTGGGGCTCGCCACGGCCGCCAAGCTCTACCCCGTCCTGCTGCTGGGCGCGCTGCTCGTGCTGTGCTGGCGCGCGGGCAAATGGCGGGACTTCGGCAAGGCGCTGGGCGGTACGGCGGTTGCCTGGGTGGTCGTGAACGGCCCGGTGATGCTGCTGGCCTTCGACGGCTGGTCGAAGTTCTACACGTTCAGCCAGGAACGGGGCGTCGACTTCGGGTCCTTCTGGCTGATCATGGCGCAGAACTCCAGTGACCCGCTCAGCACCGAGACCGTCAACACGCTGGCCACGCTGCTGATGCTGCTGTGCTGTGTCGGCGTCGCCGCGCTCACGCTGACGGCCCCGCGCCGGCCGCGCTTCGCCCAACTCGCGTTCCTGATCGTGGCGGCGTTCATCCTCACCAACAAGGTCTACTCGCCGCAGTACGTGCTCTGGCTGGTCCCGCTGGCCGCGCTGGCCCGCCCGAAGTGGCGGGACTTCCTGATCTGGCAGGCCTGCGAGGTGGCGTACTTCCTGGGGATCTGGATGTACCTCGCGTACACGACCAGCGGGGACGCTCACAAGGGGCTGCCGACCGACGGCTACCACTGGGCGATCGGCGTGCATCTGCTGGGCACGCTCTACCTGTGCGCCATGATCGTCCGCGACATCCTCATGCCCGAGCGGGACCCGGTTCGCCGGGCGGGTGACGACGATCCGTCGGGCGGTGTGCTCGACGGGGCGCCGGACGTCTTCGTGCTCGGCGCCGCGGCCCATCCGCCCAAGCACGCGGCGCACTTCGACGGGCCGCAGGTGGAGTGGGGCGGTCCGGAGCCGGACAGGCGTTCGCTCTGAGCGAACACCCTCGGAACGGCAAAGGCCGTGCGCGGGAAATCCCGTGCACGGCCTTCGTGTTGGGCCGCCGAGGCGGGCTCAGCGATCGATGACGGCGGGCTCAGCGATCGACGATGCGGTCGAACTGCGTGGTGGTGTGGCGCAGATGGGCCACGAGCTCGTCGCCGACCTTCGGCTCCGGCGCGTCCGAGGGAACGAACAGGATGGAGACCTGCATGTGCGGCGGCTCGGCGAACCAGCGCTGCTTGCCGCCCCAGACGAACGGCGAAAGGTTCCGGTTGACTGTGGCGAGACCGGCGCGGGCGACGCCCTTGGCGCGTGGCATGACACCGTGCAGGGCCTTCGGGGCCTCCAGGCCCACGCCGTGCGAGGTGCCGCCCGCCACGACGACCAGGAAGCCGTCGGAGGCGGCCTTCTGCTGCCGGTAACCGAAGCGGTCGCCCTTGGCGACGCGGGTGACGTCCAGGACCGCGCCGCTGTACTGCGTGGCGTCGTGGTCGCCCAGCCACAGCCGGGTGCCGATACGGGCGCGGAAGCGGGTCTGCGGGAACTGCTGCTGGAGACGGGCGAGTTCCTCGGCCTTGAGGTGGCTGACGAACATCGTGTGCAGCGGCAGCCGGGCCGCGCGCAGCCGGTCCATCCAGCCGATGACCTCCTCGACGGCGTCCGAGCCGTCGGTGCGGTCCAGCGGCAGGTGGATGGCGAAGCCCTCCAGCCGGACGTTCTCTATGGCGGCGTGCAACTGCGCCAGTTCCTGCTCGCTCACGCCGTGCCGCTTCATCGAGGACATCACCTCGATGACCACCCGGGCGCCCACGAGGCCGTACACGCCGTCGATGGAGGACACCGAGCGGATGACCCGGTCGGGCAGCGGCACCGGCTCCTCGCCGCGCCGGTACGGCGTCAGCACCAGCAGGTCGCCGCCGAACCAGTCCTTGATGCGCGCGGCCTCGTACGTCGTGCCCACGGCGAGAACGTCCGAACCGAGTCGGGTGGCTTCCTCCGCCAGCCGCTCGTGCCCGAAGCCGTAGCCGTTGCCCTTGCAGACCGGGACCAGGCCCGGGAACTGCTCCTGGACGTGCTTGTGATGCGCCCGCCAGCGCGCGGTGTCGACGTAGAGCGTGAGCGCCATGGCCGGACCTGGAACCTTTCTGATGGCTGCGGTGTATCAGAGGTATGGATGCTGTCGAAGGTACCGAAGCACATACCCGGGGCTCAGCGGCGCGACATGTAGATGTCGAGCGCCTTGTGGAGCAGCTTGTTCAGCGGGAAGTCCCACTCGCCGAGGTACTCGGCGGCCTGGCCGCCCGTGCCCACCTTGAACTGGATCAGGCCGAAGAGGTGGTCGGACTCGTCCAGCGAGTCGGAGATGCCGCGCAGGTCGTAGACGGTCGCGCCGAGCGCGTAGGCGTCGCGCAGCATCCGCCACTGCATCGCGTTCGAGGGCCGGACCTCACGGCCGATGTTGTCGGAGGCGCCGTAGGAGTACCAGACGTGGCCGCCGACGATCAGCATGGTCGCCGCGGACAGGTTCACGCCGTTGTGGCGGGCGAAGTACAGCCGCATGCGGTTGGGGTCCTCGGTGTTGAGGGCCGTCCACATGCGCTGGAAGTAGCCCAGCGGGCGGGGCCGGAAGTGGTCGCGCACCGCCGTGATCTCATACAGCCGCTGCCATTCCTCAAGGTCGTGGTAGCCGCCCTGGACGACCTCGACGCCGGCCTTCTCGGCCTTCTTGATGTTGCGGCGCCACAGCTGGTTGAAGTTCTTGTGGACCTCTTCCAGGGAGCGGTTGGCCAGCGGCACCTGGTAGACGTAGCGCGGCTGGACGTCGCCGAATCCGGCGCCGCCGTCCTCGCCCTGCTGCCAGCCCATACGGCGCAGCTTGTCGGCGACCTCGAAGGCGCGGGGCTCGATGAAGTCGGCCTCGATGTCACGCAGCCGCTTCACATCGGGGTTCTGGATACCGGCCTTGATGGAGCCCGCCTCCCAGCGCCGGATGATCACCGGCGGGCCCATCTTCACGGAGAAGGCGCCCTGCTGCTTCAGGTGCGCGAGCATCGGTTCCAGCCAGTCCGTCAGATTTGGCGCGAACCAATTGATGACCGGGCCCTCGGGCAGATAGGCGAGGTAGCGCTTGATCTTCGGCAGCTGCCGGTACAGGACCAGGCCCGCGCCGACCATCTCGCCGGTCCGGTCGTCGAACCACCCGAGGTTCTCGGAGCGCCACTCCGCCTTGACGTCTGCCCAGGCCGGAACCTGCATGTGGCTCGCCGCCGGCAGGCTCTGGATGTAGGCCAGATGCTGCTCGCGACTGATCGTCCTCAGGGTCAGGCTCATTCGGGGGGCTCCTCGGGCTGGGGTGTCCCCATGGGTTCAGGGGCTCCGGCTCTCGCGCCGAAGCCTACTGCGCCTCGCGCGCGGCCCGATTGGGTGTACGGAAGCTACGCCCCGGCCTGTGGGCCGCCGGGGCGCTGCGTGGTGGTGTTGGAGGCGTCCTCAGGGGTGTCCGGGGACGGTGTTCATGGCGTCAGCCGACGACCCCGCCGAAGAGGCCGCCGTGCGCCATGCCCAGGAAGAAGCCGACGGCCGACGCGCCCAGGCCCAGGATCAGGCCGAAGCGCTCCCGCGTCGTCTCCGAGACCCACTGGCCGTAGGCACCGGTGGCGATCCCCACCAGGCCGGTCCAGGAGCTGAGCAGATGCAGGTCGTGGAACATCGCCGTGACGAAAGACGTGATGCCCAGCACCAGGGTCACCGCGAGCAGGGTGTCCTGGAGAGGGTGGGGCTTTCCGTCCGTGGCGAAGAGGCCTCCGACGGTGTTGGGTCGCATTGTCTGTGCCATTTGGGCACCTCCTGCGGAAGGCGGCGCATCGTAGCGCCATACACACCCGATGTGTACAGATTGTCTGCGCTCACGAGCGGATTTCAACCGGAAGCGGGTGTGCAGGTAGTCTGTACCGTCTGCACCGGTGTCTGCCTACGTCACGACCAGGGGTTTCCGAGAGGGGCCCCGATTGTCAGTGGTGGCCGATACCGTTGCGTACGCATCACAACCCTCCTGCCACGGAACGACCGTGGCCGCTGAGTCCAAAGGAGGTGGGTTCCACATGCGTCACTACGAGGTGATGGTCATCCTCGACCCCGATCTGGAGGAGCGCGCTGTCGCCCCCCTGATCGAGAACTTCCTCTCCGTCGTCCGTGAGGGCAACGGCAAGGTGGAGAAGGTCGACACCTGGGGCCGTCGTCGTCTCTCGTACGAGATCAAGAAGAAGCCCGAGGGCATCTACTCGGTCATCGACCTTCAGGCCGAGCCTGCGGTCGTCAAGGAGCTCGACCGCCAGATGAACCTGAACGAGTCGGTCCTCCGGACCAAGGTCCTCCGCCCCGAGACCCACTGAGCTCTCCCGCTCAGTTGATCTCGGGATTCGAGTAGCAGCACAAGCAGCCAGCAGCAAACCCGCCGAGAGGTTCCCCCATGGCAGGCGAGACCGTCATCACGGTCGTCGGCAATCTTGTCGACGACCCCGAGCTGCGCTTCACCCCCTCCGGTGCGGCGGTCGCGAAGTTCCGTGTCGCGTCCACTCCCCGCACCTTCGACCGTCAGACCAATGAGTGGAAGGACGGCGAAAGCCTCTTTCTGACCTGCTCGGTCTGGCGTCAGGCGGCGGAGAACGTCGCGGAGTCGCTCCAGCGAGGCATGCGCGTCATCGTGCAGGGCCGACTGAAGCAGCGGTCCTACGAGGACCGTGAGGGCGTCAAGCGCACGGTCTACGAACTGGACGTCGAGGAAGTCGGCGCCAGCCTGCGCAATGCCACGGCCAAGGTCACCAAGACCGCCGGCCGAGGCGGCCAGGGCGGTGGCTTCGGCGGCGGTCAGCAGGGCGGCGGCCAGGGTGGCGGCGGCTGGGGCGGTGGCCCCGGTGGCGGTCAGCAGGGCGGCGGCGCTCCCGCCGACGACCCGTGGGCGACCGGCGCTCCCGCCGGTGGCCAGCAGGGCGGCGGCGGTGGCTGGGGTGGAAACTCCGGCGGCGGTGGCGGCTACTCGGACGAGCCCCCCTTCTAGACCTTCGGGTCGAAGGCGGGTCGTATCCCAACTTCTTGATCACACAGGAGAAACATCATGGCGAAGCCGCCTGTGCGCAAGCCGAAGAAGAAGGTCTGCGCTTTCTGCAAGGACAAGGTCACGTACGTGGACTACAAGGACACGAACATGCTGCGGAAGTTCATTTCCGACCGCGGCAAGATCCGTGCCCGCCGCGTGACCGGCAACTGCACCCAGCACCAGCGTGACGTCGCCACGGCCGTGAAGAACAGCCGTGAGATGGCGCTGCTGCCCTACACCTCCACCGCGCGATAAGGGAAGGGTGACCGACACATGAAGATCATCCTCACCCACGAGGTCTCCGGCCTCGGTGCCGCGGGCGACGTCGTCGACGTCAAGGACGGTTACGCTCGCAACTACCTGATCCCGCGGAACTTCGCGATCCGTTGGACCAAGGGTGGCGAGAAGGACGTCGAGCAGATCCGTCGTGCTCGCAAGATCCACGAGATCCAGACCATCGAGCAGGCCAACGCTGTGAAGGCCCAGCTCGAGGGCGTCAAGGTCCGTCTGGCCGTTCGCTCCGGCGACTCCGGTCGTCTCTTCGGTTCCGTCACCCCGGCCGACATCGCTTCG
Organism: Streptomyces davaonensis JCM 4913; assembly: GCF_000349325.1. Taxonomy (GTDB): domain Bacteria; phylum Actinomycetota; class Actinomycetes; order Streptomycetales; family Streptomycetaceae; genus Streptomyces; species Streptomyces davaonensis. The sequence continues at coordinate 5,081,239 of NC_020504.1, forward strand.
GCGATCAAGGCTTCCGGTGGCCCCGAGGTCGACAAGCGTCGTATCGAGCTGACCGCTCCGATCAAGACCCTGGGCGGCCACGAGACGTCCGTGCGTCTGCACCCCGAGGTTGCCGCCAAGGTCAACATCGAGGTCGTCGCGGCCTGATCGCTGCGCTCGGCTTGAAGAGCTGAGAAGGAGCCGTACCCATGGGGTGCGGCTCCTTCTGCTGTTTCAGGTCCGCAGTTTCAGGTCCGCTGTCTTGCGGTCGCTGTTTCACGTGAAACAGCGGTTTCCACTGCGTCAGCTTCCGGTCCCTCGCACGTTTCACGTGAAACCGTCAGCGGGTCGCGCCCGTCACCAGCCAGCGGCCCGAGCGGGCGCGCAGCCACAGGGTCAGCAGCCGCACGGTCATCATCAGCGTCATGGCGGCCCACAGGGCGGTCAGTCCACCGCCCAGCGTCGGGATGAGCAGGGCGACCGGAGCGAAGACTGCCAAGGTGAGGATCATCGCCCAAGCGAGATAGGGGCCGTCGCCGGCGCCCATGAGGACTCCGTCCAGGGTGAAGACGACACCTGCGATCGGCTGGGAGAGAGCCACGATCACCAGAGCGGGCAGGGCGGCGTCCTTGACGCCGGCGTCGGTGGTGAACAGGGGCAGGAACAGCGGCCTGGAGAGCACGACCAGGACGCCGAGCACGACTCCGACCGCGACGCCCCACTCGACCATGCGACGGCACGCCTGGCGGGCGCCTTCGGTGTCGTCGGCGCCCAGATAGCGGCCGATGATGGCCTGTCCCGCGATGGCGATGGCGTCCAGTGCGAAGGCCAGCAGGCTCCACAGGGAGAGGATGATCTGGTGGGCGGCGATATCGGCGTCGCCCAGACGGGCCGCGACGGCGGTGGCGATCATCAGAATCGCCCTCAGCGAGAGCGTGCGGACGAGCAGCGGGACGCCGGCCTGGGCAGAGGCCCTGATCCCCGCGGCGTCGGGGCGCAGCGAGGCGCCGTGTAGGTGGGCTCCTCGGACGACGACCACGAGGTAGGCCGCGGCCATGCCGCACTGGGCGAGGACGGTACCCCAGGCGGAGCCCGCGATGCCGAGGTCGGCGCCGTAGACGAGGGCGGCGTTGAGAACGGCGTTGGCGAGGAAGCCCGCGACGGCGACATAGAGCGGGGTCCGGGTGTCCTGGAGTCCGCGAAGGACTCCGGTCGCGGCGAGGACCACGAGCATGGCCGGTATGCCGAGAGCGGAGATCCGGAGGTAGGTCGTCGCGTACGGGGCCGCGGTGTCGGAGGCGCCGAAGAGGTCCACGAGGAACGGTGCCGTGGGCAGGACGGCCGCGATGACGGCGACCCCGAGGATGAGGGCCAGCCAGATGCCGTCCATGCCCTGGCGGATGGCGGCCGGGAGGTCGTCCGCGCCGACCCGGCGGGCGACGGCGGCGGTGGTGGCGTAGGCGAGGAAGACGAAAACGCTCACGGCGGTCATCAGCAGCGCGGAGGCGACGCCGAGTCCGGCGAGCTGGGCGGTGCCGAGATGGCCGATGATCGCGCTGTCGACGATGACGAACAGGGGCTCGGCGACCAATGCGCCGAAGGCCGGGACGGCCAGCGCGATGATCTCTCGATCGTGCCGGCGGCGGGTGGCCTTGGGGGTCGCGGGGGCCTGTGTCATGAGCACTAATCTAATCGTCCACAGGTAAGAGATGCAATTGAATAGTGACCCTTACCTCTCCTCTCAGGGTGTGTCCTTTCGCGCATCGTTCGAAGTGATCTTGAGCCGACTGGGCAAGTTTTTCTTCTGCACAGCCGGTGGATGGGAAACCAGCAGGTCAGCGATGGTCTCTTGGAAATCGAGTCGGCTTGTTCACAGGGCTGTCCACCGAGTCGTGCACAGGTTTTGCGGAGTTCTCCACAGCATCCGGGCCGTCGTCCACATGGCCTGTGGATAACCAGATTGGCTGACGGTGCCCGCGGGCCTACCGTAGTCCGGCGCCCGCTCCGTCCGTCGGTCGAGAAAACGACACAAAACCGACGCGCCAGAACCGGAGTTGGGCCTCTTATTTGTCAGTGGCGTGCCGTAGAAATGAGGGGCACGGCGAGGTCCGCTCGGCGGACGGGAGGAGGTGGCTCGGTGAGCATTTCCGAGCCCTTGGACGACCCGTGGGCCGACAGTGGGCCCAGTGATCGTCTGCCTGCCTCCCGCCGCCGCGGTGACGGCGGCCGGGGCCGCGACGAACAGCACGACCGCGGCCGGGAGAACGGCGAGTGGGACGGCGGCGGTTCCGCCTTCGAGCGGGTGCCGCCCCAGGACCTCGACGCCGAGCAGTCCGTCCTGGGCGGCATGCTGCTCTCCAAGGACGCCATCGCGGACGTGGTCGAGGTCCTCAAGGGCCATGACTTCTACAAGCCCGCGCACGAGACGATCTTCCAGGCGATCCTCGACGTCTACGCCAAGGGCGAGCCGGCCGACCCGATCACCATCGCCGCCGAGCTGACCAAGCGCGGTGAGATCAACAAGGTCGGCGGCGCATCGTATCTGCACACCCTGGTCCAGACGGTCCCGACGGCGGCGAACGCCGAGTACTACGCGGAGATCGTCCACGAGCGGGCGGTCCTGCGCCGGCTGGTCGAGGCGGGCACGCGAATCACGCAGATGGGATACGCGGCCGACGACGACGTCGACGAGATCGTCAACCGGGCCCAGGCCGAGATCTACGCGGTCACCGAGCAGCGAACCAGCGAGGACTATCTGCCGCTCGGCGACATCATGGAGGGCGCGCTCGACGAGATTGAGGCGATCGGCTCCCGCACCGGTGAGATGACCGGTGTGCCCACCGGGTTCACGGACCTCGACTCCCTCACCAACGGCCTGCACCCGGGCCAGATGATCGTCATCGCGGCTCGCCCCGCCATGGGCAAGTCCACGCTCGCGCTGGACTTCGCGCGGGCGGCGTCGATCAAGCACAACCTGGCCAGCGTCATCTTCTCCCTCGAAATGGGGCGCAACGAGATCGCGATGCGTTTGCTGTCCGCCGAGGCCAGGGTCGCCCTGCACCACATGCGCTCCGGCACCATGACGGACGAGGACTGGACCCGCCTCGCGCGCCGGATGCCCGAGGTCTCCGCCGCACCGCTCTACATCGACGACTCCCCGAACCTGTCGATGATGGAGATCCGCGCGAAGTGCCGTCGGCTGAAGCAGCGCAACGACATCAAGCTGGTGATCATCGACTATCTCCAGCTGATGCAGTCCGGTGGTTCCAAGCGGTCCGAGAGCCGTCAGCAGGAGGTCTCGGACATGTCCCGTAACCTCAAGCTGCTCGCCAAGGAGCTGGAGGTCCCGGTGATCGCGCTCTCGCAGCTGAACCGTGGTCCCGAGCAGCGCACGGACAAGAAGCCGATGGTGTCCGACCTGCGTGAGTCCGGCTCCATCGAGCAGGACGCCGACATGGTGATCCTGCTGCACCGCGAGGACGCCTACGAGAAGGAGTCGCCGCGAGCGGGCGAGGCGGACATCATCGTGGGCAAGCACCGTAACGGCCCGACGGCGACGATCACGGTCGCCTTCCAGGGCCACTACTCGCGCTTCGTCGACATGGCGCAGACCTGATCCACCCCATGAGCGCGTGGGTGCTGTCGCTCAGCGCCTCGTCTCGTACCTGGTAAGGATCACGCCGCAGGGAATTGTCCGCGTCTCGACCAGGTTCAGCTTCACCCAGCTGTCCAGCGCGGAGAAGAACGGCGTGCCGCCGCCCACCAGGACCGGATGGGTGGCGATCACGTACTCGTCGATCAGCCCGGCGCGCATGGCCGCACCGGCGAGCGTTGCGCCGCCGATGGTCATCGGCTCGCCGTCCTCGGCCTTGAGCCGGGTGATCTCGGCGATCGCGTCGCCGGTGACCAGGCGGGTGTTCCAGTCGACCTTGTCGATGGTCGAGGAGAACACCACCTTCGGCGTGTCCCGCCAGTTCCGCGCGAACTCGATCTGCGCGGGGGTGGCATTGGGCTGCTGGTCGCCGGTCGGCCAGTAGGAGCTCATCGCCTCCCACAGCTTGCGCCCGTACAGGGACAGGCCACTCGCCAGCTCGTGGTCGAGCCAGAACTGGAACAGCTCGTCGCTCGGCAGTCCGCTCCAGCCGATGTCGTCGCCGGCCGCGGCGATGTAGCCGTCCAGGGTCAGGTTCATGCCGTAGATCAGTTTCCGCATGGCCCAGCCTTCCGTCCTCGGGTGTCCGGCGTACAGACCAGCGTGGCGCGGGAAACTCATCGGTGCGCGACCGGGCTTGCCGGCAGTCCTCGTTCTCGGGGCTCAGCGTGGTGCACTCGGCCGGCCCGGGCAAGCCGCCTGATCTCGACCTCGCTCTCGCGGGTTATGCGCTCGACTCCCACCGGCCCCACGGGGTGGACTGGGGGAATGACGACACTTCAGGAAGAGTTGCTGCCCGGCACCCGGCGGGCGTTGCTGCACCGGATCGCCGTGGCCCAGTCCGAGGGACGTGCGCCTTCGCTGGTCGCGGCGGTCGTACGGGACGGGCGGGCGGTGTGGCACGGGGCCCGGAGCTGTGTGGACGGGGAGGTGCCGGACGAGAACGTGCAGTACCGGATCGGCTCGATCACCAAGACCTTTACGGCCGTTCTGGTGCTGCGGCTGCGGGACGAGGGGCTGCTCGATCTGGGGGACCCGTTGGAGAAGCATCTGCCCGGCACAGGTGCGGGGGAGGCCACCGTCGCCGAACTCCTCGCCCACACCGCGGGACTGGCCGCCGAGTCGCCCGGGCCCTGGTGGGAGCGGACGCCCGGATCCCTGCGGGCCGAACTCTCCGATGTGCTGGGCGAACAGCCGCTCCTGCATCCCGTCGGCAGGCGCCACCATTACTCCAACCCCGGCTACACCCTGCTGGGCGCGCTCGTGGAGAAGCTGCGCGGAGAGCCCTGGGAGGACGTGCTGCGACGGGAAGTGCTCGAGCCTCTGGGTCTGAGCCGTACCAGCGGGGGACCGCGGGCACCGCACGCGGGGGGCTGGGCGGTGCATCCGTGGGCGGACGCGATGCTGCCGGAGCCGGCCGAGGATCTCGGGCGGATGGCTCCGGCCGGTCAACTGTGGTCCACCACAGCCGACTTGGCGCGGTTCGCGGACTTCCTGATGCGGGGGGACGACCGGGTGCTGAGCGCGGAGAGCGTACGGGAGATGCGGACGCCGGCCGCGCCGGGCGAGGCCGCGGATGTCGCCGACGGTGCCGCGTACGGGCTCGGCATGCAGATCCAGCACCGGGACGGCCGACTGCTCGCGGGGCACTCGGGCTCGTTGCCGGGTTTCCTGGCGAGCCTGTTCTTCAGCGAGAGCGACGACGTCGCCGCGGTGGTGCTCGCCAACTGCACCTCGGGGCCGCTGCTCTCACTGGTCGCCGCCGACCTGGTGCGCATCGTGGCCGAGGCGGAGCCGCGAATCCCGGAACCCTGGCGTCCGATGGCCGAAGTCGATCCGGGCGTACTGGAGTTGGCGGGGCAGTGGTACTGGGGGACGCATGCCTTCGCGCTGAGGGTGACGGCCGACGGGCTCGTCTCGCTGGAGCCGCTGTCCGGCAAGGGCCGTCGCTCACGGTTTCGGGCCAATGGCGACGGCACCTGGACCGGCCTGGAGGGCTACTACGCCGGGGAGCCTCTGCGGGCCGTACGGCGCCCTGACGGGGGCGTGAGCCATCTGGACCTCGGATCGTTCGTGTTCACGCGTCAGCCGTACGACGAGGGGGCTCCGGTGCCGGGTGGAGTGGATGCGGAGGGGTGGCGGGGGATCAGGTAGCGGTCACCGGCGAGGCGGGGTCCTGTTTCACGTGAAACAGGACCCCGCCAACGGGACGTCGCCTTCTCACAGCGCGAGCTTGAAGCCCACATGCGAGGCCGTGAACCCGAGTCGCTCGTAGAAGCGGTGGGCGTCGGTGCGGGAGGTGTCGGAGGTCAGCTGGACCACAGCGCAGCCCTGGCGGCGGGACTCCTCGACCGCCCACTCGATGAACCGCGTTCCCAGGCCGCTGCCCCGCTCGTCGGCGTGGATCCGGACGGCCTCGATGATCGAGCGGGTCGCACCCTTGCGGGAGAGCCCGGGGATGATCGTGAGCTGGAGGGTTCCGACGACCCTCCCGTCCCGCTCGGCCACCACCGGGAACTGGTGGGGATCGCGGCTCAGGCGCTCCAGGGCCGCCAGATAGGGGGTCAGGTCGTCCGGTGACTCGCGCTGGGCGCCCAGCGGGTCGTCGGCGAGCATCGCGACGATCGCCGGAACGTCGTCCGCGGTGGCGGGGCGTATCTCAAGATCTCCCATGGCGCCCACCTTATGCGGGGCCTGCGGACGGGATCGGCTCACGCCTGCGCGGGGACGGGAACCCGCAGGGACTCCACGACCCGGACCAGCGGCTCCAGTTCGGGATTTCCCGCGGCCGTGTCCAGCGCCTCCCGCAGGGCGCTGTCATTGGTCGGCCGGGCCTCCTCCAGGAGCTTCAGGCCCGTTTCGGTGACGTCGGTGTAGATGCCGCGCCGGTCGGTGCGGCACAGATAGCGGGCCAGCAGTCCGCGGTCCTCCAGGCGGGTCACCAGACGGGTGGTGGCGCTCTGGCTGAGCACGACCGCGTCGGCGACCTGCTTCATCTGGAGGTGGCCGCCCTCACCGTCGTGCTGGCGGCTGAGCACGTCGAGCAGCGAGTACTCCCGCACGCTCAGATCGTGCCGGGTCTGGAGGGCGCGCTCGATGTGGGCCTCGATCCGCCCGTGCAGCAGGGAGAGGGCGCACCAGCCCTGGGCGAGGGCGGTGAGCGCGGGGTCCGTCGCAGTCATGGGGTCTCCTTCGTCCCGGAGCGGCCGCAGCCAGGGTGGACCAGGGCCGCAATTGCCTTCGCTTGCAAATATAGCGCGCACGCAAGTATTGTGTTGGCACGTAAAGCTCTCCTGCAATCTTCTGGGAAGGTGGCACCCCATGCCGCTCGCGCTCCTGGCCCTGGCGATCGGGGCCTTCGGAATCGGAACGACCGAGTTCGTGATCATGGGCTTGCTGCCCGAGGTCGCGAGCGACTTCGGGGTCTCGATCCCCACCGCGGGTCTGCTCGTGACCGGCTACGCCCTCGGTGTGGTGGCCGGCGCACCGCTGATGACCGTGCTCGGCACCAAGGTCTCCCGCAAGCGGATGCTGATGCTGCTGATGGCCCTGTTCATCGCCGGGAACCTGCTGTCCGCGCTCGCCCCCGCCTTCGCCGTCATGCTGATCGGCCGGGTGGTCGCCTCACTGGCCCACGGTGCCTTCTTCGGCATCGGATCGGTCGTCGCCGCCGAGCTGGTCGCCCCGGACAAGAAGGCGGGCGCCATCGCGATGATGTTCACCGGGCTGACCGTCGCCAACGTGGTCGGAGTGCCGCTCGGCACCTTCGTCGGACAGTCCGTCGGCTGGCGGGTCACCTTCGGCATCGTCGCCGCGCTCGGTGTGGTCGGCCTCGTCGGCATCGCCCGGCTCGTCCCCGACCTGCCCCGGCCGGAAGGCGTACGGCTGCGCCATGAGCTGGCCGCCTTCAAGAACGCCCAGGTACTGCTGGCGATGGCGATGACCGTGCTCGGCTTCGGCGGGGTCTTCGCGGCCATCACCTACATCGCGCCGATGATGACCCACGCCGCAGGCTTCGCCGAGGGCTCGGTCACCTGGCTGCTGGTCCTCTTCGGGCTCGGCATGGTCGGCGGCAACCTCGTCGGCGGCAGGTTCGCCGACCGCGCCCTGATGCCGCTGCTGTACGTCTCGCTGGGCGCCCTCTCCGTGGTGCTGGCCCTGTTCACCTTCACCGCCCACAACAAGGTCCTCGCGGCCGTCACCATCGCGCTCATCGGCGCCCTGGGCTTCGCCACCGTGCCGCCGCTTCAGAAGCGCGTCCTGGACCAGGCCCATGGCGCTCCGACGCTGGCCTCCGCCGTGAACATCGGCGCCTTCAACCTCGGCAACGCGCTCTCCGCCTGGCTCGGCGGTCTGGTCATCGCGGCCGGCCTGGGCTACACCTCCCCCAACTGGGTCGGCGCCGCCCTCGCCGCGGCCGCCCTGCTCCTGGCCTTCCTCTCGGCGGCCCTGGAGCGCCGGGACCGCAAGCCCAGTGCCGTGGTGGCCGGGACCGCGCCCGCCGAGCAGCAGGCGCTCGCCGACCGCTGACCGAAGACTCGCCCACCGCTGACCGAAGAAGAGCGCCGGTTCCCCGAGGAACCGGCGCTCTTCGTGTCAGTGGGGGCTCAGCCCGCCGCCACCGTGAGCGGGGCGAACCGGCGCTGCCAGTCTCCGGGCAGCTCGTCCATGCCGTAGGTCATCACCGCGTTGAAGGCGACGGAGGCAAGGCCCCGCTCCTTGACCCAGGCCAGCAGCTCTTCGTGCCGTACGTCGATGTCGGTGCGCAGCGGTCGGTCGGTGTGGGCGGCGAGGGAGGAGATCAGGGCCTGTGCGGTCCGGGTGTCCTGGGCGATCAATGGGCCCACGACATGAGTGTCCATGTTGGGCCAGGCGGCCGCGTACCCGGTGATCCGGCCGTCCTCCTCGGCGACCCGCAGCTGGTCGGCGAAGGCGGGCAGCCGGGTGATGAGCGGGGTGCGGTCCGAGCCGAAGACCTCCTCGTCGAGCCGGAGGATCGCGGTGAGGTCCTCGGCGGTGGCCGCTCGCGTGGCGACCCGCGGTTCCGCTCCTCGGGGCGTGAAGCGGCCGCACAGCATCTCCGCCCGGCCGGTGGCCTTGAAGCCGAGCTCCTCGTACAGCGGGCGGCCGTTCGGCGTCGCGTGCAGCGTCAGGGGGATGGTGTCCAGGTCCGAGACGACGTGCCGCATCAGGTGGCGTCCGATGCCCTGACGGGCGTGCCGTTCGGCGACCAGGACCATGCCGATGGCCGCCAGATCGGGGCGCTCGTGGGGGCCGTACCGGGTGACCACGCAGGCGCTGATGAGCCCGCCCTCGGGATCGTCGATGCCGTAGCCCCTCCCGGCGCTGAGGAGGAAGCCCCACTTGTGTTCCTCCCGGGGCCATCCCCGGTTCTCGGACAGGTCGGCGCAGGCGGTGAGATCGCGGAGCGTCAGGCGGCGGATGGGCAGAGCGGCGGCGGAAGGAGTCGGCACGCAGGTCAGGCTGTCTGACCGGTGGCCTCGCCGTCCAGCCGTTTCCGGCGAGACGTACGACCTTTTGGCCATGTCATGGCCAAGGTCACAGGGCGTGGACACGCACAGGCTGTTTCACGTGAAACATGGACGAACAGCGCACCAGCTTCAAGCGATGACCCCGGGGACGACCGGCCAAGGCCCACTAGCCTCAACGGTCATGGCGAGACTGCATCTCTTCGACCTCGACGGCACCCTTCTGCACGGGAGCACCGCGCCCGTGGAGATCTCACGGCAACTCGGCCTGGAAGCCGAGTCGGTGGCGCTGGACCGGGCGATCTCCGAGGGCAGGATCGACTCGCCGGAGTACGCGGTGCGGGCGCACGCGCTCTGGGCGGAGCTCACCGACGCGCATGTCACGGCCGCCTTCGAGGGTGCTCCCTGGCTGGCGCGGATCCGTGAGGTCTGGGCGGAGATCCGACGGCAAGGGGACTACTGCGCGGTCGTCTCCCTTTCGCCGTCCTTCTTCGTCGAGCGGCTCACCGGGTGGGGCGCGCATGCGGCTCATGGCTCCCGTTTCCCCGCCGTGCCGTTCACCGAGCCGGTCGATCCGGCCGGAGTTCTCAGCGCCGCCGCCAAAGTGCACATAGCCGACCGCTTGTGCGCGGAGTTCGGGGTCACCCGGGCCGACTGCATCGCCTATGGCGACTCCATGTCGGACACCGATCTGTTCGCTGTCGTACCGATCTCCGTGGCGATCAACGCGGACCGTCATCTGACCGGTCTGGCGACCCATGCCTACACGGGGAGGGATCTGTGGGAAGCCTATGAATTGGTGCAGCCTGCACGGTAGTTGAACGAAATCGGAGCGTCGCCCCTGGTCGCGAAGTGACTGTGGATGGAGGGACTTGTGCGCGCGCCGTCGGCCGGTAGGGTCGACTCCGGTTCGCCTCCCGTTCGCAACCGGGACGGCCTCCGAAAGGAGCGCACAGGACCCGTGCGCACCGAGAAATGGGCGATGCAGCCTAACGGGACGGAGTGATCCAAGACCCGCATTTGCGCTTATGCGGTGGTACCGCGTGTGAATCCGGGTTGAATGTGGCCGCATTGGCCGTGGCGCCGAACGGGAAAGCAAGCCGTCTGCGGGGGAACGCAGGCAACTTCCGAGCAGGGAAGTGCGCAGACCGACCGAAAGATGTTCGAGGCGAGGCACACACCATGGACGCTCCGACCACCACGTCGGCCGACAACGGCACTTCCGGCGGCGGGGGCGACTGGTTCGCACCGCGCCCCGAGTCCACAACCGCACCCGTACCCGCTCAGCAGGCTTCCCCGGACGCCGTTCTGATCCGCCGGACGATGGCCGAGGTCGGCCCCGTGGCCGACAAGGTGACGTCCTACTTCTACGCGCTGCTCTTCGTCCGCCACCCCGATCTGCGCTCCCTGTTCCCGGCCGCGATGGACACCCAGCGGGACCGGCTGCTCAAGGCGCTGCTCACGGCCGCCGAGCACATCGACAACACGGAGGTGCTGGTCGCCTATCTCCAGAACCTGGGCCGGGGGCACCGCAAGTACGGCACGCGCGCCGAGCACTACCCGGCCGTGGGCGAGTGCCTGATCGGGGCGCTGAGCAAGTACGCCTCCGTCTGGGACGCGGAGACGGAGGCGGCCTGGGTGCGGACGTACACGACGATCTCGCAGGTGATGATCGACGCGGCGGCCACGGACGAGCTGCGCGCTCCGGCCTGGTGGTACGCGGAGGTCGTTGCGCACGAGCCGCGGACCCGCGATGTCGCGGTCGTCACCGTCCGCCCCGACCAGCCCTATCCCTTTCTCGCGGGCCAGTACACCAGCCTGGAGACGCCCTGGTGGCCGCGGATCTGGCGGCACTACTCCTTCGCCTCCGCGCCGCGTTCCGACGGGCTGCTGTCGTTCCATGTGAAGGCCGTCCCCGCCGGGTGGGTGTCGAACGCGCTGGTGCACCGGGCCCGACCGGGCGACATCCTCCGGCTGGGTCCACCGGCCGGCTCGATGACCGTCGACCACACCACCGACAGCGGACTGCTCTGTCTGGGCGGCGGCACCGGCATCGCCCCCATGAAGGCCCTGGTCGAGGATGTCGCCGAGCACGGCGGACGCCGCCCGGTCGAGGTGTTCTACGGCGCCCGCAGCGATCACGACCTCTACGACATCGACACCATGCTCCGGCTCCAGCAGTCCCACCCCTGGCTGGAGGTCCGCCCGGTCGTCGACCGGAACGGACTGATCCAGCTGCCCGACGCCATCCGGTCGTTCGGGCCCTGGTACGAGTACGACGCCTATGTCTCGGGCCCGCCGGGCATGATCCGCAGCGGGGTGGACGTTCTGCGGGCCAGCGGGATTCCCTCGGCGCGCATACGGCATGACGCGCTGGAGGAACACGTCACCGCGAGCGGCTGAGCTCAGCCCAGGTCCGGTGCGTGCATCGCCCGTACGCCCTCGATGTTGCCGTCGAGATAGTGCCGCAGCGACAGCGGGACGAGATGGACGGAGGCGATGCCGACGCGGGTGAACGGCACCCGCACGATCTCGTACTCGCCGATCGGTTCGTCGATCTCCGGCCCGTGTCTGAGGGCCGTGTCCATCGACTCCAGACGGCAGACGAAGAAGTGCTGAACCTTCACGCCGGTCGCGCCGCCGTCCTCGCCGATGTGCTCGACGGTGTCGACGAAGCAGGGCACGACATCGACGATCTTGGCGCCGAGTTCCTCGTACACCTCGCGATGGAGGGCGTCCACGACGGTCGTGTCCGTCGGCTCGACCCCGCCGCCGGGAGTCAGCCAGTAGGGATCCACGCCGGGCTTGGTGCGCTTGATCAGGATCAGGTCGTCACCGTCCAGCAGAACGGCGCGGGCGGTGCGCTTGACCACGGGTCGGACGGTCATGGGAGAAATGTGGCCCGGCTGGTTCCACGTGAAACATCGCGCTGATCACCTTTCTCTGGCGCTCAGCACCATTCAGCCGCCGCATGCAACAGCCACTCATGGGCGCGCGCGACATGCGGCATCGCCAGCGTGCCCGTGCGCACGACCAGGAAGTACGTCCGCAGGGGTGGAACGGCGGGTTCGTGCAGGGCGACGACCTCGCCGCGGTCCAGAGCGGGGGCGCAGAGATAGCGGGGCAGCACCGCGAGACCGGCGCCCGCGACCGCGCAGGCCAGGGCGGCCCGTAGATCGGGGACGATGACGGTGCCGGGGACGGCCGGGCGGGAGTCGAAGACGGAGGCCCAGTAGCGGGAGACGAAGGGCAGCGACTCATGCACCTCGATCACCGGGACCTCGTCCAGCGCCGGTGCTCCCTTGTGGTGCGGCGCCCCGGAACCGATCTTCTCGGCCCAGCGCGGGGCGGCCAGCAGGACGTGCTCCTCGTCGCAGAGCGGAGTCGCGGTGAGCAGAGCGCCGCGTGGGCGGGCCGTACTGATGGCCAGATCATGATGCCCGGCGGCCAGCCCCTCCAGCGTCTCCTCGGCAGTGCCGAAGGACGCCCGCAGCGCGAAGCCCTGGCCGTCCTCGCCGGTCAGCTCGGTGAGCGCGGGCAGCGCCCGTTCCGCGGTGAACTCGGGAGGCCCGGCGAGGTGCAGCGTCCGTAAGGAGGACTCGTCGTCGAGACCGGCCTCGGTGATCTCCACCAGGGCGTCCAGATGGGGCGCCGCCTTGTGCGCCAGCTCGTCGCCGATGGTCGTCGGGGTCACCCCGCGGGCCTGGCGCAGGAAGAGAGGCCGGCCCAGTTGCCGTTCAAGGGTGCGGATCTGGGAGGTCACGGCCGGCTGGGACAGCCCGAGCAGCGCGGCGGCGCGGGTGAAGGAACCGGCCCGGTGCACTGTGATGAAGGTGCGCAGCAAGGCCAAGTCCATGGCGCACCCTCCCCTTCTCCGACCTCCCTCAGCCCCCCGGCCGCGCCCAACTATAAATAAGTCGATAGGTCTCTGTCGCTACTGTGATTGGACACTGACACAGAGTCAACTAGCCTTGTTCGCGCGGTTCTTCGCGCGCGGAACCGAGGACGGTCCGAGCCACGAGGGGGGAGGCTCGGACCGTCCGTTGTACGTAGCGGCCCACTCGTCGAGCCGTAGCCGCCCTCAGCCGGAGGCGGTCAGCCCGCCGACTCCTTCAGCGCACGCAGCACATCGGCCACCAGGTCCTCGGGGTCCTCGGCGCCCACGGAGAGCCGGATGAACCCCTTCGGCACCGCGTCTCCGCCCCAGCGTCCGCGCCGCTCCGCCGTGGAGCGCACCCCGCCGAAGCTGGTCGCGTCGTCCACCAGCCGCAGCGCGCCGAGAAAGCGCTCGGCCCGCGCGCGGGTGGGCAGCGTGAAGGAGACCACGCACCCATGGCGCCGCATCTGCCGTACGGCGATCGCGTGGGAGGGGTCGGACGGCAGGCCCGGATGGCGCACGCCGAGTTCCTCGGGCCAGTCCCGCAGCGCCTCGGCGACCGCGAGGGCGGTGGCGTCCTGCCGGTCCACCCGCAACTGGAGCGTGGCGAGGGAGCGATGCGCGAGCCAGGCCTCCATGGGCCCGGGGATCGCGCCGACGATCTTGCGCCAGCGGCGTACGGCGGCCATCGGCGCACCGCCGCGGCCGCAGACGTAGCCGAGCAGGAGGTCGCCGTGCCCGGTGAGCTGCTTGGTGCCGCTCGCGACGGAGAAGTCCGCGCCGAGCTCCAGCGGGCGCTGCCCGAGGGGTGTGGCGAGCGTGTTGTCGACGGCCACGAGGGCGCCCCGCGCGTGTGCCGCCTCGACCAGGCGCCGGATGTCACAGACGTCCAGGCCGGGGTTGGAGGGCGTCTCGATCCACAGCAGCCGGGCGCCGTCGAGGACGTCGAGCTGGGCGTCGCCGCCGGTCGGCGCGGTCCGCACCCGGACGCCGTACGCCTCCAGCTGCTCGCGCACCAAGGGCAGTGCCTGGTAGCCGTCGCTGGGCAGGACGGCCGTGTCGCCGGTGCGCAGCTGGGAGAAGAGGACCGAGGAGATCGCGGCCATGCCCGAGGCGAAGACGAGCGTCTCGACGCCGTCCTCGCCCGGGGCCTCCAACTCGCCGACGGCCCGCTCCAGACGGGTCCAGGTCGGGTTCTCGTCGCGGCCGTAGGTGTACGGGCCGGTCGGCTCGCCCGGCAGATGGAAGTGGGCCGCGAACACCGGTCCGGGCAGGGTCGGTTCGTGCTTGACCGGCTCGGGCAGCCCGGCACGCACGGCCCGCGTGCCCTCCCCCAGGGACGCCAGGGATCCCAGAGATCCTGGAGAGTCCTGAGACTCATGAGATCCCTGGGACCCCGGGAGCCGGGCTGCCCCGCTCATGCCGCTCGCCCCTGAGCCGCCTCGCGTACGGCCTCCAGGAGCCCGGTGCTCGCCGCCTCGACCATCTCAAGGCACTCCTCGAAGCCCTCCATGCCCCCGTAGTACGGGTCCGGCACGTCGAGTTCGTCACCGGCGGCGGGATCGTAGGACCGCAGCAGCCGCACCTTCGCCGCGTCCTGCTCGGTCGGGGCGAGCCGGCGCAGCGCCTTGAGATGCCCCTCGTCGAGCGCCACCACCAGGTCCAGCCGGGCGAACCAGGAGGACTGGAACTGGCGCGCGGTGTGCCCGCCGTCGTACCCGTGCTCCTCCAGCACGGAGACGGTGCGCGGGTCGGCCGGATCGCCCTCGTGCCAGCCGCCGGTGCCGGCGCTGTCGACCTCGATCAGAGAGTCGAGACCGGCCTCGGCCACGCGCTCCCGGAAGACCGACTCGGCCATCGGGGAGCGGCAGATGTTGCCGGTGCAGACGAAGCAGACGCGGTAGGTCATCGGGCTCAGTCCCCGTCGGGCAGGACGACGTTCAGCGCCCAGGAGACGATCGAGATGATCAGGGCGCCGAGGACCGCGGTCCAGAAGCCCTCGACATGGAAGCTCAGGTCGAACTTGTCGGCGAGCCACGAGGTCAGCAGCAGCATGAGCGCGTTCACGACCAGGGTGAACAGGCCGAGTGTGAGGATGAGTAGCGGCAGGCTCAGCAGGTTCACGATCGGCTTCACCAGGAAGTTGACCAGGCCGAAGATGAGCGCGACCAGCAGCAGCGTGCCGACCTTCTTGCCCGTGCTGTCACCGGTGAGGGTGATCTTGTCCAGCAGCCACACGGCGACCGCCAGGGCGCCCGCGTTGGCGATCGTCTTGACTACAAAATTCTTCATGTGTCTGATCGTGGCAGACGAGATCGGATACGAGCAGAGGGATGAGGGCGGACAAGAGCGATGAAGGCTTTCCGGCTGGATGAACTGGAGGCGGAGCGCGCCGCCAACGAGGGCGCCTACCTACAGTTTCTGCGCGAGCGGAACATGTCGGTCGGTCTGTACGCGCTGAACGCGGGTGAGCACGATCCACAGAAGCCGCACAGCCAGGACGAGGTCTACTTCGTGGTGAGCGGCCGCGCCGCGATCACCGTGGGCATGGAGACGACGCAGGTGGCGCGGGGCAGTGTGGTGTACGTGCCGGCCGGGGTGGCCCACAAGTTCCACCACATCAGCGAGGATCTGCGGGTGCTCGTGGTGTTCTCTCCGCCGGAGAGCTGAGGGCCGATCCCCGGATTCCCTAGGGGATGGATCAGGGGAGGACAGGGGGTGCGAGGCCCCCGCCGGGCCCCTCCGCGGCCCTAGCATCGAAGGCAGGCAAGGTAGAAGACGGGACCCGTGGACCAGACGCGGGCCGTCCGACAGGACCCGGCACTGCGACGGGCGGAGAGGTAAGGACGAGGGCGATGGGTGAGATCTTCGCGGGACTGCCGTGGTGGGTGAAGTGGATCGCGGTGCCGGTCATCGCCCTGGTCGTGTTCGGCGGGCTGATAGCGAGCGTCGTCGGCTTCGTCATCGGGCTGCTGTTCAAGCTGCTGGTCTTTGTGGCCCTGGTCGGCGGACTGATCTATGTCGTACGGAAGTTCACGTCGAGCTCCTCCTCGCGGCACGACTTCTGAGGCACTGCTCCGAGGCGCGCGGCGCCGCCGGAGAGGGACCCGCGGGCACCGATGAGCGGTAACCAGAATCATCGGTTCCCTCGGCCGAGGGAAGTTTTGCGGGCAGGCCGTCTGCGAGCGGTGACGGACGAATAGAGTCCGGAAATCGACGCGGGGACGACCCCGCGAGCGGCGTACACCCCCACCCGTGTTCCCCGCACGGGCTGCCCCCTCGCGCTTCGGGAGTGACCCTTGGCCACGGCTGAAACCGCCCTCTCCGAGACCCACGCAACCCGAGCGTCCGCCCGGGTCCCCTACCCCGGCACCGGGACCTGCGTGCGGCCCCCGACCCAGCCGACACCGCAGGACTCCGCGCACGCGCACTCCGTCGACGGTGCCGACTCCGCGCCCACGCACCCCTCCGGCGGCGCGCACAACGCGACGCTCATCGGATCCGTGCAGCGCGCCATGCGCCTGCTGGAATCCGTCGCCGAGCACGAACACGGCGCCCCCGCCAAGCAATTGGCCCGGGAGAACGGCCTTGCGCTGCCCACCGCTTACCACCTGCTGCGCACCCTGGTCCACGAGGGCTATCTACGGCGCGACAAAGGGCTGTTCTTTCTCGGTGAGGCCGCTGAGCGGCTGAGCAGCAGCGGAGCACAGCAGAAACGTCGCAGCACGGTCGCCGACGCACTGGCCCACTGGCGGGATGCCATCGGCGCACCCGTGTACTACGCGGTGTACCGCGAGGGCGAGATCGAGGTCATGTGCGTCTCCGACACCCCCGGCAACCCGGCGGTGGAGGAGTGGGCCGACTTCCGGGAGACCGGGCACGCGCACGCCATCGGGCAGTGTCTGCTGGCCCAGGTGGACGAGGCCACTCGCCGTGACCATCTGGAGCGCTATCCGGTGCAGCCCGTCACCCCGTACACCGTGGGTGACGACCGCAGCCTGCTCCGGCGGCTGGACCGGATGGAGCGCATGGAGCTGGTGACCGAGCGTCAGGAGTACGCGCTGGGCACGGTGTGCGCGGCGATCCCCATCACCGTGGGCACCACCGCGGCGACGATGGCCATCTCCCTTCCGTCCCATCAGGCCGATCGACTGCTGGCCGCGGCACGGCAGTTGCAGACCGAGATCGGACGCCATCTCGGGTCGCTGGCGATCTCTATCAGCATCTGAAAACTCACTCCTTGTGATCTCCCGTGTACGTTCAGCAAGATTCCTTCAGTGTCAGGCGGATCATTCCTGGCCGATACGACGCCGATACGACGGCAGATGACGGGGTAGGCGATGCGCGAGTCCGTACAGGCAGAGGTCATGATGAGCTTTCTCGTCTCCGAGGAGCTCTCCTTCCGCATTCCGGTGGAGCTGCGGTACGCGACCTCTGATCCCTATGCCGTGCGGCTGACCTTTCATCTGCCCGGGGACGCTCCGGTGACCTGGGCGTTCGGGCGCGAGCTGCTGATCGACGGGGTGGGCCGGGCGTGCGGCGAGGGCGATGTGCGGGTCTCTCCGGCCGACCCCGAGACCCTCGGCGACGTGCTGATCCGGCTTCAGGTCGGCGGCGATCACGCTCTGTTCCGCTCCTCCTCGGCGCCGCTCATCGCCTTCCTCGACCGCACCGACAAGCTGGTGCCGCTCGGCCAGGAGGGTGCGCTGTCCGACTTCGACGCCAGCCTCGACGAGGCTCTGGACCGCATCCTGGCGGAGGAACAGAGCGCGGGCTGAAGCGTTACGGCACGGCGGGGGTCGAACTGCCGTAACGCTTCAGCGTGGAGGGGGTGCAGGAACGATTCTTCACCTGGAGGGGCGCCCGGAGGCCTCCGCCTGGGGCCTCACCGCTTCCTCCGCCGCCCCCGTCCCCCACGCGCCGGAGCGGGCCGGCCTCCGGCCTCCGCGGGCTGTCCCTCGGGGCGGTCGGACGCGACCACCAGCGCGGCGAGGGCCGTGGTGAGCGGGACCGAGGCGACCAGGCCGATCGAGCCGACCAGCGTGCGCACGATCTCCTCCGCCACCAGCTCACTGTTGGCGACCGTGCCCACGCTGCTCTCCGCGATGGAGAAGAGCAGCAACAGCGGCAGCGCGGCGCCCGCGTAGGCGAGCACCAGAGTGTTGACGACCGACGCGATGTGATCCCGGCCGATGCGGATACCGGCTCGGTAGAGCCCGCGCCAGCCCATCGTGGGGTTGGCCTCGTGCAGCTCCCACACGGCCGAGGTCTGGGTGACCGTCACATCGTCGAGGACACCCAGCGAGCCGATGATGATGCCGGCGAGCAGCAGGCCGCTCATGTCGATCTCCGGGTACAGCCCGTGGATCAGACCGGTGTTGTCGTCCGTGTTGCCGGTGAGCGCGGCCCAGTCGATGAAGACGGAGCCGAGGATGCCGATCAACAGCAGGGACATCAGGGTGCCTAGAACCGCCACGGATGTTCGGGCCGACAGGCCATGACACATGTACAGGGCGATCAGCATGATGGCGCTGGACCCGACGACCGCCACGACCAGCGGGTTCGACCCCTGGAGGATGGCGGGCAGGATGAACAGGGTCAGCACGAGGAAGCTGATGGCCAGCGCGATGAGTGCCATGAGCCCGCGCAGCCGCCCCACGAGCACGACGGCGAGCGCGAAGATGCCCGCGAGCACGGCCATCGGGACCCGGCGGTTGACGTCGGTGACCGCGTACTGAAGGTCCTTCGGCGCCGAGGGCTCGTACGCGACGATGACCTCCTGGCCCTCGTGCAGCTGCCGGGACTGGTCCGGCTGCACGATCTCGGTGAAGGTCCGGCCCTTGTCCTTGCCGGTGTCGATCCGGATCGTCGCCTTGTCGCAGGTGCCGTCGGCCTGCTGCTGTGCCGAGGAGCCCTCGGCAGTGGAGGTGTCGCCGGTCGGCGGGACCCCGGAGGCGTTGACCGAGGAGCAGCTCACGCTCTCCACTTCGGTGACCGTCGCCTGCTGGGTCTGCCGGTCGAAGCCGACCCCGGTGCGCTCGTGGGAGGGCGCGCCGCCGGGCCACAGCACCACGAGCCCGACGACCACCGCCACGGCGAACGGGATGAGGACGGCGGCGATCACCTTGCGCAGATGCTTGGAGACCGGTGCCGCCGGACCGTGGGCATGGCTGTGGGAATGGCCGCCGGGGGAATGGCCGGAGGGTTCATGCGTCGAGGTCACCGACCGATCATCGCAAGAACGAAAGGGGCCCCCTGGTCACCGCGCCCGAATTGACGCTAGCGTGGGGGCACCTTTGTACACGCGGGAGCTCGGAGCACCGGGCTGAGAGGGCGCTGACCTCCGTCCCAGCCATGTTTCACGTGGAACGTCACGCGAGAGTGACATTCCCCACGGGACATCGGCAGACGGATATCGCTGCGTCGACCGCCGAACCTGTTACCGGGTAATGCCGGCGTAGGGAGTAGGTCTCATGACCATCAAGGACGCACGCACGCCTGCCTCCAGCCAGGACGAGAAGTCCCAGGAGGCCGGGAAGTCCATCGGCTGGCACAAGGCGTACGTCGAGGGCTCGCGCCCCGATCTACGGGTGCCGGTCCGCCAGGTGCACCTCACCAACGGGCAGTCCGTCACGCTGTACGACACCTCCGGTCCGTACACCGATCCGCTCGTCGACACCGACGTACGCCGCGGTCTGGCCCCGCTGCGGGAGAACTGGATCATCTCCCGCGGCGACACCGAGGAGTACGCGGGCCGTCCGGTCCGTCCCGAGGACGACGGGATCAAGCACACCTCGCCGCGCGGCGGCAATCTGCGCAACCTCGACGCGGTGTTCCCGGGAAGGCCCCGACTTCCGCGCCGGGGCCGGGACGGCCAGGCGGTCACCCAGCTCGCCTACGCCCGCCGCGGCGAGATCACGCCCGAGATGGAGTACGTGGCCATCCGGGAGAACGTCGCGCCCGAGGTGGTCCGTGAGGAGATCGCGGCGGGGCGTGCCGTCCTGCCCGCGAACGTGAACCACCCGGAGATCGAGCCGATGATCATCGGCAAGCGGTTCCTGGTGAAGGTCAACGCCAACATCGGCAACTCCGCGGTGACGTCCTCCATCGAGGAGGAGGTCGAGAAGATGACCTGGGCGACCCGCTGGGGCGCCGACACGGTCATGGACCTCTCCACCGGCCGCAACATCCACACCACCCGCGAGTGGGTGCTGCGCAACTCCCCCGTCCCCATCGGCACGGTGCCGCTCTACCAGGCCCTCGAAAAGGTCGACGGCAAGGCCGAGGAACTGACCTGGGAGATCTACAAGGACACGGTCATCGAGCAGGCCGAGCAGGGCGTGGACTACATGACGGTCCACGCGGGCGTCCGCCTGCCGTACGTCCCGCTGACCGCCAACCGCAAGACCGGCATCGTCTCGCGCGGCGGCTCGATCATGGCCGCGTGGTGCCTCGCGCACCACAAGGAGAGCTTCCTGTACGAGAACTTCGAGGAGCTCTGCGAGATCCTCGCCGCCTATGACGTGACGTACTCGCTCGGCGACGGCCTGCGGCCCGGCTCGATCGCGGACGCCAACGACGAGGCGCAGTTCGCGGAGTTGAGGACGCTCGGCGAGCTGAACTCCATTGCCAAGCGGCACAACGTACAGACGATGATCGAGGGCCCGGGCCATGTCCCGATGCACAAGATCAAGGAGAACATCGACCTTCAGCAGGAGATCTGCGAGGAGGCGCCGTTCTACACGCTCGGTCCGCTGACGACGGATGTGGCCCCGGCCTACGACCACATCACCTCCGGCATCGGCGCCGCGATGATCGCCTGGTGGGGCACGGCCATGCTCTGCTACGTCACGCCCAAGGAGCACCTGGGGCTGCCCAACCGCGACGACGTCAAGACCGGCGTCATCACCTACAAGATCGCCGCCCACGCGGCCGACCTCGCCAAGGGTCACCCCGGCGCCCAGGACTGGGACGACGCGCTGTCGGACGCCCGCTTCGAGTTCCGCTGGGAGGACCAGTTCAACCTGGCCCTCGACCCGGACACGGCCCGGGAGTTCCACGACGAGACCCTCCCGGCGGAGCCCGCGAAGACCGCCCACTTCTGCTCCATGTGCGGTCCGAAGTTCTGCTCGATGAAGATCTCCCAGGACATCCGCCGTCAGCACGGCGGCACCAAGGGGGAGATCGAGGAGGGCATGGCGCAGAAGTCGAAGGAGTTCGCGGCGGCGGGCAATCGCGTGTATCTGCCGATCGCGGACTGAGGCTCGGCCGTCCCTGCTGCCTATGCCCTGCCCCTGCCCGAGGCCGATGTTTCACGTGAAACGGAGGCCTCAGGCGGGGGCGGCGGTCTCTTCGGCCACACCGAAGGGGTTGTCGATCGCATAGCGCCAGTGGCCGTCCCGGCCGCGGCGGGCCACGTCCGTGGCGGTGCCGGTGAGGTGGACCGGGCTGCCGTCCGGGGCGGTGCCCGCGATCACGAAGTCCACGATCAGCAGGGCGAGATCGCCTACGACGTACGTATGACGCGGAGCGACGCGGATCGGGCAGCGCAGGGCGAGGAACTCGCCGTTGGCGTGGAGCCGTTCCGTGCCGGTGGTCAGGAGCCCGGGGCGGGGGACGAACCCGGCGTCGGGTTCGTAGACCCGGTCCAGGACCTCGGGGTCGAAGGTGTTGAAGGCGCGCTCGAAGACGTACGGATGGTCCGCGGCCTCGGTCGCCAGAGGCAGACTGGGGGAATGGGTCATGCGGCCAGCGAACACACCGGCGACGTAGGTCACCAAACGGAAAGCGACGCGTCCTGGGATCCCGAGCTGGTCCCCGGTCCGCGCGGCCGGACTCGGCGTCCCGAGCCGGACTGTCCCGTCGAGGTCGCCCTCGCGGCGGTCTCGGGCCGCTGGGCGACACTCGTGCTGCGGGAGCTGATGGGTGGGCCCAGAGGCTTCACGGAACTGCGGGGTCTGCTCCCGGAGTTGTCCGCGAAGGTGCTCAGCGAGCGGCTGCGGATGCTGGAGGAGCGCGGGCTGGTGGCGGTGGAGCGCCGTCGGGGGTTCCCCGTACGGACGCGGTACGCGCTGACCGGGGCGGGGCTCGCCCTGCGGCCGCTGCTCGTTCAGCTCTACGCCACGGGGGAGGCGCTTCAGCGGCTCACCGGAGCCCTTCCGGCGGAACGGGATCAGTCGGCACACTGATCCCATGACAGCACTGAGCAAGGGCGCCAACCTTCCCGTCGACGCGACGGCCGTGCGTGTGGAGCTGACCTGGTCCCACGGTCCGGGCGTGCCCGACGTGGACGCTTCGGCGCTGCTGCTCACGGCGGCGGGACGGGTACGGGACGACGCGGACTTCGTCTTCTACAACCAGCCGCACCACGCCTCCAAGGCCGTGAACCACCTCGGCAAGCAGCAGGACGCGGGCATCACGACGGACACCGTCGCGGTGGAGTTCGGGTCGCTGGAGCCGGCCATTGAGCGGATCGTGCTGTGCGCCTCGGCCGACGGCGGCACGTTCGGTCAGGTGCCGGGACTGAAGCTGAGGCTGGTCGACGAGCGGACCCGGGCCGAGCTGGCGTACTTCGTCATGGAGGCCGGGACCGAGACCGCGTTCATCGGCGGGGAGCTGTATCTGCGCCAGGGGAAGTGGAAGTTCCGGGCGGTGGGGCAGGGGTACGCGTCCGGCCTCGCCGGGCTGGCGACGGACTTCGGCATCACGGTGGACGAGGAGGAGGCCGCGGCACCGGCCCCGGCGCCCGCCGCGCCCGTACAACCCGCCCCCGCCGCACCCCCGATGCCGGCAGCGCAGCCCGTCGCGCCTCCGGTCGCCTCCCCCAACCTCACCAAGGGCGAAGAACACCTGCCCGTGGACATGCGCAAGCGGCTGGACCTCCGTAAGAAGCAGGTCGCGGTCAGTCTCAGCAAGCACGGCGCGACCGGGATCACGGCCCGCGTCATCCTGGTCCTGGACGCCTCCGGGTCCATGTCGTTCCTGTACTCCCGGGGCGTCGTCGCGGACGTCGTGGAGCGGATGGCCGCCGTGGCCGCGCAGTTGGACGACGACGGTGAGATGCAGGCCTGGACCTTCGCCTCCAACCCGGCCAGGCTGCCCGACTTCCGGATCGGCGAGCTGCCGGAGTGGACGCGGCTGCATGTGCGCTGCGGTGAACTGAGCCTCTTCGGCGGCAAGAAGCGGAAGAAGGGCCTGGAGGACAGCCAGGTCGACATGCGCTCGGTCGGTATCCAGAACGAGGAACAGAAGGTGATCGCCGAGGTCCGCGACTACGTCCGCCAGACCCCCGCCGCCGCGCCCACCCTCGTGCTGTTCTTCTCCGACGGCGGCATCTACCGCAACGCCCAGATCGAGAAGGAGCTCCGGGCAGCCGTCGAGGAGCCGATCTTCTGGCAGTTCGTGGGCCTCGGCAAATCCGACTACGGCATCCTGGAACGCTTCGACACCATGCGCGGCCGACGCGTCGACAACGTGGGCTTCTTCGCGGTGGACGACATCAGCACCGTCCCCGACCAGGAGCTGTACGACCGGCTGCTCTCGGAGTTCCCGCAGTGGACGGTCGCCGCACGCGGCGCGGGCATCCTCTGAAGGATCACGGAACCAGGAAACGGCACCTCGGACGTTCGGCTTGCGCTCCCCGCTGTGGGGGCGCAAGCCGAGGGGCCGGGGTCACTCCGGCTGGTGCTCCGGGCCCCCGAAATCCGGGCTGGTGTAGTCCGGACTGCTGAAGCTCGGGCGCGGACCCGTGCCGGGACCCTCGCCGGGGCTGCTGAAGCCCGGACGGTCGTATCCGAGACTGGGGATACGGCTCGTCGGTGCCGTGGGCGCGGTGCGGTGCAGGGCGGCGGCGGTGCCGGGGTCGGCCAGCGCGTCCCGCAGGAACGGCAGGATGCCGCGCTCCAGCAGGGCTTCACGCCAGACTTCCCTGGCCCGGGCCACCTCACCGCTCAGCTCCCCGTAAGGGCCGGAGTCGAGCGCCGGCCGGTTGCGCAGTGCGGTGAGCAGGAGTCCGACGGCGGCGACGAGGATCGCGGCCGCCGTCACGGCGCCGAACACCCAACCGGTGGTGAGCATGGTCTGGGCGAACGCCGGCTCGGGAGTCAGCATCTTCAGGATGTAACCCACGAGCAGGAAGATCGCCGCGGCGATCCCGGCGAGGACGGGGGTGAGGACGGCCGCGACGGCGACGACACCCGCGCCGGCGGTCTCGGCGGTGGCCTCTCCCATGGTGGCGGCGAGCCCCATCGCGCCGCTGCCCGACTCGGTGGAGCCGGACTCGCGGACGGACGGGGTGGACGGCGCCGGATGACGCAGTTCCTCGCGGACCTTCACATAGTGCTGGTACTCGGTCGCCGCGGCCGCCGTGATGATCGCGGAGGCGTTGAGCGCCATGGTGCGCAGCTGTTCGGGGTTGAGCCGCTGTCCGACAGCGGCCAGTTCCGGGCGGGTTGGCGCGGAGCGCAGCGCCTCATCGAGGATCCGCTCGTACTCTTGGCGGTCCTCACTGTGCAGGTGCTGCGGAACGCTGTTCATGTGCATCCCCCGATGCTCCGTAGGGCTTGGGGCTCGCATGGCAACGAGCCGTCGGGCAGAAACGGAGGGGAGCCTGCTACGGATAAGCCGATGGTAGAGCGGTGACGGCACACGGTGACAGGGGGTTTCCAGAAATTGGGCCCTGGCCTGCGCCATCTCCGGTCGTTCCGGCCCGGGGGGACGTCTGCCCAGTGAACGTTCAGTTATCCAGTGGAAGTTGCTGGACCAGCAGCTTTCCGGCCATGGTCACTCCGCCGTCCATCGCGATGGCGAGACCGTCGGCGTAGACATGCGGTCCCTCGACGACCGGACCGCCGTTGTCCTCGCCGTCCTCGGAGCCGACCTCGCCCAGCAGATAGGGAATCGGGCTGTGGCCGTGAACGATGCGAGTGCCGCCGTACGTATCGAGCAGGGAGCGCACGGCGTCCGAGCCGCCCTCGTCGCGGAAGGAGAAGCGCTTGGTGAACTTGCGGAACAGGTCCCAGCACTCGTCCGCGTCATTGCGGATGAGGGTCTCGCGGACGGTGTCGTTGACCTGGTCGATGGAGCGGCCGTAGTCGAGGTAGGCGGTGGTGTCGGAGTGGACGAGCAGATGCCCGTCGACCTCCTCCATGGCGTCCAGGCGGGCCATCCACTGGAGGTGGTGGTCCTGGAGGCGGTCCATGTCGGTCTTCTGCCCGCCGTTGAGCAGCCAGGCCGCCTGGAAGGTGGCGGTGCCCGCACCGGAGTTGACGGGGGTGTCGGAGAACCGCTTGGCGCCGATCAGCAGCAGTTCGTGATTGCCCATCAGGGCCTTGCAGTAGCCGCCGGCCGCGGCCGCCTCGGCGGACAGCCGCATCACGAGGTCGATGACGCCGATGCCGTCGGGTCCGCGGTCGGTGAAGTCGCCGAGGAACCACAGCCGGGCGGTGCCCGCGCACCAGTTGCCCGCGGCGTCGATCAGGCCCTTCTCCCGCAGCGCGGCCATCAGTTCGTCGAGGTAGCCGTGGACGTCGCCGACGACGAACAGGGGGCCGGGACCGCTGCTTTGCGGCACGGTCTGCGCGGCCATCGGCGCGAGGGGCACCTGGAGCGTGTCACCGCGGCGGTTGATGACGGGCAGATCGCGCCGGGTGGGGGTGTACCCCTCCGGGTGTCCCTCCTCCGCCGGCGGCGCGGCGTCGCCCGGGTGCGCGCCGTCTCCCGAGTGCACGGCGATGACGTCCGGATGCGAGCGCTGGACGTACGGACCGGTCTCGTGGACGTAAGCGGGTACCCGGAAGTCGCGCAACGTCGCCGTCCGCTCCACCTCGGGTCCCTGACCGGCCCCCTGAGTCATCAGACCCCTCCACCATCGCGCCGCATCTGCACCGCGTCGGACTGCCTGGTCGCAGCGGCCCGCGGTGTCGTGGGCCCATCATAGGAATGCGGATCGCGCCATGTGATGTCCCAGGGGTGGTGAATCGGAGCAGTGCTCCGGTTCACCGCGGCTTTCGCCCCGGTTGGGCAGGGCTTCTACCGCCTGCCTTCCGGTCGGGTTCTACTGCTCCTCGGGTGACCGCGGCGGACTGACGGTCGTCCGCGGCGGACGTCGCTGGGAAGAGGTACGCACGATCAACTCGGTCGGTATCACCTGCTCGACCGGTTGATCCGATTCGACCCCCTCGATCGCGTCGATGAGGAGCTGCACCACCGCCGTGCCGATCCGCCGCGGTTTGAGCGAGAGCGTCGTGATGGGCGGCTCGGTGTTGGCGTAGACGGTGGACTCGCTGCAACAGACCAGCAGCAGGTCGTCCGGGACCCGCAGCCCGTAGCGCCGGGCGGCGGCGAGCAGATCGGTGCCGTTGGGGTCGAACAGACCGTAGACGGCGTCCGGGCGGTCGGGGCGGGCCAGCAGCCGGTCGGCGGCCACCGCGCCCGCGCACGGATCGTGCGCCGGGTAGGCCTCGTACACCGGGTCCTGGCCGACCCGTTCGCACCAGCGGAGGTAGGCGGTGGTGGACAGATGGGTGTACGTGTCCGTCGTGGTCCCGGTCAGCAGGCCGATCCGGCGGGCGCCGGCGTCGGCGAGGTGGTCCAGGATGCCGAGGACGGCGGCCTCGTGGTCGTTGTCGACCCAGGCGGTGACCGGCAGCGAGCCGACCGGGCGGCCGTCGGAGACGACCGGTAAACCCTGTCGGACCAGTTCACTGACGACCGGGTCCTGGTCGGACGGGTCGATGACCACGGTGCCGTCCAGGGCGACGTTGGACCACACGTCGTGGCGGGAGGTCGCGGGCAGGATGACCAGGGCGTAACCGCGGGCGAGTGCCGCGGAGGTGGCGGCGCGGGCCATCTCGGCGAAGTAGGCGAACTCGGTGAAGGTGAAAGGTTCATCCCCGTACGTCGTCACGGTCAGGCCGATGAGTCCTGACTTGCCGGTACGGAGGGTTCGGGCCGCGGCCGACGGGCGGTAGCCCAGCCGGTCGGCGACCTCGCGGACGTGGCGTCGGGTGGCGTCGGGGAGCCGGCCCTTGCCGTTGAGGGCGTCGGAGACGGTCGTGATGGAGACTCCGGCGGCGGCGGCGACGTCTCTGATGCCTGCCCGGCCCGGCCGGTTGCCCCGGCGGGCGGTTTCCGCGCGGCTCACCTGGTGCTTCCCTGCTGCTGTCATGGCGAGCCGATAGTAGGGCTCATGCGGTGGGGTAGTGCGGACGCATATGCAGCGGTTGACAGGCACGTTTCTGCATGGTCATACACCGTCAAAAGCATTGGAATGCAAGGGAGTTGAGCCCTTCGATGGCGATGTGTGACTTGTCGGAGTGCGCACACCTGCCAAGCTCTCGATGTTTCGAAGAGGTCTCAACTCACCTTCACGGGTGATGCGCGCCACGGCGTGAGCCACCGGCGCGTAGATATATGTGTGACGCGCCCCCCGATTCGTACGGTTCGCGACGTGATGCCCGTGATGCCGGTGTGACGGAGGAGGTCTGCTCCGACCTGTACGCAGCGGGGCCGAATCCTCATAAGGTGAGAAGCATTGGAAAGCCGGTGGTGACGACGGACCGCCGGTGGTCGCGAGGAGGACTGCGGTGAGCGAGACGAGCCCCAAGCTGCGCGCCGAGCTGGAGGGTATCCCCACCTACAAGCCGGGCAAGCCCGCCGCGGCCGGCGGCCCGGTCGCCTACAAGCTGTCCTCCAACGAGAACCCCTATCCGCCGCTGCCCGGGGTGATGGAGAGCGTGACGGCCGCGGCCGCCGCCTTCAACCGCTACCCGGACATGGCGTGCACGGGTCTGATGAACGAGCTCTCGGACCGCTTCGGCGTCCCGCTCTCCCACCTGGCCACCGGCACCGGCTCGGTCGGCGTCGCCCAGCAGCTGCTCCAGGCCACCGCGGGGCCCGGCGACGAGGTCATGTACGCCTGGCGGTCGTTCGAGGCGTACCCGATCATCACGCAGATCAGCGGTGCGACCTCGGTACGGGTGCCGCTGACCTCGGGTGATGTGCACGATCTGGACGCGATGGCCGACGCGATCACCGACCGGACCCGGCTGATCTTCGTCTGCAACCCCAACAACCCCACCGGTACGGTCGTGAAGCGGCCCGAGCTGGAGCGGTTCCTGGACCGGGTGCCCGGCGATGTGCTGGTGGTGCTGGACGAGGCCTACCGTGAGTTCATCCGCGACCCCGAGGTGCCGGACGGCGTGGAGATCTACCGGGACCGGCCGAACGTCTGCGTCCTGCGCACCTTCTCCAAGGCGTACGGCCTGGCCGGGCTGCGGGTCGGCTTCGCCATCGCCCATGAGCCGGTCGCGGCGGCGCTGCGCAAGACCGCGGTGCCCTTCGGCGTGAGCCAGCTGGCGCAGGACGCGGCCGTGGCCTCGCTGCGGGCGGAGGACGAGCTGCTGGGCCGGGTCGGCTCGCTGGTCGGGGAGCGCGCTCGCGTGGTCGACACGCTGCGCGCCCAGGGCTGGACGGTGCCCGAGACCCAGGCCAACTTCGTGTGGCTGCGGCTGGGGGAGCGCACGGTCGACTTCGCGGCCGCCTGTGAGCAGCACGGCGTGGTGGTCCGGCCGTTCGCGGGCGAGGGCGTGCGGGTGACGATCGGGGAGACCGAGGCGAACGACATCTTCCTGAAGGTGACCGAGGGGTTCCGCAAGGAGCTGTGAGACCCCTTTCGTAGGGCCGAAGGACACCGGCAGAACAGGCCTCGGGACCCCCGGGGCCTGTTCCGTTGTTCGCAAGACGTACCCCCCTTCCATTGTCGAAAATCAGTACGTCATAATTGCTTGTGAATGTGAACGCGTTCACAAGCGTGTCCGGGGTGTCCCGCGATGTACGGGGCATACCGGGCAAACTTGCCGCTGTGCTGGCGGCGACGTAAGGAGACTGACGACGTGGATCTGGCTCTGGCGCCGGAGACTCTGGCGCGATGGCAGTTCGGCATCACCACCGTCTACCACTTCCTGTTCGTCCCTTTGACGATCTCGCTCGCCGCCCTCACGGCCGGCCTTCAGACCGCCTGGGTGCGCACGGAGAAGGAGAAGTACCTCAGAGCCACCAAGTTCTGGGGCAAGCTCTTCCTGATCAACATCGCGATGGGCGTGGTCACGGGCATCGTGCAGGAGTTCCAGTTCGGCATGAACTGGTCCGACTACTCGCGCTTCGTCGGCGACGTCTTCGGCGCCCCGCTCGCCTTCGAGGCCCTGATCGCGTTCTTCTTCGAGTCCACGTTCATCGGCCTGTGGATCTTCGGCTGGGACAGGCTGCCGAAGAAGATCCACCTCGCCTGCATGTGGATGGTGTCGATCGGCACGATCCTGTCGGCCTACTTCATCCTCGCGGCCAACTCGTGGATGCAGCACCCGGTCGGCTACAAGATCAACGAGGCGCGGGGCCGGGCCGAACTCACCGACTTCTGGCTGGTCCTGACCCAGAACACCGCGCTGGCCCAGGCCTTCCACACCCTCTCCGCCGCCTTCCTCACCGGTGGCGCCTTCATGGTCGGCATCTCCGCCTTCCATCTGCTGCGCAAGAAGCACATCCGCGAGATGAAGACCTCGCTGCGGCTCGGCCTGGTCACGGTCGCCATCGGCGGTCTGCTCACCGCGGTCAGCGGTGACGTCCTCGGCAAGATCATGTACGAGCAGCAGCCGATGAAGATGGCCGCCGCCGAGGCCCTGTGGGACGGCGAGGCGCCCGCGCCCTTCTCGGTCTTCGCCTACGGCGATGTCGACGAGGGCCACAACAAGGTCGCCATAGAGATCCCCGGCCTGCTGTCCTTCCTGGCCAAGGACGACTTCAGCTCGTTCGTCCCCGGTATCCACGACGTCCAGAAGGCCGAGGAGGCGCAGTTCGGGCCCGGCGACTACCGGCCCAACATCCCGGTCGCCTACTGGGGCTTCCGCTGGATGATCGGCTTCGGCATGACGTCCTTCGCCATCGGCCTGGCCGGACTCTGGATGACCCGGAAGAAGTTCCTGCTGCCGCAGCACCTGCGGGTCGGTGACGACGAGGTGCCGCATCTGGTGCTGCTCCCGAAGAAGGCACTCGGCCCGAAGCTCACCAAGTGGTACTGGCGCATCGCGATCTGGACCCTGGCCTTCCCGCTGATCGCCAACTCCTGGGGCTGGATCTTCACCGAGATGGGCCGCCAGCCGTGGGTCGTCTACGGCGTGCTCAAGACCCGCGACGCGGTCTCCCCCGGTGTCTCCCAGGGCGAGGTCCTCACCTCGATGATCGTCTTCACCGCGCTCTACGCCGTCCTCGCCGTGATCGAGGTCAAGCTGCTCGTGAAGTACATCAAGGCCGGTCCGCCCGAGCTCACCGAGTCCGACCTCAACCCGCCCACGAAGATCGGCGGCGACTCCCGTGACGCCGACAAGCCGATGGCCTTCTCCTACTAGGCCGAGGGAGCTGCACAGTCATGGAACTGCACGACGTCTGGTTCGTCCTGATCGCCGTCCTGTGGACCGGCTACTTCTTCCTGGAGGGCTTCGACTTCGGGGTCGGCATCCTCACCAAGCTGCTGGCCCGGAACCGGCCCGAGAAGCGGGTGCTGATCAACACCATCGGCCCCGTCTGGGACGGCAACGAGGTGTGGCTGCTGACCGCCGGCGGCGCGACCTTCGCCGCCTTCCCCGAGTGGTACGCCACGCTCTTCTCCGGGTTCTATCTGCCGCTGCTGATCATCCTGGTCTCGCTGATCGTCCGGGGCGTGGCCTTCGAGTACCGGGCCAAGCGGCCGGAGGAGAAGTGGCAGCGCAACTGGGAGTCCGCGATCTTCTGGTCCTCGCTGATCCCGGCGTTCCTGTGGGGCGTGGCCTTCGGCAACATCGTGCGCGGCGTGAAGATCGACCAGGACTTCGAGTACGTCGGCAACGTCTGGGACCTGCTCAACCCGTACGCCCTGATCGGCGGGCTGGTGACGCTGACGCTGTTCACCTTCCACGGTGCGGTGTTCGTGGCGCTCAAGACCGTCGGGGACATCCGGGAGCGGGCGCGGAAGCTGGCGCTTCAGGTCGGTCTGGCCGCGGCCGTGGTCGCTCTGGTCTTCCTGCTGTGGACGCAGATCGACAGCGGCGACGGCGGCAGCCTGGTCGCCCTGGTGGTGGCCGTGGCCGCACTGGTGGCGGCGCTGGTGGCCAATCAGGCCGGGCGTGACGGCTGGGCGTTCGCCCTGTCCGGCGTCACCATCGTGGCTGCCGTGGCGATGCTGTTCCTGACGCTCTTCCCGAACGTCATGCCGTCCTCGCTGAACGACGAGTGGAGCCTGACGGTCACCAACGCCTCGTCCAGCCCGTACACACTGAAGATCATGACCTGGTGCGCGGCGATCGCCACACCGATCGTCCTGCTCTACCAGAGCTGGACCTACTGGGTGTTCCGCAAGCGCATCGGTACCCAGCACATCGCCGCCGATATCGCCCACTGAGGTGTGTTTCACGTGAAACCAATCGATCCACGGCTGCTGCGTTACGCCCGGGCCACCCGGATGTTCCTGGTGGCCGTGGTCGGCCTGGGGGTGGTCGGGGCCCTGCTGGTCGTCGGCCAGGCGATGCTCATCGCCGAGGTCGTCGTCGGCGCCTTCCAGCACGGGCTGGCGGTGAGCGAACTCGCCACTCCCCTGCTGCTGTTGGCGGCCGTCGCGGTCGGCCGGGCCGTGGTGGCCTGGCTCACCGAACTGGCCGCCCACCGGGCGAGCGCGGCGGTCAAGTCGGAGCTGCGGGGGCGGCTGCTGGAGCGCGCCGCCGCACTGGGGCCAGGGTGGCTCGGCGGGCAGCGGACGGGGTCGCTGGTGGCGCTGGCGACCCGCGGGGTCGATGCCCTGGACGACTACTTCTCGCGCTATCTGCCGCAGCTCGGGCTCGCTGTGGTGGTGCCGGTGGCGGTGCTCGCCCGGATCGTCACCGAGGACTGGGTCTCGGCGGCCATCATCGTCGGCACGCTGCCCCTGATCCCGGTCTTCATGATGCTGATCGGCTGGGCCACCCAGTCCCGGATGGACCGTCAGTGGCGGCTGCTGTCCCGGCTGTCCGGGCACTTCCTGGACGTCGTCGCGGGCCTGCCGACGCTGAAGGTGTTCGGCCGGGCCAAGGCGCAGGCCGAGTCGATCCGGCGGATCACCGGCGAGTACCGGCAGGCGACGATGCGGACCCTGCGCATCGCCTTCCTGTCCTCCTTCGCGCTGGAACTGCTGGCCACGATCTCCGTCGCCCTGGTCGCCGTGACGATCGGCATGCGGCTCGTGCACGGCGAGATGGATCTGTACGTCGGTCTCGTCATCCTGGTGCTGGCGCCCGAGGCGTATCTGCCGCTGCGGCAGGTGGGCGCGCAGTACCACGCGGCGGCGGAGGGTCTTGCGGCGGCCGAGGAGATCTTCGCGGTGCTGGAGACGCCGGTACCGGACTCCGGGAGCCAGGATGTCCCGGCGGGCGGTGCGCTGGCTTTCGAGGGCGTGACCGTCCGCTATCCCGGCCGGTCCGGGGATGCCGTGTCGGACGTGTCCTTCGTCGTCGAGCCCGGGGAGACCGTGGCGCTCGTCGGGCCGAGCGGTGCGGGCAAGTCGACGCTGCTGAATGTGCTGTTGGGGTTCGTGCGGCCGGCCGAGGGGCGGGTGCGGATCGGGGGCGCCGACCTCACCGAACTGGACCTGAAGCGCTGGCGGGCGCGGATCGCATGGGTGCCGCAGCGGCCGCATCTGTTCGCCGGGACCATCACCGAGAACGTCCGCCTGGCCCGCCCCGACGCCGACGACAGCGCCGTGGCGCGCGCGTTGGAGGACGCCGGGGCACGGGAGTTCGTGGCCGCGCTGCCCCAAGGTGCCGACACCCTGCTCGGCGAGGACGGCGCCGGGCTGTCCGCCGGGCAGCGGCAACGGCTGGCCCTCGCCCGGGCGTTCCTGGCCGACCGGCCCGTGCTGCTGCTCGACGAGCCCACGGCCGCGCTGGACGGGGAGACCGAGGCGGAAGTCGTGGCGGCGGTACGGCGTCTTGCGGTCGGGCGGACGGTCCTGCTGGTGGTACACCGGCCGGCGCTGCTGGGGGTGGCCGACCGTGTGGTCCGACTGACCGAGCCGGTTCTCCCCACCCACCCGCCCCTTTCAAGGGAGAGGTCCCTTGAACCCTCGGGGAGCGGGGTGGCGTGGGCAGAGGGGGATCCGCAGGGGCGTGTTGCCGGGGACCTCGTGGAGGAGGCAGGGAGGGACCGCGGCGTTCTCGCCCGGGTTCGGGCCATGTCCGGTGCCCGTCGTGGCAGGCTTGCCCTCGCGTTGCTGCTCGGCAGTCTCGCCCTCGGTAGTGCTGTCGGGCTGATGGCCACCTCCGGGTGGCTCATCTCGCGGGCCTCGCAACAGCCGCCCGTGCTCTATCTGATGGTGGCCGTGACGGCGACGCGCGCCTTCGGTATCGGGCGGGCCGTCTTCCGGTACGGCGAGCGGCTGGTGTCGCACGACGCCGTGCTGCGGATGCTCGCTGATACCCGGGTCGCCGTCTACCGGCGGCTGGAGCGGCTGGCGCCCGCCGGGCTGCGTACGACCCGGCGCGGGGATCTGCTCTCCCGGCTCGTCGCCGATGTGGACGCCCTCCAGGACTACTGGCTGCGCTGGCTGTTGCCCGCCGGAGCCGCGGCGGCCGTGTCCGCCGTGTCCGTCGGTTTCACGGCCTGGCTGCTGCCCGAGGCGGGCGCCGTGCTCGCCGTAGGACTGCTGGCCGCCGGAGCCGGAGTCCCGCTCGTCACCGGCGCCGTGGCCCGCCGCGCCGAGCGCCGGCTGGCCCCCGCCCGGGGCGTGCTGGCGACCCGCGTGACCGATCTGCTCACCGGAACCGCCGAACTGACCGTCGCGGGCGCCCTGCCCGCCCGTACCGCCGAAGCGCGACGGGCCGACGGAACGCTCACCGCCATCGCCTCGCGCGCCGCCACCGCCACCGCGCTCGGCGACGGACTCACCGCGCTGCTGTCCGGCCTGACCGTCGCCGCCACCGCCCTCGTGGGCGCCCAGGGCGTCGCCGACGGACGGCTGAGCGGAGTCGCCATGGCCGTGGTCGTCCTCACCCCGCTCGCCGCCTTCGAGGCGGTCCTAGGGCTGCCGCTCGCCGTGCAGTACCGCCAGCGGGTGCGCCGAAGCGCCGAGCGGGTCTACGAGGTGCTGGACGCCCCCGAGCCCGTACGGGAGCCGGAGCGGCCCCGGCAGGCGCCCGCCTCGCCCTTCCCGGTCGTGCTGAAGGACCTCACCGCCCGGCACGCCGGGCAGGACCGGGACGCGCTCGCCGGGCTCGATCTGACCCTGGAGGAGGGCCGCCGGATCGCCGTGGTCGGGCCGTCCGGCTCGGGCAAGACGACGCTGGCCCAGGTGCTGCTGCGGTTCCTGGACGCACGGGCGGGCGCGTACACGCTCGGCGGTGTCGACGCCGGCGCCGTGGACGGGGACGACGTACGGCGGCTGGTGGGGCTGTGCGCGCAGGACGCGCACCTCTTCGACAGCTCGGTGCGCGAGAACCTGCTGCTCGCGAGGAAGGACGCCACCGAGGACGACCTGCGGGACGCCCTCAGGCGCGCCCGGCTGCTGGACTGGGCCGACGGACTGCCCGAGGGCCTGGACACGCTGGTCGGCGAGCACGGGGCCCGGCTCTCCGGTGGGCAGCGGCAACGGCTGGCGCTGGCGCGGGCCCTGCTCGCCGACTTCCCCGTGCTGGTGCTCGACGAGCCCGCCGAACATCTCGACCTGCCCACCGCCGACGCGCTCACCGCCGATCTGCTGGCGGCCACCGAGGGCCGTACGACCCTGCTCATCACCCACCGGCTGGCCGGTCTCGACGCCGTGGACGAGGTCGTCGTCCTCGACCGGGGCCGGGTGGCGCAGCGCGGCTCCTACGCGGAGTTGGCGGCGGTGGAGGGGCCGTTGCGGGCGATGGTGGCGCGGGAGGAGCAGGCGGACCTGCTGGTGTCGGCGCCGGCGCCGAGTTGACGGCCCGGCCCCCCGTCCGGACCAACCGTTCCCCCAGCCGTACGACTTGAACAGGACCCCGAACCCCCGCGCGGGCCACGATCGCTGACATGCGCTCATCTCGCCGTCATCCGCTGCTCGTCCCGGCGCTGCTGTGCGCGCTCGCCGTGCTCGCCGCCCGTCCCACCGACGCCTCCGACACGGGCGGCGACTCCGGGCTCAGCGCGGAGGTGGCGCGGCTGTACGAGGACGCGGCCGTCGCGACCCGTCAGTACGAGGCCGGACGGCAGGAGGCGGACGCACAGCGGGCGCGGGCCCAGCGGTTCGAGGCGCTGCTGGACCAACGGCGGGCGGAGATCGCCGTACTGCACGAGGACCTGGGCCGGATCGCGCGCGCCCAGTACCGCGACGGCGGCGGGATGCCGGTCACCGCGCAGATCATCCTCGCCCGCAGCCCCGACGAGCTGATGCGCGGTCAGCATGTCTTCTCCCGCACCAACGTGGCCGTCAACAACGCCATCGACAAGAGCCGCAGGGCAGAGGCACGGCTCGTCGCCGACCAGGAGAAGGCCTCGGCGGCCTGGCGGGACCTGGACCGGCGGAACACCGAGCTCGCCGTCCTGAAGCGGGACATCGAGGGGAAGCTGGAGGAGGCCCGCGAGCAGCTCCAGGGCCGCGCGGACGCCTCGGTGGCGGCCGGTTCGTGCCGGGGCGCGGTACGGCTCGACCAGCCGGAGACCCACTTCGCCACCCGCTGGGTCGCACCGGTGGAGACCTACGAGCTGTCCGCGTCC
Organism: Streptomyces davaonensis JCM 4913; assembly: GCF_000349325.1. Taxonomy (GTDB): domain Bacteria; phylum Actinomycetota; class Actinomycetes; order Streptomycetales; family Streptomycetaceae; genus Streptomyces; species Streptomyces davaonensis. Next base: position 5,116,970 of record NC_020504.1, read on the forward strand.
TACGGCAGCGGTGGGGAGCGCTGGGCGCGGCGGCACACCGGGCAGGACTTCGCGGTGCCGATCGGCACACCGGTGCGCGCGGTCGGCGAGGGCCGTGTGGCGCGGGTGTCCTGCGGTGGCCCGTTCGGCGTCGAGATCGTGCTGGAGCACGCGGGCGGCTACTACACGCAGTACGCCCATCTCGCCGCCGTCGCCGTCGACCAGGGGGAGCGGGTGAGCACCGGGCAGTGGATCGGGCAGTCCGGCACCACCGGCAACTCCACCGGACCGCATCTGCACTTCGAGGTCCGGGTCACCCCGGAGTCCGGCTCGGCGGTGGATCCCGCGTCCTGGCTCGCGGACCGGGGCGTGCCCCTCGGCTAACGCTCCGCCAGCAACTGCTCGATCACGACCGCCACTCCGTCCTCGTTGTTGGCGACCGTCCGTCCCGAGGCCGCGGCGATCACGTCCGGGTGGGCGTTGCCCATCGCGTAGGACTGTCCGGCCCAGGTGAGCATCTCGACGTCGTTCGGCATGTCCCCGAAGGCCACGACCTCCTCGTGCGAGATCCCGCGCTCGGCACAGCACAGGGCGAGCGTGCTCGCCTTGGAGACGCCGGGGCCGCTGATCTCCAGCAGGGCGCTGGGGCTGGACCGGGTGACGTTGGCGCGGTCGCCGATGGCGAGGCGGGCCAGGGTGAGGAAGGCGTCCGGTTCGAGGTCGGGGTGGTAGGCGAGGATCTTGAGCACCGGCTCGTCGGCGTGCGGGGCGTCCTCGGCGAGCAGCCGCTCGGCGGGGGCCAGGCTGTCGGGGATCTCCATGTGCAGCTTCGGGTACTCCGGCTCCTGGTGGAAGCCGTAGGTCTGCTCGATGGCGTAGACGGTGCCGGGCGCCGCGTCGCGCAGATGTCGTACGGCGTCCAGGGCGTTCGCGCGGGCCAGCTCGCGCACCATCACGAACCGGTGGGCGCCGGGGCCGCCGTGCAGGTCGACCACCGCGGCGCCGTTTCCGCAGATCGCCAGGCCGTGGCCGTGGACATGGTCGCTGACGACGTCCATCCAGCGGGCGGGCCGGCCGGTCACGAAGAAGACCTCGATGCCCGCCTCCTCGGCGGCGGCGAGGGCCGCGACCGTACGGGGGGAGACCGACTTGTCGTCGCGCAGCAGCGTGCCGTCGAGATCGGTGGCGATCAGCCGGGGCGGGAGAGCGGCGGCCGGGGTCTCGTGCTGTCGAGTCGCTGAGGTCACCGCGCCATTGTCCCGCATATGCCCGCACGCCCGTGCGGGAGTGTGCACATCTGAGGGGCGAGGGGTCTCACCTGCGCCTCGGCTCACTCGAACCTGCACCCCGGCTCACTTGAGCTGCGCCGTCGCCTCCATGGCGATCTGCTCGAAGACCTTCTCGTCCGTGGCGAAGTCGGAGTCCGGGATCGGCCAGTGGACCACGATCTCGGTGAAGCCCAGCTCGCGGTGGCGGCCCGCGAAGTCCACGAACGCGTCCAGGGACTGAAGCGGACGGGTCCGGTCGGGGGTGAAACCGGTGAGCAGGACCTTGTCCATCGCGGCCACGTCCCGGCCGATCGCGGCGCAGGCGTCGGCGAGCTTCTCGACCTGTCCGCGAATGGCTTGAACCGACTGTTCAGGAGTGCCGTTCTCGTACAGCTTCGGGTCGCCCGTGGTCACCCAGGCCTGTCCGTGGCGGGCGGCGAGCCGCAGTCCGCGCGGGCCGGTCGCGGCGATCGCGAAGGGCAGCCGGGGGCGCTGGACGCAGCCGGGGATGTTGCGGGCCTCGTGGGCGGAGTAGAAGTCGCCCTCGTAGGAGACGGCGTCCTCGGTGAGGAGGCGGTCCAGGAGCGGGACGAACTCGGCGAGCCGGTCGGCGCGCTCGCGCGGGGTCCAGGGTTCCTGGCCGAGGGCGGTGGCGTCGAAGCCGGTGCCGCCGGCGCCGATGCCGAGGGTGATCCGGCCGCCGGAGATGTCGTCGAGGGAGATCAGGTCCTTGGCGAGGGTCACCGGGTGCCGGAAGTTCGGCGAGGTCACCAGGGTGCCGAGCCGGAGATGATCGGTGACGGCCGCGGCGGCGGTCAGGGTGGGCACGGCACCGAACCACGGGCCGTCCCGGAAGCTGCGCCAGGACAGGTGGTCGTAGGTGTAGGCGGTGTGGAAGCCGAGCTGTTCCGCCCGCTGCCAAGCCTCACGGCCCCCCTCGTGCCAGCGGCGGTACGGGAGGATCACGGTGCTCAGACGCAGACTCATGATTCGAGCGTATGCGGCCGAATGGGTTTCACGTGAAACGGTCACTGTGTGCCGTGGCGTGACTCCGGAAAGCGCAGGTACTCGGGGGGAACGGCCTGAGTCAGCCAGACGCCGTTCGCGCTGACGTGGAAGACATGGCCGTCGCGGTGCATGGCGCCGCTGTCGACCGCGAGGACGACCGGACGACCCCTGCGGGCGCCCACCCGGGTCGCGGTCTCCCGGTCGGCCGACAGATGGACGTCATGGCGGTTCATCGGCCGCAGGCCCTCCGTGCGGATCGCGTCCAGGGAGCGGGCCACCGTGCCGTGGTACAGGTACGGCGGCGGGGTCGCCGGGGGCAGGCCCAGCTCGACCTCGATGCTGTGGCCCTGGCTGGCCCGGATGCGGGTGCCGTCGATGGCGAAGCGGCGTTTGTCGTTCGTGGCGACCACGTGGTCCAGCTCTTGTCTGGTGAACCGGAAGCCGTGGGCCGTCGCCGCGGCGATGAGGGTGTCGATCTCCACCCAGCCGCCCTCGTCGAGGGTGAGGCCGATGCGCTCGGGCTGGTGCCGGAGGTGCTTGGAGAGGTACTTCGACACCCGTACCGTGCGGCGCTCGTCCGGGGTCCGTTCCGGGGGTCTCTCGTTCATCCGCTCAGGGTGGCGGGAGAGACCCGAATCACGCGAATGATTTTGCCGACGATGTTTGGTCCACAGCCAAGTGCGGTTATCCACAGGGGAATTGGCAGTTCTGTGGACAACGAGCCGCCGATACAAGGGGTTTCGTCAAGATCCGTTGACGCGCGGAACGTTGGCGAACTCCCTTGTCACATCGGCGGCTTGACCCGTGCGAGCCTCCGCAGCGCCCCCGGCGCGAACCGCGCCAGCAGATGCGCCCCACGCGCCTCAGGAGTCACCGGAACGACCGCCTCGTTGTTGACGATTCCGCGCAGAATCGCCTCCGCGACCTTCTCCGGCGGGTAGTTGCGCAGGCCGTACAGCCGGGCCGACTTCTTCTGCCGACGGGCCTCCTCCTCCGCGTCAACTCCCGCGTGACGAGCCGTCGATGTGATGTTGGTGTTCACCAGCCCGGGGCAGATCGCCGTAACTCCGATGCCCTGATCCGCCAGTTCGGCGCGCAGGCACTCGCTCAGCATCAGTACCGCCGCCTTGCTGGTGCTGTAGGCGGGCAGTGCCCGGGACGGCTGATAGGCCGCCGCCGAGGCGGTGTTGACGATGTGGCCGCCCTGGCCGCGCTCGGCCATCTGCCGGCCGAACAGTCGGCACCCGTGGATCACGCCCCACAGATTGACGTCCAGCACCTTGCGCCAGTCGTCGGACGTCGTGTCCAGGAAGGAGCCCGCGAGGCCGATCCCGGCGTTGTTCACCAGGACGTCCACCACGCCGTAATCCGTGGCGACCTTCGCCGCGAGCTTCTCCATCGCCTGCTCGTCGGAGACGTCAACGGTCTCCGCCCAGGCGTCCGTTGCGCCGACCAGGCGGCACATCTCCGCCGTACGGGCCGCCGCCTCGCCGTCCCGGTCGACGGCCACCACGCGAGCGCCGGCCTCGGCGAACGCGTACGCCGTCGCCCGGCCGATCCCGCTGCCCGCACCGGTGATCAGGACCAACTGGCCCCCGAAACGGTCGGCATGGGGGCCGGATGCGGTCCGAGGCTCCTGGCGTCCGCCCTCCACCGACGTCACGAACTCGCCGACCCAGGAGGCCAGCCGGTCGGGACGCGTCCGCGGCACCCAGTGCTTCGCCGGCAGCGTCCGCCGCGTCAACTGCGGAGCCCACAGCTCCAGTTCGTCGTAGAGCCGCTCGGAGAGGAAGGCGTCGCCGAGCGGTGTGATCAGCTGCACCGGCGCATGAGCGAAGGCGTCGGCGCGCGGGCGGAGCAGCCGCGGCCGTACGTTGTCGCGGTACAGCCACGCCCCGTGCGCCGCGTCCGAAGACAGGGACGACGTCGGGTAGTTGTCCGACGGGACCTTCTCCATCCGGGACATGATCCGCGGCCAGGTCCTGCCCAGCGGTCCCCGCCACGCCAGTTCCGGCAGGACCGGGGTGTGCAGCAGGTAGACGTACCAGGACTTGGCGCCCTGGCCGAGGAGTTGGCCCACCCGGCGCGGGGTCGGGCGCTTCATCCGCCGCTGGATCCAGTGGCCGAAGTGGTCAAGGGACGGTCCCGACAGGGAGGTGAAGGACGCGATCCTGCCCTCCGTGCGCTTGACCGTCACGAACTCCCAGGACTGCACCGAGCCCCAGTCGTGGCCCACCAGATGCACCGGACGGTCCGGGCTCACCGCGTCCGCGACGGCCAGGAAGTCGTCCGTCAGCTTCTCCAGCGTGAACCCGCCCCGCAGCGGCTGCGGGGCCGTGGACCGGCCGTGGCCGCGGACGTCGTACAGCACGACATGGAAGCGGTCGGCGAGCCGGCCGGCCACCTCCGACCAGACCTCCTTGCTGTCCGGGTAGCCATGCACGAGCAGCACGGTCGGCTGCGCCGGGTCGCCCAGCTCCGCCACGCACAGCTCGACCCCACCGGTCCGCACCCAGCGCTCACGCGCGCCCTGAAGCGTCATTTCTCCTCCGCCCAGCGCCGCACGTGCGGCAGATCGTCGTCCAGCCAGAAGGCGCTCTCCGCCGGGTCCGCGGAGTCGGTGACCACCAGGATCTCCTCGAACTTCGCGCCCGTACCCCGGAACCCGAGATGCGGTTCGACCGCCCACAGCCCAGGCTGCGGCGGATGGTCGGAGAAGCGGTACGGCGACCACAGCGGGGACCAGCCCTCGCGGTGGCCGTGCAGCGCGTCGGCGGCCAGGCCCTTCAGGGACTGCGTGCCGAACCCGAACAGCCGTGGTGACCAGCGGCGTTCACGCACCCGGTCGACCTTGTGGGCGATCACGCCGAAGGGGTAGGCGCGATGCCGGTTGGCGTAGCCCTGGCGGACCATGAGCCGGTCCACGTCCTCGTAGATCTCCTGGAGCGACCGGCGCTCGCGCACCTCGGCGAGGATCAGTTCGCGGTGCGCCCGGAGGTCGTCCATCAGCTTGTTCTGGACCTGGTTCACGCCGAGCGAGCCGGAATAGCCGATGTCGGCGGTGAAACCCTCGTACACCGGGGCCATGTCGAGGATGAACGGCATCCCCGGCTCCAGCCTGCGGTTGGTCGGGAAGAACTGGAGCGGGATGCGGAAGTTCACGAACGCCGTGCGGTCGCCGAACCAGGCGAAGGGCATGTGGAACCAGTCCCGCACCCCGCGCTCCGCCAGCCACTCGCGCTGCATCCGCGCGGCCTCACGCTCGGTGACACCCGGCTCCAGCCGGGCCGCCACCGCCTCCGCGCACTCGTAGGCGAGGCGCTGCACTCTTCGGAAACCTTGCAGCTCCGTCGAGCGTTCACTGGTCACTGCCGTAGCCATGGCACCCCGTCCCACCGGTTGCGGTACGCGCTCGTAACTTGACACCCGAAATCTGGCACTTGTTAGACCCAGCGTCAATAGGAAGGGGTGGACGGCCCCACGACGGTCGCCCCACGACGGCCGTCCCAGGGTTCCCGTTGTTCGACCTCAGGGGGACCCCTAAGGACCCGTACGACTCCAGAGGGACCCCAAGACGGCTCCACGGTCTGACGACCGACGTGTTCCGCGTCACTACTGTCTATGCCGTGAATGTGATCGCGACCGAAAGCCTGAGCAAGCGGTTCCCCCGGGTGACCGCGCTTGACCGGCTGACCATGGACATCGGGCCCGGGGTGACCGGACTCGTCGGAGCCAATGGAGCCGGCAAGTCCACCATGATCAAGATCCTGCTGGGTCTGTCCCCCGCCACCGAGGGCCGCGCCGAAGTGCTCGGTCTCGACGTCGCCACCAAGGGCGCCGCCATCCGGGAGCGGGTCGGGTACATGCCGGAGCACGACTGTCTGCCGCCGGACGTCTCGGCCACCGAGTTCGTCGTCCACATGGCGCGCATGTCCGGCCTGCCGCCCACCGCGGCGCGCGAGCGCACCGCGGACACCCTGCGCCATGTCGGCCTGTACGAGGAGCGCTACCGCCCCATCGGCGGCTACTCCACCGGCATGAAGCAGCGCGTGAAGCTGGCCCAGGCCCTCGTCCACGACCCCCAGCTGGTCTTCCTGGACGAGCCGACCAACGGCCTCGACCCGGTCGGCCGCGACGAGATGCTCGGCCTGATCCGCCGCATCCACACCGACTTCGGCATCTCGGTCCTGGTCACCTCCCACCTGCTGGGCGAACTGGAGCGCACCTGCGACCACGTCGTCGTCATCGACGGCGGCAAGCTGCTGCGCTCCAGCTCCACCACCGACTTCACGCAGACCACGACCACCCTCGCGATCGAGGTCACCGACACCGACGAGCACCCCGACGGCACCAAGGCGGTGCGCGAGGCGCTCGACGCGCGCGGGATCAGCGTCGAGTCCGGCAGCGGACTCCCCGGCGCAGGACACATCCTGCTGCTCACCGCGCAGGGCGAGGAGACCTACGACCTGGTCCGGGACGTGATCGCGGACCTCGGCCTCGGCCTGGTGCGCATGGAACAGCGCCGGCACCACATCTCCGAGGTCTTCCAGGACAGCGACGAGCAGCGGAAGGAGGCGGCCGTTCATGGCTCTTGACCAGCCCGTGGCGGGTGACCAGACCCGCATCCACGACATCGGCTACCGCAACTACGACGGCCCCCGCCTCGGCCGGGCGTACGCCACCCGCTCGCTCTACTCGCAGTCCCTGCGCGGCGCCTACGGCCTCGGCCGCTCGGTGAAGTCCAAGGTGCTGCCCATGCTGCTGTTCGTGGTGATGTGCGTGCCCGCGGCCATCATGGTCGCCGTCGCGGTCGCCACGAAGGCCGACGACCTGCCCGTCGACTACACGCGCTACGCGATCGTCATGCAGGCCGTCATCAGCCTCTACGTCGCCTCCCAGGCACCCCAGTCCGTCTCCCGCGACCTGCGCTTCAAGACCGTGCCGCTGTACTTCTCGCGGCCGATCGAGACCGCCGACTACGTCCGGGCGAAGTTCGCGGCGCTGGCCTCGGCGATGTTCGTCCTCACCGCCGCCCCGCTGCTCGTCCTGTACGTGGGCGCGCTGCTGGCCAAGCTCGACTTCACCGACCAGACCAAGGGATTCGCACAGGGACTGGTCTCCGTGGCACTGCTCTCCCTGCTCTTCGCCGGCCTCGGCCTGGTCATCGCCTCGGTCACCCCGCGCCGCGGCTTCGGCATCGCCGCCGTGATCGCCGTACTGACCATCTCCTACGGCGCCGTCTCCACCCTCCAGGCCATCGCCGACGAGCAGGGCAGCTTCGACGTCATCGCCTGGATCGGCCTGTTCTCACCGATCACGCTGATCGACGGCGTGCAGTCCGCCTTCCTCGGCGCCTCCTCCGCCTTCCCCGGCGGCGTCGGCCCGTCGAACGGCGAGGGCGCGGTGTACGTCCTCGTCACACTCGGCCTGATCGCCGCCACCTACGGCCTGCTGATCCGCCGCTACCGAAAGGCCGGACTGTGACCACGCTCACCATCGACCACGTCTCCCGCTGGTTCGGCAACGTGGTCGCCGTCAACGACATCACCATGACCATCGGCCCCGGCGTCACCGGCCTGCTCGGCCCCAACGGCGCCGGAAAGTCCACCCTCATCAACATGATGGGCGGCTTCCTGGCCCCCTCCACCGGCACCGTCACCCTCGACGGCCGGCCGGTCTGGCGCAACGAGTCGATCTACAAGCACATCGGCATCGTCCCCGAGCGCGAGGCGATGTACGACTTCCTCACCGGCCGCGAATTCGTCGTCGCCAACGCCGAGTTGCACGGCCTGGGCGCCAAGGCGGCCCAACAGGCGCTCGCCACGGTCGAGATGGAGTACGCCCAGGACCGCAAGATCCAGACGTACTCCAAGGGCATGCGCCAGCGCGTGAAGATGGCGTCCGCCCTGGTCCACAACCCCTCGCTGCTCCTGCTGGACGAGCCCTTCAACGGCATGGACCCGCGCCAGCGCATGCAGCTGATGGACCTGCTGCGGAAGATGGGCGACGAGGGCCGCACGGTCCTCTTCTCCTCCCACATCCTCGAAGAGGTCGAGCAACTCGCCTGGCACATCGAGGTCGTGGTCGCCGGACGGCACGCGGCCAGCGGCGACTTCCGCAAGATCCGCCGCCTGATGACCGACCGGCCGCACCGCTACCTGGTGCGCTCCAGCGACGACCGCGCCCTCGCGGCCGCGCTGATCGCCGACCCGTCGACCTCAGGCATCGAAGTCGACCTCGCCGAGGGCGCGCTGCGCATCCAGGCCGTCGACTTCGCCCGCTTCACCGCCCTGCTGCCCAGGGTCGCCCGCGACCACGGCATCCGGCTGCACACGGTCTCGCCGTCCGACGAGTCCCTCGAGTCCGTCTTCTCGTATCTGGTCGCGGCGTAGGAGGCCGAAGATGTACGACCCCACAGTCGCCCGGCTCACCTATCGAGCCCTGCTCGGCCGTCGCCGGGCCCTCATCCTCGGCGCGCTGCCGCTGCTGCTGATCGTGATCTCGGTGATCGTGCGCGGCCTCGCGGGCGCCGACGACCAGGTCGCCTCCGATCTGCTCGGCGGACTCGCGCTGGCCACCATGGTGCCGATCATCGGCGTCATCGCCGGCACCGGAGCGATCGGCCCGGAGATCGACGACGGCTCGGTGGTGTATCTGCTCTCCAAGCCGATCAAGCGCCCGACGATCATCTTCACCAAGCTGATCGTGGCCGTTGCGGTGACCATGGTGTTCTCCGCCGTCCCGACCCTGATCGCCGGCCTCGTCCTCAACGGCAACGGCCAGCAGATCGCCGTGGCCTACACGGTCGCCGCACTCGTCGCCTCCATCGCCTACGCGGCCCTCTTCCTGCTGCTCGGCACGGTGTCCCGGCACGCGGTCGTCTTCGGCCTGGTCTACGCCCTGGTCTGGGAGGCCCTGTTCGGCTCCCTGGTCGAAGGGGCGCGCACCCTGAGCGTCCAGCAGTGGTCCCTCGCGGTCGCCCACGAGGTGACCGGCGGCGACCTCGTCACCTCCGACGTGGGCATCACCACGGCGACGGTCCTGCTGGTCGCGGTGACGGTCCTCGCCACCTGGTACGCGGGCCAGAAGCTGCGCACGCTGACGCTGGCGGGCGAGGAGTAGGCGCGGATTTATTCGGTGGCGCCCAACTCCGGGGGCGGGCAGGATTGTTGATGTCCAGGACGCCGGGGATCACATCGGCGCCACCGACTGGGGAGGAGCGCGACGATGTCCATGCACGACAGTCCGTCGAGCTCCCCACAGGGCAGCCCGCGGCGGGCTCCGGAGTAGTTACCCCTCCGTCGAGCCCGCACCGCACCGGGGAGCTGCCCGGGCGGCCGCTTCGAGCACGCGATTCCCACTTCGCGTGAGGCCGCCCTCCCGGAGGATTGGCCGAGTGGTAAGGCACCGGCTTGCTAAGCCGTGGTCGGGGGAAACCCCGCGCACGTTCGATCCGTGCATCCTCCGCAAACAGAAAAACCAAGGCTGACTGTACGTACCCAGGGGCGCGGGGAACCTCAGCCGAGCAGACGCTCCAGGACCACAGCAATCCCGTCCTCGTCATGAGAAGCCGTCACCTCATCGGCAACAGCCTTCAACTCCGCATGGGCATTGGCCATAGCCACACCTCGCGCAGCCCAAGCGAACATAGGCAAGTCATTCGGCATATCGCCGAAGGCAATCGTGTCCTTGGCCTTCAGGCCAAGACGCCGAGCCGCGATCGACAACCCCGTCGCCTTGGACAGCCCCAAGGGCAGCAGCTCGACGATGCCCGCGCCCGCCATGGCAACGGAGACAAACCCACCCGCCGCGCGCCGAGCAACATCCGCCAGCTCGTCATCCGACAGCGAAGGATGCTGTACGTAGATCTTGTTCAGCGGCGCCGACCAAAGATCCGCCGCATCGCTGAACGGAGTGGACGGCAGCTTGCCCGTGACCGCGTACCCCGGTCCGACCAGCACTTCCCCCTCAAGACCGTCCCGGCTCGCGGCCAGGAACAGGGGACCGACCTCCGCCTCGATCTTCGCCAGCGCGACCCCCGCCAGCTGCCGGTCGAGCGTCACCGACGTCAGCAGACGGTGCTCACCGGCGTCGTAGACCTGCGCCCCCTGGGCGCACACCGCGAGGCCCCGGTAGCCCAGGTCGTCCAGGATGTGCCGGGTCCAGGGCGCCGCGCGCCCGGTCACGACGATGTGCGTGGCGCCCGCCGCGGTGGCCGCGGCGAGCGCCTCACGGGTGCGCGGGGAGACCGAGTCGTCGGACCGCAGCAGCGTGCCGTCGAGGTCGGTCGCGATCAGCCCGTAGGGAAAGGAGCCGCTCACTTGGCGACCGGCTCCAGCAGCTCCCGGCCGCCCAGATACGGCCGCAGCACCTCGGGCACCCGCACCGAACCGTCGGCCAGCTGGTGGTTCTCCAGGATCGCGACGATCGTCCGCGGCACCGCGCACAGCGTGCCGTTGAGCGTCGCCAGCGGCTGCACCTTCTTGCCGTCGCGCATCCGCACCGACAGACGCCGGGCCTGGAAGCCGTCGCAGTTGGACGCCGACGTCAGCTCGCGGTACTTGCCCTGGGTCGGGATCCACGCCTCGCAGTCGAACTTGCGGGACGCCGAAGCGCCCAGGTCGCCCGAGGCCACGTCGATGACCTGGAAGGGCAGTTCAAGGCCGGTGAGCCACTGCTTCTCCCACTCCAGGAGCCGCTTGTGCTCGTTCTCCGCGTCCTCGGGGGCTACGTAGGAGAACATCTCGACCTTGTCGAACTGGTGCACCCGGAAGATGCCGCGGGTGTCCTTGCCGTAGGTCCCGGCCTCGCGGCGGAAGCACGGTGAGAAACCGGCGTAGCGCAGCGGCAGCTTGTCGGCGTCGAGGATCTCGTCCATGTGGTACGCGGCGAGCGGGACCTCGGAGGTGCCGACCAGGTAATAGTCGTCCTTCTCCAGGTGGTACACGTTCTCCGCGGCCTGGCCGAGGAAGCCGGTGCCCTCCATGGCGCGCGGGCGGACCAGCGCGGGGGTGAGCATCGGCGTGAAGCCGGCCTCGGTGGCCTGCGCGATCGCCGCGTTGACCAGGGCCAGCTCCAGAAGCGCGCCGACACCGGTGAGGTAGTAGAAGCGCGAGCCGGAGACCTTGGCGCCGCGCTCGACGTCGATGGCGCCCAGCGCCTCGCCGAGCTCCAGGTGGTCCTTGGGCTCGAAGCCCTCGGCGCCGAAGTCACGGATGGTGCCGTGCGTCTCCAGGACGACGAAGTCCTCCTCGCCGCCCACGGGGACGTCGGGGTGGACGAGGTTGCCGAGCTGGAGGACGAGGCGCTTGGTCTCGTCGTCGGCCTCGTTCTGCGCGGCCTCCGCGGCCTTGACGTCCGTCTTGAGCTGCTCGGCCCGCTGAAGGAGCTCGGCACGCTCCTCCGGAGTGGCCTTGGGGATCAGCTTGCCGAGCGACTTCTGCTCGGAGCGCAGCTCGTCGAAGCGGACGCCGGACGACCTGCGCCGCTCGTCGGCAGACAGGAGAGCGTCGACGAGCGCGACGTCCTCTCCACGGGCGCGCTGGGACGCGCGCACACGGTCGGGGTCCTCACGGAGCAGGCGAAGGTCAATCACGCGGTCAAGGCTACCGGGGCCTGGTCCCTGCTCACGACTCGCTTTTCCGGGGCACCCCGAACTGCGGCTTACGTTCCGTTATGAGCGAATTGCGCCCCGTGTCAATAAAAGGTGTCTCACTCCCTGGGACGGGGCATGCGGCGGGCGCGGTGTTGACTGGATTTCCTTGTGGAGAACGGGACTTGGGGTCTCGTCATCCACAGCCGTCCACAACCCTCGAAGAGTTATCCACAGGCTGTGTGGAAGATCTGTGGACATCGGAATTGATCACTCCGAATAGCTCGACCGACTCCGAGGATTCCCAGGGCAAACCTCCTTTACGCCCACGTTCGAGTGGAAATACGTCGCCCCAAAGGATTGCTCGAAGGAAACGAGTGGACGAAGGGTGAACTGCGCGCCGGTGGACGGAGTGGGGTGCTGTAGGGCGATTTGTCGACTGAGTCGCATGACAGTGTCGACTTGTCCCCAGGTCGAGAGGGGGACCTGTGGATAACTTCTGTGGATAACGACAATACGCTGGTAGTACTGGCTCAGAACTGCCGGTCCCGGCTCAGAATCGCCCGTCCTGGCAGCGCGCCACCCAGTCCGACGCCGACACGAACTCCTCGTCCGAGGTCCCGGGCCGCGGCGCGCTCACGCCGTCCAGGCCCACGTCCGCGCGCGGGTAGGAACCGAGGAACCGCACCTCCAGGCAGATCCGCTTCAGCCCCATCAGGGCCTCCGCCACCCGCCGGTCGGAGATATGGCCCTCGGCGTCGATGCAGAAGCAGTAGTTGCCGATTCCCTCGCCGGTGGGCCGGGACTGGAGCAGCATCAGGTTGATGCCGCGGGTCGCGAACTCGCCGAGCAGATCGCGCAGCCCGCCGGGGTGGTCGTCGCGCTGCCACAGCACGACGGAGGTCTTGTCCGCGCCGGTCGGGGCCGCGGGCCGGGCCGGGCGGCCCACCAGCACGAACCGGGTCTGGGCGTTCTCCGCGTCGTGGATCCCGCTCTCCAGGACCTCGAGGCCGTAGAGGGCGGCGGCGAACTCGCCCGCGAAGGCGGCGTCGTACTGGCCCTCCTGGACCAGGCGGGCGGCGTCCGCGTTGGAGGCGGCCGATTCCCAGTGGGCGTCCGGGAGGTTCTTCTTCAGCCAGTTGCGCACCTGGGGCTGGGCGGCCGGGTGCGCGGAGACGGTCTTGATGTCGGACAGCTTGGTGCCGGGCCGGACCAGCAGCGCGAAGGTGATCGACAGCAGCACCTCGCGGTAGATCATCAGCGGCGCGCCCGCGACCAGTTCGTCGAGGGTGGTGGTGATTCCGCCCTCGACGGAGTTCTCGATCGGCACGAACGCGGCCTCCGCCTCGCCCACGCGCACCGCGTCGAGCGCGGACTGCACGGAGACATACGGGACCAGTTCCCGGGTGGCCGCCTCGGGAAGCGTGCGCAGGGCGGCTTCGGTGAAGGTGCCTTCGGGACCGAGATACGCATAGCTCGCTGGCATGTCCTCACCCTAATGGCCGCGCGGGACCCCGGTGGCCGCGTCTCACGACCGGGTGATCCCGCCCGGGTTCACGCCTCCAGCAGCCGCTGTCCGACGTACTCTCCCTCGGCTGCCCCGCCCGGCACCGCGAACAGGCCGCTGGACTCGTGGCGGATGAACTTCGACAGCGCGTCGCCCCGGTCGAGCTTGCGCTGCACGGTCACGAAGCCGCGCAAGGGGTCCGCCTGCCAGCACACGAAGAGCAGGCCCGCGTCCGGGGTCCCGTCCGCGGCGATGCCGTCGTGGAAGGAGAACGGCCGCCGCAGCATCGCCGCCCCGCCGTTCTGGTCGGGCCGGGAGATGCGCGCGTGGGCGTTGATCGGGACGACCGGCTCCCCGGTCCTGTCCGTCTTCTCCAGGTCCATCTCGGTCGTCTCGATGCCCCCGGACAGCGGTGCCCCGTCGGCCTTGCGGCGTCCGATGACGTTCTCCTGCTCCTTGCCGGAGAGCTGCTCCCAGTCGTCGAGGAGCATGCGGATGCGGCGTACGACGGCGTAGGAGCCGCTCGCCATCCAGGACGGTTCGCCGGAGGACGGCACGAAGATCCGCTGGTCGAAGTCGGGCTCGGCCGGCTTGGGGTTGCGGGTGCCGTCGATCTGGCCCATCAGATTGCGGGCCGTCATGGGGTGGGCGGTGGCACCGGGTGAGCGGTTGAAGCCGTTCATCTGCCAGCGCACCTTGGCGGCCTGTCCCGCGTCCTTCTGGAGCGCGCGCAGGGCGTGGAAGGCGACCAGCGCGTCGTCTGCGCCGATCTGCACCCACAGGTCGCCGTTGCTGCGGGCCTTGTCGAGGCGGTCGGAGGAGAAGTCGGGCAGCGGGTCGAGGGCGATCGGGCGCTGTTTCTCCAGTCCGGTGCGGGCGAAGAAGCTGTGGCCGAAGCCGAAGGTGACGGTCAGTGCGGAGGGTCCGGCGTCCCGCGCCACATCGGTGTCGCCGCTGCCCGTCGGTTCGCCCGCCATCAGTCGGCGGGCGGTGTCCGACCAGCGGCGCAGCAGCGCGGCGGCCTCCTTGCGGCCCGCGCCCGCTGTCAGGTCGAAGGCGATGAGATGGCCGCGGGCCTGGAGGCCCTGGAGGATGCCGGGCTGATGTTTCCCGTGAAACATCGCCTCCTGGGCGCCCAGCGAGGTGAGTGGGGTCGCGGTGGCGGGCGCGGCGGCATAGCCCACGGCCCCGCCCGCCGCGCCGAGTGCGAGCCCGGTGGCGCCGGCGGTGCCGAGGAGGGCGCGGCGCGTCACACCGGTCGGGGTGTCCGGGTTGGACTGGTCAGCCATGGTCGTTCAGCCGATCTTCGCGTTCTTGGAGACGGTCGTCTGGTCGATGTCGGAGGTCCGTACGGTCACGGCGATCTTCCAGTCGCCGGCCATGGGGAGCTGGACGCCGCCCGCCGACCAGTGTCCGGTGGTGATGTGGTCCGGGACGACGGGCAGGGGCCCGATGTCCTGGGCTTCGAGGGTGAAGGCGACCTTCACCTCGGGGACGTCGAAGGCGCGTCCGTTGGGCCGGGTGGCGTAGACGTGCATCTCGTTGTCGCCGACCCGCGCGGGGTCGAGTTCGAGCCGTACGACGCCCTTGCCGTCCTCGCCGCCGGTGTCGAAGGCCATGTCCAGGGTCAGCGCCCCGGAGGATCCGGTGGCCGAGGACGACGCGGCGGCGGTGGCCTTGGCGGCGTCCTGCTCGGTGCGGCCGGGTTCGGTGGAGGTCAGCGCGGTGGTGACCGCCAGCAGCACGATGGCGACGCCCGCCTCGGCGAGCACGGATCGGCGCAGCCCGAACCGGTTCGGGTCGGCGTCGCGCAGCCGTTTCTGCCGGGCGGTGTCCATGGCGGCGCGCTGCCGGGCGAGTTGAGCGGCGCGCTCGGGATCAGCGGAGTCGGGCTCGCCGGAAGCGGGCTCACTGGACGTACTCGCCGCGACCTTCTGCTTCCGCGGCGCGGCGGCCACCGTCTCCGCCAGTCGTGCCGTCCACCGCCGGGAGATCCACGCGACCCCGACGAGCATCGTCACGAGGCAGATCTTGACGAGCAGGAGCTGCCCGTAGCGGGTCTCGGTGAACGCCGACCAGGAGCCGAGCTGGCGCCACGACTGGTAGATGCCGGTGCCGACGAGGGTGACCACGCTGCCGAACGCGAGCGCCGAGAACCGTCGTACGGCGGTGCCGTCCAGGGGGGTCTCGGGCGAGCGGTACAGGGCGGTGAGCAGGGCGGTGAGGCCGCCGAGCCAGGTGGCCACGGCGAGCAGGTGGACGACGTCGACCGGCATCGCGATCCCGGGCTGGAGGCCGGTGGAGGCGTGCTCGGACATCGCCCAGCTCGCCGCGAGTCCGGCCGCCACGACGGTGCCGCCGATCGCGAGCCCGAAGGTGAGGTCCCGCTTCTCCTCGTCCTCCCTTGAATCAGGCAGTCGGCGCGAAGCGCCGTCGTTCAGGGTGGTGGTGGGAGACGGGCGGGCGTAGGCGCCGAACAGCACCGCGATGAACAGGGCCGCGGCGGCGAGCAGCAGGAGCCGGGAGACCAGGGCCGCGCCGGTCTTGGTCTGGAGGACGTCGCCGAGCAAGGTCAGGTCGAAGAAGTCGCCGACCTTGCCGGAGGAGGTGTAGGAGCCGCGCATGAGGAGCAGCGCGAGGGTGGTCGAGGTGAGCGCCAGCCAGCCGGCGACCACCAGCCGCTGCACGGCCCGCACCCCTGCCCCGCGCTGCCAGCAGGCCAGCACGAAGGCGGCGCCGCCGACCAGGACGACGAAGCCCGCGTAGGACACGTAGCGGCCCAGGCCGTAGAGCACGCCGACGACCCCGCCGCCGGCTGTCTGGTCCGAGACGGAGACGGTGGTCGCCGAGGGGGCGCCGATGGAGAAGGTGTAGGCGCCGGCGACGGGGTGGCTGTCGGCCGAGACGACTTGGTAGGAGACGGTGTAGGTGCCGTCCGCCAGACCGCTCTTGAGGTTCACCGCGTACGTCGTGCCGCTGACGCCGGAGGGCTTGCCGGTGTCGACGCGCTTGCCGTCGGGGGCGAGGACGCGCAGGGAGTCGTCGGAGAGAGCGATGTCCTCGGAGAAGGTGAGCGAGATCCGGTCCGGGGCCTGGTCGACCACCGCCCCCTGCTGGGGGTCGCTGCCGGTCAGCGCGGCATGCGCGGAGACCGGCCCGGCACCGGCGAGGAGCAGTCCGGCGGCGGCCAGGAGCAGCAGCACGAGGGTCCGGACGCGGGGGGCGATGGTCGCGGTCAAGGGGGGTTCCTCCCTCAGTGTCCGGTCGTGGGGGTGTACGTGGCCGGCTTCACCGGCATCTCGACCGTGACGGGGTCGGAGTCGGCGAAGTGCAGGACCACGGACACTGTGTCGCCCTCCTTCGGCTTCCGCTTCAGCTTCTCGAACATCAGGTGGGTGCCGCCGCTCTCGAACTCGAGGT
Source organism: Streptomyces davaonensis JCM 4913 (assembly GCF_000349325.1). Classification (GTDB taxonomy): domain Bacteria; phylum Actinomycetota; class Actinomycetes; order Streptomycetales; family Streptomycetaceae; genus Streptomyces; species Streptomyces davaonensis. The sequence goes on from NC_020504.1 coordinate 5,133,744, forward strand.
GACCGTCGGCGGGCACGGGGAGCTTTGTGACTTCCTGCATCGCGGAGTCGACCGTCTCGTGCAGGGTGACGGCGCCCGCGATGTCGCTGGTGACGGAGGTCAGTTCGTCCTGGGTGCCGCCGTCGTTGGCGATGGTCAGGAAGCCCGCCGCCATGGAGTCGGAGACCGGCTGCGGCATGTAGGCGCCGGTGACGGACAGTTCGGGTCCTGAGTCGTCGGATCCGCAGCCGGCCAGCAGAAGGCCTATGGCCGTGACCGCGGCCGCCGTACCGAGCCGCCTCACGGGTTCTCCCCCTTGATGAGCTTGGGGAGGTCCTTGGTGTAGTCCTCGACGGTGGCGTCCTCGCCGTAGAGGACATAGCCGCCGTCGGTCTTCGGGGAGAAGGCGATGACCTGGGTGCCGTGCGTGGAGACCATCTTGCCCTTCTCCTTGTGCGGTGGCTCGATGCTGATGCCGAGGGTGCGGGCGCCGGCCTGGATGGTGGCGAAGTCGCCGGTCAGACCGACGACCTGTGCGTCGATGCCCTTGAGCCACTTGCCGAGCTCGGCGGCGGTGTCGCGCTCCGGGTCGGTGGTGACGAACACGACGCGCAGCTCGTCCTGTTCGGCCTTGGGCAGCTGCTTCTTGGCGACGGCGATGTTGTTCATCGTCAGCGGGCAGACGTCGGGGCAGTTGGTGTAGCCGAAGTAGATCAGCGTCGGCCTGCCCGCGGTCTCCTCGCGGAGGTCGTAGGTCTTGCCGTTGGTGTCGGTGAGGACCAGGTCCGGCTTCTCGAACGGCTTGTCGAGGACGGTCGCGGCCTTGTCGGAGCCGGGCTCCTCGGAGACCACGGTGACGGGCGCGGCGGTGTCGTCACCGCTGCCGCAGGCGGACAGGGTCAGAGCGGCGGCGGCGAGGAGGGCGGCGGCCGCGAACTTCTTGGTGCGCATGGCAGGAATTCCCGGAGGTGATGGGCTCGGGCGCGCGCCCCAGCACTACGGCTGGGGCGCGCGCCGAGGGATGGACTCAGGCGTTGGTACGCCGACGGCCGGCGAGCACGCCGTAGGCCACGCCGAGCGCGCCGACGACGATGCCCACGACGCCGAGGACGCGGGCGGTGGTGTCGGTGCCGTCGGAGCCGGACTCGTCGTCGGCGGTGGTGGTCGCGGCGGCCTGGGAGGCGTCGTCGGAGGGCTCCTCGCTCGCCTCCGAGCCGCCGTGCGAGTGGCCCTCCTCGGAGGCCTCGGAGAGGGTCAGCACCGGAGCGGGCTTCTCCGGCTCCTCCTGGCCCTCCTGCGGGACCTCGATCCAGCGGGCGACCTCGTCGTCGTCGTACGTCTGGACGGCCTTGAAGACCAGTTCGTCGGTGTCCTCGGGCAGCTGGCCCATGGAGACCGCGAACTTCTGGAAGAAGCCGGGCTCGATGCCCTTGCCGCTCGCGGTCCAGGTGATCTTGCTGACGGCCTCGTCGATCTTCTGGCCGTGCAGCTCGATCGGCTTGTCGAGCTTGGCCTTGGTGATCTTCGCGGTCCAGCCGGCGATGGGCTCGGGCCGCGCGGAGGCGAGCGGGTGGTCGGTCGGGAAGCTGACCTCCAGCTTCACGGTGTTCGCCGTGTCGCTCTCGTTCGGGACCCGGAAGTCGACGACGGCGTATCCGCCCTTGGCGGCCTCGCCCTCGGGCTGCACGGTGACATGCGCGAAGGCGGGGGCGGACAGGGCGAGCACGGCCGTACCGGCGAGGGCACCGACGGCGGCGAGACGGGAGGAGACCTTCATACGGGAGCACTCCACGAGTGAGATTCGGTTGTTCCGGTGGTGTAGAGGGGCGCATGCGGTGCGACGTGGCATGCGCGGGCCGCACGACGGCGGCCCCTACCGGAATCCGAACGGATCTCCCAGCGGTGGACGCGTCGCGTCAGGCGGCGAGCACGAGTGCGGGTACGGCGGGGGGCGGGCCGCGCCGGATCACCGTGTGCTGGAGCGCCGCGGTGCGGGGCTCGGGGACCGCGAGCAGGGCGGTGCGCGGCCGGCGCGGGCCCGTGCCGGGCAGGTCCGGGAGCCCGGCCCGCAGGGTGCGGACCAGGGCGAGGGCCGCGCGCAGGGACCGTACGGCCGCACCCTCGGCGAGGGAGTGGGCCGAGAGGCCGATCAGGCGGCGCAGGGCCAGGTCGCCGCGGCGCAGCAGCCAGCCGGCGGCGAGGGCCGCGAGCAGATGGCCGAGCAGCATCGGCAGGGACGGCAGCAGCGACGCGGAGTCGGTGACGGTCTCGGCCGGGTGGTGCGCCTGGAGGGGGGCAGGACTGAGCCGGGCCTCGGTGAGGATCTTGTGGGCCTGGGCGGGGCTGATGGCCGCCGCCGTGGTGCCGCAGACCAGCCGCGCGGCCTGCGCGACGAGCGAGGCGTCGGAGGCGGTGGCGGCCGAGCCGGCGTCCGCCCCGTGCTGGCCGAGCCCGAACAGGGTGTGCAGGACGGTCTGTCCGAGCGCGAGCAGGGCCGCGATGCCGGGCATCGAGCGCTCACGACCGGCGAGCGGTACGGCGACCGCGAGGACCGCGAGGAATCCGGCGCCCAGTGTCCACAGCGGTATCGAGGCGCAGGAGCCGAGTGCGTGTCCGCCCGCGGCCAGCACGACACAGACCGCGGCGAACACCGCGGCCCGCAGGATCCGGACGTCACGTCCGGGGCGCGCCGTGCGCTGGTGGGGGGCACTCATGGCGGCCCCATCATCGCACCGGCCTTACGGCCCTCATACGGCAGGTCCGCAAGGTGGCCTACGAGCGGAAGGTCCCCCTCTGGGGTGAACCAGTCCCACATACACCGTTGACGACTTCCCGCGCATCGCCCATATGGGCGGTATCACGTCAACGATGTGCTTACACCCGGGCGTGGGCGGCAATACGTAACGGTATGTCGAGCCGCGGCCGGGAGGCTGGAGCATGAGCATCTGGTGGTCACTCCATTTGCGGCGTGAGGCTGCGAGCGTTCCGCTCGCCCGGCGGCTGTTGCTCGGCACCATGGAGAGCGCGGGCGTGGACCCGGACGTGTCGTACGACCTGTCCATCGCGCTGAGCGAGGCGTGTGCGAATGCCGTGGAGCACGGCGGGGGCATCGGGCGCGACGGCGGTGGTGAGGCGTACCGGGTCACCGCGTATCTGGACGGCGAGACCTGCCGGATCGAGGTCGCCGACTCCGGACCCGGCTTCGGCGGGGTGAGCCGGGACTCGCGTCCGATGTCCATGGAGGCCGAGGACGGGCGGGGGCTCTATCTCATCCAGGAGCTCGCGGACCACGTCCACATCGGCACCGAACCGGGGCTCGGTGGCGCGGTGGTGAGCTTCGACAAGATCCTCAAGTGGCGGAAGGACGCCTCGCCTTTGATGGCCGTCTAGACGGTCGTCCAGCGGTGATCGGCCAGTGTTTTGCGTCACCATTTCCGGAAAGCGGCAGTGAGGTATGTGAACCGCGAATCAGAAATCGCCGATGGCCTGAAGTGGAGGTCCGAAATCCGCCTTCATCAAGGGCTGGATTTAGTCACGCGGCCCGCTCGAAGAGCCGTCGAGGACGGCTCAAGACCTGCTGTTCTCTGGGGTGTTGCAGCTGAGCTGACGCTTTCCGGCCACTCTTGACGAAGCTTTTGCTTGACTGGTTATTGCCCTTCATACAGCCTCGTGATTCATGACGATAGGTCGCCGAAAGCGTCAACTTGAAGAGTTGTCTCACTTTCTACGGACCCGGCGAATGCGACTGTCCCCGGCGGAAGTCGGGCTCAGTGCCTCGGGTCGCCGACGTACTCCCGGACTGCGCAGAGAGGAAGTGGCCGTCCTCGCCGGGGTCGGCACATCCTGGTACACCTGGCTGGAACAGGGCCGGGACATCAACGTCTCCGAATCGGTCCTCGGCGCGATCAGCGGAGCGCTACGGCTCAACCCCGCCGAGGAGATCTACCTGTACCGGCTCGCCGGCTTGAAGACACCCGACGTCGACCAGCGGGCGGACAGCGGTCCCGCCGACCCCGAGCGGCTGGCCGAGATCGTAAACCACTGGTTTCCCAACCCGGCGCTGGTCCGGGACCGCAGCTGGAACATCCTGGCCGCCAACTCGGCCGTTCCCGAGTTCCTGGGCTTTCCGGGGCCCGGCGGGAACATCCTGGTGGAGTTCTTCACCGACCCCACCTGCCGCAAGCGTTACGCCCATGCCGACGCGCTCGCCCGCAGCACGGTCGCCCGCTTCCGCGCGGACGTGGCCGACTGCTTCGGCCGCCCGGAGGTCGAGCGCATCCTCGACGAGCTCAACGACAGGAGCCCGGAGTTCGCCGAACTGTGGGGCGGCCACGAAGTGCTGGAACCCGCCACGAGCCGGACCAAGGAGATCAGCCACGACAGCGCCGGAGTGCTCAGCTTCGACGTGCACGAATGGGAACTCGCCGCCGACCACGAGGTCCAGCTGGTCCTGCACATGCCGACGGTGCAGGAGACGCGCGACAAGCTGGACGCCTTCTTCGCCGCGGCCGGTCCGGACGATCCGGACCGGCCGGGCGAGGACGGCGCGGGAGATGACGACGATCAGCTGCCGTCGAACGCCGTCGCGGCCGCGTAGGAGTCCTCGAAGGTCTGATACCGCTGGATGAGGCCGTCGCGGACCGTGATCCGGATCGCGAAGGGGCCCGAGAACGACTTGCCGGTCGAGACTATTTTGTGGCTGAACTCCCCGAGGACAAAGGCGTCCTCCCCGTCCACGGCGATGCGCTCGACGTCGAAGCGCTGGGTGTCCACCGCGGCCACGAAGCGCTGGAAGTACCCCTCCACCTCATGACGGCCGACCAGGTGCCCCGTCCACGGGACGACGGGGGCGCCCGCCACCACCAGCTCCGTCCGCTCGGCGAACAGCTCCGGCAGCCCGGGCAGATCACCCACTCCGAACCGGTTGAAGAACTCCTGGACGGTGTCCGCGGTGGAGCGGACCGAATGCTGCGTCATGCGCTGTGTCCTTCCTTGGTGAGGCTGCCGGCCGGGGCCAGCGTGGCCAGATGGCCGTGGATCCGGGTCAGTTCCGGGGTGGTGTCCTGGGCGGCGACATAGTGGTCCGGGCGGACCAGGACGGCGGAGAAGCGCCGGCCCGGCGCCGAGCGCACCGTCAGCAGACCGCCGTACGTCTCGGTCAGCTCGGTCAGCCGGGGCGGGCGGGTGCCGGTGGGCGGGAGAGAGACGAGCAGTGTGTAGCGGTCGACCGGCAGGGACTCGCGCAGGGCGTCGTCCGAGAGCAGATGGCCGTTGCGGTTGCTCGGGCGGCGCAGCCGTCCGGACCGGTCCTCGTCGACGGCGGGGCCGGCCGGGTAGTGGTTGGTCAGACCCGCCAGCCACGGCGAGTAGAAGCGATCGAAGACGCCGGAGCGCTCGGCGAACCGCGCCGAGACATCGCGCAGCGCGATCTGCCAGCGCTTGGCGAGCATCCACGCCTTCGTCTGCACCTCGGCCTGCTTCACCACGCCCTGGGCGACCGCGGCGCGCTCCACGCCGTAGCTGTCCAACAGCCCCGGCGCGGCCGCGCCGCGGTGCACCAGGGCCAGCTTCCAGGCGAGGTTGTGGGCGTCGGTCACCCCGGTGTTCAGGCCCTGGCCGCCCGCCGGGCTGTGGATGTGCGCAGCGTCGCCCGCGAGGAAGACCCGTCCGGCGCGGAACCGCTCGGCGTGCCGGGCGTGGATGGAGAACGTGGTCTGCCAGGAGACGTCGTACAGCTTCAGGCCGCCGGGGCCCCGCTTGTCGACGAAGTCCTGGAGGACCTCCTCGGTGAGGTCCTCGGGGCGCATGCCGGGCGGGCCCGCGGTGAACACGCGGAAGCGGCCGTTGTAGAGCGGGACCAGGACCATGATCCCGTTCTTCGTGCAGTAGTAGTGCACGGCGTCCCGCTGGAGGTCCCCGTCGATCGCGGTGTCGGCGAGGATGAACACGTTGGGATAGGTGGCGCCCTTGAACTCCACACCCAGCGACTTGCGGACCATGCTGCCCGCGCCGTCGCCGCCGATGACGTAGGCGAACTCCTCGGTGGACTCGGTGCCGTCCGGGGAGCGCAGGGTCGCCAGCACGCCGTCCGGGTCCTGGCTCAGCCGGGTCAGCTCCGTGCGCCACTCGATCCGGCCGCCGAAGTCGGTGAACGCCTCGCGCAGCAGTTCCTCGACGTCCGGCTGGACGATCACCATCGGGCGGGTGCGGTCGCCGAAGACGATGTCGCAGATCGGGTCGGTGCCGGAGTTGTAGCGGAAAGAGTGCACGGGCAGACCGTGCTTGTCGATGTATGCGGTGGCGCCGAGGCCGCGGAACACCTCCAGGGTGCGGGGCCACACCATCAGCGCCTTGGTCAGCGGGCTGGGCGCGTCGGTCTTGTCCACCAGGCGCACCGGGGTGCCCCGGCGGGCCAGTTCGGCGGCGGCGGTCAGGCCGACCGGGCCCGCGCCGACGACCAGCACCGGCCTGCTGTCGGGCCCGCTCGTCTCGGGCTTGCTCATGAGGTCTCTCCCATCGTGATCGGTTCCCGGGTGTCGTGTTCGGCGGCGGCCGTGGTCTTCTCGGCCGGGGCGGGGCGCAGCATCCGCATGATCAGCGGGGCGCCCAGCGCGCACACGGCGGCGAGCAGCCACAGCACGGTGTGCAGGGCGGAGGTGTAGGCGTCCGAGACGTAGGCGATGAAGTCGGCCTGCTGGGCGGCGGGCACCTCGTCGGCGGCCGCGCTGATCTCGCCCTGCACGACCCGGTTGGCGAGGTCGCCGACGCCGCCCTCCCAGCCCTCGGGGTGGTCGAGGTTGCCCTGGACGATGCTGACCAGCACCGAGCCCATCCCGGCGATCGCGACGGCCTCGCCGGTCAGCCGCATGGTGTTGAACAGTCCGGCCGCCATGCCCGCCCGGCTCGCCTCCACGGCACCGATCGCGGCGCCGTCGAGCAGACCGAAGGAGATGCCGACGCCGGTGCCGATGACGAGCAGCGGACCGGCGATCGCGGCGGTCGTGGAGTGCTGGTCGAGGACGGTGAGCCAGGCCGCGCCGCCCGCCACCAGCAGCAGGCTCACCCCGAGCAGCACCGAGGCGGAGACCTTGCGCGCGAGCACCCCGCTGATCACGGGCAGGGCCAGCACCGGGCCGCTGAGCAGCAGCATGGTCAGACCGGCCCGCTGCGAGCTCATGCCGTTGACCCCGATGAAGAAGGACGGCAGGAACACCAGCAGACACACGAAGCCGAAGGCCAGCAGCACCGGCATCAGGCTGACCGCGGCGAACTTCGGCTCCCGCAGCAGCGACAGCTCCAGCATCGGCCGCGCCCGCCGCTTCTCGATCCGCACGAACGCCGTCATCAGGACGACGGACAGGACCGCGAGGGCCAGTACGACCGGGTGGGCCCAGCCGAGCTGCGGGCCCTCGACCAGGGCGAGGGTGAAGGCGAACAGGGCGCCGCTGAAGGTGGTCGCGCCGGCGTAGTCCACGCCGGAGGCCTCCGGGTCGCGGGACTCGGCCAGCGCCGGGCGCAGCAGCAGGACGGCCGCGGCGACGGCGGCATGGGCCAGGAACACCGAGCGCCAGCCCCAGGCCCCGACGAGCAGCCCGGACAGCGAGGGGCCGAGGGCGAGTCCGAGCCCGAAGGAGGAGCCGAGGAAACCGAACGCCCGCGCCCGGGCCGCGCCCTCGTAGGCCTGGGCGAGCAGCGCGGTCGCCGCGGTGAGCACCATCGCCGCGCCGACACCGGCCGCGCCACGCAGCACGTCGATCAGCACGACCTCGGAGACGAGGGCGCAACCGGCCGTGCACAGCACGAACACGATCAGGCCGAGCGTGAACATCCGGCGGCGGCCGAGCAGATCGGCGAGCGATCCGGCGACCAGCATCACGCTGGCGAAGGTGAGGTTGTAGGCGTTGACGACCCACTGCACGGTCACCAGCGAGGCGTCCAGATCGCTGCCGAGGTCGGGCAGGGCGACGGAGGTTCCGGTCAGGGAAGCGGGCAGCAGTCCGCAGGAGACACAGACCGCGAGCAGAGTGAGGACGGGACGGGAGCGCAGGGCACCCGTCGAAGGAGTGGACACAGGAACTCCAGATTCGAGGTGTGGAGGGACTCGCAGAAGCCGATGCGCTACGGCCGTGGCATGCGCGCCTGCTCGACGCCCCACAGCAGCAGCACGAGCGCGGCAAGGCCGCCCCCGGCCGCGCACACTCCGGCCCACCCGGCGGCGGAGTGCACGACGCCCGAGAGCGCCGAACCCGCCGCGCCGCCCAGGAAATAGGCGGTCATGTAGGCCATCGTGATCCGGCTGCGGGCCTCGGGACGCAGCCGGTAAAGGACGCCGAGGTTGGTCGCCTGGGCGCCCTGCACACCGAAGTCGAGCAGCAGCACCCCGAGCACCAGGCACACCAGCAGGTGCCCCCCGTCCAGGGCGAGCAGCCCCCAGGCGGCCAGGTTCGCGGCGTACAGCAGGGTCGAGGCCAGCCGGTCCCGGCCGCGGTCCACCAGTGGCCCCATCGCCCGCGCGGCCAGCGCCCCGGCCGCCCCCAGCAGCCCGAACGCGCCGATCAGGGCCTCGCCGTACGCGTACGGCGGCTCGGCCAGCAGGAACGCCGCCGAGGTCCAGAAGACGCTGAAGGAGGCGAAGGTGAGGAAGCCGTACAGGCAGCGCAACCGGAGCAGCGGCTCCTGGCCGACCACCGAGACCACCGAGCGCAGCAGGGCGAAGTAGCCGAGCCGCTCGGCGGGTTCGAGGTCGGGCAGCAGCCGCCACAGCAGCGCCGCGAGCACCAGCATCCCCACCGCAGCGACCGCGAACACCGAGCGCCAGCTGCCGGTCCACTCGGCCAGCAGGCCCGCGCCGGTGCGGGCGAGCAGGACGCCGAGGAGGACCCCGCTGAGCATCCGGCCGGTGACCCGGCCGCGTTGCTCGGGCTTGGCGAGCGCGGCGGCGAACGCCACCAACAGGGGGGCGCCCACCGCCGACACCGCCATCAGACCGGACAGCACGACCAGTGCGGCGACCGAGGGCGCGGCGGCCGACGCGGCCTGCCCCAGGGCGGTCGCCAGCAGCATGGCCACCAGCAGCCGGCGCCGGTTCACCGTGTCGCCGAGCGGCACCAGCAAAGCGAGGCCCACGGTGTACCCGGCGGTGGACGCCGTGACCACCAGGGACGCGGCGGTGCTGCCGACGCCGAACGCCGAGGCGATCGAGGTGAGCAGGGGATGCGCGTAGTAGATGTTGGCCACCGCCAGACCGGCGGCCACGGCGAACACCGTGACCAGCCGGTCCGGCAGTCCACCGGCCGGGCGCAGCGCCCCCGGGCCGGCATGGGTTCCCTCGACCCAGGCCGAAGCCGAGGCCGGGGCTGAGGCAGCCCCATCGCCGCCGCTCGACACGGCTGCCATGTGCCGTTCCTTCCGGCGGACCTGAACTGCCGGACGGAGCCTGGCGATACGGCCTCCGGCCGAGCGGATCGCGGCGATGGGTGTCGTCATGGAACCAGCACGATCTTTCCGGTGGTGCGGTTGGACTCGCCGTACTCGTGCGCCTTCGCGGCCTCGGCGAGCTTGAACACCTGGTCCACGCGCACCTTCAGCCGCCCCGCCTCGACCAGCGTGGCGAGCGCTTCGAGCCCGGCGTGGTCGGGCTCGACCAGGAAGCCGGTCACCCGGACGCCCAAGCTCGCGGCGAGGGTGGTCAGTTCGGGACTGACGTGCCCGATCACGGTGATCAGCAGGCCGCCCGGGCGCAGGGTGCGCAGCAGGTCGAAGCTGTGCTCCCCGCCGAGCAGATCGAGGACGACGTCCTGCCCGGTGACCGTGTGGTGCAGCGGACCCGCCGTGTAATCGACCGGGTGGTCCACGCCGACCTCGCGCAGGAAGTCGTGCTTCTCCGCGCGGGCGGTGCCGGTGACCTCGGCGCCGTGCGACCGGGCGATCTGGGCGGCGAGATGGCCGACGCCGCCCGCCGCCGCGGTGACCAGCACCTTGTCGCCGAGGCCGATGCGCGCGGTCTCCACCAGCGTCTGCCAGGCGGTGAGCCCCGCCAGCGGCAGCGCGGCCGCCTCCTCGAAGCTCAGCCCCTCGGGCTTGCGGGCGAACTGCCGTGCGGGCGCGGTCACATACTCGGCGTACGCCCCGCCCGGCCGGGGGAAGCCGATGAGGCCGAACACCTCGTCGCCGGGCTCGAACCGGGTCACCCGGGGCCCGGACTCCACGACCCCCGCGACATCCCAGCCCTGCACGAACGGCGGGGCGCCCAGGGCGCCGGACGGGAACACTCCGGCGCGGATCTTCCAGTCGACGGGGTTCACACCCGCCGCCGAGACCCGCACCAGCACCTCGGTGGGCAGCGGCTGCGGGCGCTCGACCTCGGTCAGGCGCAGCACGTCCGGGGCGCCGACCCCGGTGGTGACGGCGGCATTCATCGGTACGGCGGTCATCGGCCGCTCCGCTCGTCGAGATAGGCGGCCCACTCGGACAGCTTCTGGCCGAGGACCAGATCGCCCTCCGGCACTTCGATGCCGTACGCGCGCTGGATGTACAGGGCGATCTCGATCAGCGTGAGCGAGTCAAGCGAGAGGTCCTCCAGAGTCCGCTCCGGATCGACCTCCTCGATGGGGATCTCGGCCTTGTCGGCAATGAACGCGACCAGTCCGGGATAAGCCGTGACAGGCATCTCGTACTCCCTCCTCGGAGCCGTGCTCCGGGGCATGCGTGGATCGGTTGAGGCGGGGGTGAACGGTGTGCGGGCGTCGCCGGGCTGGGTGGGGGGCGGCGAAGAAGGTCAGGCGGCGGCCGAGCCGGCAGCGCCGCGGTACTGAAGGCCCTCCGGCCAGGTCAGGGTGATCGCGCCCCAGGTCGTGCCGGCGCCGAAGGCGGTCAGCAGCACCTTGTCCCCGGCGCGCAGCCGCCCCTCGCCGTGGGCGTCGTCCAGGGCCAGCGGAATGGAGGCCGCGGCCGTGTTGCCGGTGTGGCCGATGTTCACGTACGCCCGCTCCTGGCCGATCCCGAGCTGTTCGGCGACGGCGTGCAGGATGCGCACGTTGGCCTGGTGGCCGACGAGGAGATCCACCTCGGCGGTGGACCAGCCGGTGCGGTCCAGGACGGTCCGGGACGCCTCCGTCATCCGCAGCACCGCGTTCTTGAACACCTCGCCGCCGCGCATGGTGAGGTACTGGTCCTCGCGCAGCGCCGCGCTGTGATGGCTGCGCTGCCTCGAACCCCCGGCCGCCACCCGGATCAGATCGGCCTGCATCCCGTCACTGGCGAGTTCGGTACGGCGCAGCGCGCCCGGCTCGTCGGCCCGCCCCGCGCGCAGCACCACCGCGCCGGCGCCGTCGGCGAAGATCGGCGCGGTGTTGCGGTCGTAGGGGTCGACGATGGTGGTGAAGGCGTCGGCGCCGACCACCAGCACGCTGTCCGCCACCGAGGCGGCGATCAGCCCGGCGCCGGTGGCCAGGGCGTACAGGAAGCCCGAGCAGACGGCCCCCACGTCGAAGGCGGGGACGGTGCCGAGCCCGAGGCCCGCGGCGACGGTCGGACCGGTCGCCGGGCACGGGTGGTCCGGAGTGGCGGTGGCGACCACCACCGCCCCGACGTCCGGGCCGCCCGCCGAGTCCAGGGCCCGCCGGCCGGCCTCGATGGCGAGGTCGCTGGTGGCGCCGCCGGGGTCGACGATCCGCCGCTCGGCTATGCCGGTGCGGGTGCGGATCCATTCGTCGGAGGTGTCCATCCGGGCGGTCAGGTCGTGGTTGGTGACGACCCGGGGCGGCAGTGCGGAACCGAGGCCCGCGAGAACGGCGGTGGGTGCCGTCATCGCACGATCACCGACGCCCGGTCGGACTCGGTGCGCATGTCGAGGGCCTCGTACTCGGCCTGCGCCTTGGCGATGGCCTCCTCGGGCGACATCAGCGCCGGCAGGTCGAACAGCCGGGCGATCTCGACCAGCCGCTCCTCGACGGTGCCGCCCACCACGTGCGCGGGGATGCCGAGTTCGGCGGCGACCTCCAGCAGCCGCTCGTCGGCCATGGAACGGAACCGCTCGTTGACCGGGCGGTGCCCGTCGGCGGCCAGCGCCAGCTCGTTGGGAAGGTGCACGAAGACGTCGTACGTCTGCTTCACGTGCTGCTTGAAGGCGACGCCCAGCTGCTCCATGACCGCGTCGAACACCCGGATGTCCGCGGTGCGCTCGACGCTCTCCAGCTCGCTGAGGTGCACGGAGTCATTGGGGTTGATGCCGACGACGACGCGCACCGCGCCGTAGATCCACTCCTGGAGGGAGGAGCCGTCGGAGATGAACGAGCCCTCGAAGCGGCTCTCGTGGACGGCCCGGTCCACATGGCGGCGGACGATCAGCTGGACCAGCTCGGCCGCGGTGCACTGCTCCAGGGTCTTGCCGGGCACGGCCTCGGGCAGCAGCTCCCGCATGGTGCGGGCCCGGGTGCGCGGAATTCCCACGTAATGCGCGAGGGCGTAGGAGGTGAGGGTCTTACCGGAGGAGTAGGTGCCGGATATGGCGATACGCATGACAGGCTCCAGTTCTGAAATGTGGCCGGGTTCTGAAAGGTGGCCGGTAAATCAGTCGGTCAGCCGGTGCGCGACAGAACAGCGCACGGTGTTTCCGGCGAGTCGGCCGACAATGTCGGCGGCCCGCCAGGTCTCTTCGTCCCGTCGTAGCAACGTGCTGTTCTCCAGCCGTACATCGAGCGGGGTCTCGTAACGGATGGGTTCGGGTTCCGCGCTCGCCTGGAAGACGGTCGTGCGCATCCACAGCGTGTTGCTGGCGCCGCGGGAGATCCCGTCGGTCTCGTACAGCAGGATCTGGCCGAGCTGAAGGCTCGTCACGAAGGTGTCGATCAGCCCGACGAACGGCTGGTACAGCCCCTCGGTGCCCTCGGTCGCCAGCACGCTGCCGGGCTCCTGGGCCACGTCCACGACGGCGGAGGCGTGCGCCTCGGCGACCCGCACCGCGACCTTGCGCACGCTCTGCGTCCGGGCCGCGAACCCGGTGCCGTAGTACTGCCGTTCCACCGGCCCGAGCAGCTCCGCCGGGCAGCTGTAGGCGGCCGTGGCGACCGGGTTGCGGGAGGTGTCCGCGGGCAGCGGATGGCGCAGGTCGGTACGGACCCGCATCGCTCCGACCATGGTCTGGAGCCGGGACACCGCCTCGTCCTCGCCCTCCGGGACCGGCACGCCCAGCACGGTGGTGCGCACCGGAAGACCGGTCAGCTCCTCGTCGGGCTGGCTGCCCGCCTTGATCCGCACCGACAGCACCCGTCCCGCGCGCCGGCTCTCCGGGCCCAGGCCCAGCGCGTGGGTGAGGGCGGCCTCGCTCAGGTGCACGGCGATGATCAGCCCGTCGACGGTGCTCAGATGCGGACGCAGATCACCGCGCGTCTTCGCCTTCCTCGACCAGTCGGCCGGGTACACGACGTCCAGCCGGCTGCCCAGTTCCGTGGGCGCGTCCCGGCCGCCGGTCAGCTCGACCTTGTCGTAGCGGTATTGCACGCGCCGGAATCCGGAACCGAAGAATCTCTTTTCGCCGGGCCCCAGATAGTCGTCGACCGAGTCGAGGAGTAATTCCTTGGCGGGCAGCATTCCAGTCAACGCGCACTCCCTTTTTCTCGGTCCGCTTCTTGGTGGGTTCGAAGCTAGCCGAAAATTTTCGCCGCAACGTGAGTCGGTTCATGCGGTTACTGCCAACACCACCCTGGACACCACCAGTTGCCGACCTTTTCCGGGCCGGGCGGAATTGACTAGCGTCGTGGGTGTTCGCGGTCACGGATTCCCGTGCCGCACACGGGGAGGCAGCCATGTCCGTCAGCACGCTCGGCCCCTGGGCCGTGACTCCCGAGTTCAGACACCAGCAGCTCGTCTCCAAGATGGGGATCGAGCTGGTGCGCTGCGAGCCGGGACTGGTCATCGGCACCATGCCCGTGGACGGCAACCGGCAGCCCGTCGGCATCATGCACGGCGGCGCCAACGCCGTACTGGCGGAGACCCTGGGCTCCCTGGCCGCGTTCCTGTACACCGGACCCGGCGGCCACGCGGTCGGCCTGGACCTGTCCTGCACCCACCACCGCTGGGTGGCCGGCGGCACGGTGACCGGTGAGGCCCGTCCCCTGCACGAGGGCCGGACCACCGCCACCTACGAGATCGTCATCACCGACAGCTCCGGTCGACGCACCTGCACCGCCCGGCTGACCTGCGCCGTGAGCGTCCGCAATCACCATCGAAGAGAGGCCAACACCCCATGTGCCACAGCACCGACAGCAGGCCCCCCGCCGTCGAGAACCCCGGCAGCGTGGCCGAGGAGGGGCTGATCGAGCTGACCTCCCAGGACGGAACGGCGTTCACCGCCTTCCAAGCGCGGCCGGGTGAGCCCAACGGACGCGGCGTCGTGATCCTGCCGGACATCCGCGGCGTCCACGCCTACTACCAGGAGCTGGCCCGCCGGTTCGCCGAGGCCGGGTTCGCCGCCGTCGTCCTCGACTACTACGGGCGTACGGCCGGACTCGGGCCGCGCGACGACGAGTTCGAGTGGCAGCCGCACTTCAAGCAGCTGGTGCCGGACAGCGTGGCCGAGGACGCCGCGGCCGCGATCGCCCACCTCACCGAGCAGAACCCGGGCGTCACCGTCTTCTCGGTCGGCTTCTGCCTCGGCGGCGGCCACTCCTGGCGGCTCGCGGGCAGCGGCCTCGAACTGGCGGGCTCCATCGGTTTCTACGGCCTTCCCGGCCTCGCCGAGGACCGCCTGCCGGACATCTCCGCCCCGCTGCTGCTCCTCCTCGCGGGCGACGACGTCGCCACCACCCAGGAGGACTTCACGGCCTTCCGCGGCAAGCTGGACGACGCGGGCAAGGCCTACGAGTACAAGATCTACGACGGCGCCCCGCACTCCTTCTTCGACGGCGGCTCCCCGGAGTGGAAGGACATCAGCGCCGACGCGTGGCAGCGGCTGCTGGACTTCACGGCGCGCCACGCGGAGCCGGCCGCATGACCAGCGAGGTCCGCGGTACCCGCAGTACCCGCGATATTCGCGACGAGCAGCGCGGCAACCCCCGCTTCGAGCGCGGTCACGCCAAGCTGCTCGAACTCGGCGACTCGGGTGACGCGATCTTCACCGCGCTGGCCGACGTGGCCCCCGACATGGGCCGCTATGTCGCCGAGTTCGTCTTCGGCGACCTCTACGGCCGGGGCGGACTGGACGACCGGCAGCGGCAGTTGGTGACCTTGGCGCTGCTGACCGCGCTCGGTGACACGGAGCGCCAGTTCGCCTTCCATCTCAACCTCGCCCTGAACGCGGGCGTCGAGCCGCAGGAGGTGGTGGACGCCCTCGTGCACGGCCTGGCCTTCGTCGGCTTCCCGCGCACCTTCAACGGACTGAGCACGGCCAAGCGGGTGTTCGCCGAGCGGGGGCTGCTGCCGGTGGCCGAACCGGCGGACGCCGAACCGGCCGTGGCCGAGAGCGCGGCGGCCGGCTGACAGCTCCCGCCCCGCGCGTGCCCTCACCCCCCGTCGGCCCGCGCGGGGCGGGTGCCTTCCAGATCTCACGGAGGACGTTTTGCGACGACGCACAGCCGCGTTCCTCGACGTCGACGGCACCGTCATCAACGTCACCAGCATGTTCCGGTTCCTGGAGTTCCGGCTGGCCGCGGAGGGCCATCCCCCGTCGGCGTACCGCTACGAACGCCAGCGCCTGAAGGCCATGACGGCGGCGGGGGTGCCGCGCGCGGAGACCAACCGCGCCTACTTCGCCTCGTACGCGGGAGCCGATGTCCGCGAGATCGCGGCGCTGGCCGAGGAATGGTTCCGCGCCGAACTGGACCGGGGCGACTTCTTCAACGAGCAGGTGGTCGAGGCGCTGCGCGCGCACCAGCACGCGGGGGACCTGATCGTGCTGGTCTCCGGCTCCTTCCGGGCCTGCCTGGCCCCGATAGCCCGGTACCTCGACGCCGACGTCGTGGTGTGCTCGGACCCGGAGACCGCGCACGGCAGATACACCGGCCGGGTGGAGCGCCCGATGATCGGCGAGGCAAAGGCGGAAGCGGTCCGCACCCTGACGACCACGGCCCGCCTGGACCTCCCCACCTCCACGTCCTACGGCGACCACACCTCCGACCTCCCGCTGCTGCGCATGACGGGCCGGGCGGTGGTGGTGGGCGAGGACCCGGAGATGCGAGAACAGGCCCGCCGCCACGGCTGGACGGTCTGGCCCCGCCACCACCTCCCGCAGGACTCTCAACTGGCACACAGCCGCCACCCACGTCCCTGACGGCAGCCGTCCCTACGCTCACGCCCATGACGGGAAACCACAAGGACACCTCGACCACCCACCGCCGCGCCCTGGCGGTGGAGAGCGAGGACGGCTCGACCGCGAACGACGCCCCCTCGTCATCGTCGTAGGTACGAAGATGACGAGCCGCGAGGACGAAGCACTGGCGCGGGCAGCGGTCACCGCGCTGACGGACCAGTTGGCCCTGACCTCGAAACCGGGCCTCCCGGACCGCTCCCACCCCACCCACCACACCCTGCGCTGGTCGGCAAAGTCCCTGACTCCCGGCCTCGCAGCAATGGCAGCAGCGGCCCGCCGAACCGGCGAGCCAACTCCAGGCCTACGCGCGGAACTGGGCGCGATCGGCCGCTGCACAGAACACTCCGTAACGCTTGCAGGCGGCGGCCACCGAGGCGCCCTGTGGACACTGGGCCTACTGGTGGCGGCAGCGGCGATAAACCCGACCGAGCCCACAGCCACGGCAAAGCGCATCGCCGCGTTCCCCGACAAGGGAGCCCCGCGCAGACCTTCCAGGGGTTCATCGGTGTCCGCGAAGTACGGCGCGGCCGGCGCAAGGGGAGAGGCCCGCGCGGGCTTCCCACACGTACGGCGAGCACTGGACGCCCTCACCGCCGGCACCCCAATGCCTCAGTCCCGCCTGAACGCCCTGCTCACCATCATGTCCACCCTCCAGGACACAGAACTGCTGTACACGGCGGGCCCATCAGGTCTACGACACGTACAGGCAGGCGCGAGAGAGGTCCTGGAGGCAGGCGGAACAGAAAGTGCCGCCGGGGCAAAAGCCCTGACGGCACTGACCACAGACCTGCACACCCGAGGCTGGACGCCCCGGGGGAGCGCGGGCCTACTGGCGGGGGCACTGTTCCTGGAAGAACTCAGCCCTTGAGCGAAGCCATCCACGCCTCGACCTCGTCCGACCGCCGAGGAAGCCCAGCAGACAGATTCCGGTTGCCGTTCTCCGTCACCAGGATGTCGTCCTCGATCCGGACCCCGATGCCCCGGTACTCCTCCGGCACCGTCAGGTCGTCGGCCTGGAAGTACAGGCCGGGCTCGACCGTCAGGCACATCCCCGGCTCGAGCACGCCGTCGACGTACGTCTCCACCCGCGCCGCCGCACAGTCGTGGACGTCCATGCCGAGCATGTGGCCGGTGCCGTGCAGCGTCCAGCGCCGCTGGAGGCCCAGCTCCAGGACCCGCTCCACGGGGCCCTCGACAAGGCCCCACTCCACGAGCTTCTCGGCCAGCACCCGCTGCGAGGCGTCATGGAAGTCCCGGTACTTCGCGCCGGGCTGCACCGCCGCGATCCCGGCCTCCTGGGCCTCGTACACGGCGTCGTAGATCTTCTTCTGGATCTCGGTGTACGTGCCGTTGATCGGCAGCGTGCGCGTCACGTCCGCGGTGTAGTACGTGTGCGTCTCCACGCCCGCGTCCAGCAGGAGCAGGTCGCCGGAGCGCACCGGGCCGTCGTTGCGCACCCAGTGCAGCGTGCAGGCGTGCGGCCCGGCCGCGCAGATGGAGCCGTAGCCGACGTCGTTGCCCTCGACCCGCGCCCGGAGGAAGAACGTGCCCTCGATGTAGCGCTCGGAGGTGGCCTCGGCCTTGTCGAGGACCTTCACCACGTCCTCGAAGCCGCGCACCGTGGAGTCGACGGCCTTCTGGAGCTCGCCGATCTCGAAGTCGTCCTTGACCATCCGCGCCTCGGACAGGAAGACCCGCAGCTCCTCGTCCCGCTCGGCGGTGACCTTGTCCGTCAGCGCGGACTCGATGCCGCTGTCGTAGCCCCGTACGACACGCACCGGACCCGTCGCCTCGCGGAGCTTGTCCGCCAGCTCGCGCACATCCGACGCCGGGATGCCGTACAGCGTCCCGGCCTCGGTCAGCGAGTGCCGGCGGCCGACCCACAGCTCGCCCTGGCCGGAGAGCCAGAACTCGCCGTTCTCGCGGTCGGAGCGGGGCAGCAGGTAGATCGTCGCCTGGTGGCCGTCGGCGACGGGCTCCAGGACCAGGACGCCGTCCTCGGTCTGGTTGCCGGTCAGGTAGGCGTACTCGACCGAGGCCCGGAAGGGGTACTCCGTGTCGTTCGAGCGGGTCTTCAGATTGCCCGCGGGGATCACCAGACGCTCGCCCGGGAAGCGGGCCGACAGGGCGGCGCGCCGCTTGGCCGTCTCGGCGGCCTGAGGGATCGCCGCCAGATCGCGCAGCTCCGTGTCGGCCCAGCCGGACTTCATGTTCTCGGCCAGCTCGTCGGACACGCCCGGGTACAGGCCGTTCTTGCGCTGCTTGATCGGCTCCTCAGACTCTTCCGGGGTCTCCGGCGTGAGCTCTTCCGCCACGGTCATCCTCCTTGATACGGCACTGGACCCCCTCCATCGTACGGTTGCACGGAAGGGGGCCCAGGGCCCGAGGACCTGTTACCGACCTCACTCGAAGCGGGCCGCCAGCAGCACCACGTCCTCGGCGCTGTCCGCCGCGTCAAGACCGTCCGGCAGGACCGTGCGCAGGACGTGCTCCGCGATGGCGTCCGGGTCGTTCCGGATCGCCCGGGGCACGCTCGCCGCCGCCGTGTGCAGCCGCGCGAAGGCCCGGTCCGTGGCGTCGCCGGTACGGTGCAGCAGCCCGTCGGTGTAGAGCAGAACCGTCTCTCCGGGTTCCGCCTGGAGCTCCACGCTCGGCGCCTCCCAGCAGGCCAGCATGCCGAGCGGGGCGGAGACGGAGGTCTCCACGAACTCGGTGCGCCGCTCGCCGATCAGCAGCGGCGGGCAGTGCCCGGCCCCGGCGAGGGTGAGCTTGCGCAGCGCGGGTTCGCAGTACGCGAACAGCGCGGTCGCCGAGCGGGCGGGCTCGGTCAGCCGCAGCAGCAGCTCCAGATCGGACAGGACCGCCACCGGGTCCTCGCCCTCCATCACGGCGTACGCCCGCAGCGAGGCCCGCAGCCGCCCCATCGCGGCGACCGCGCTCGGCCCCGATCCGGTGACCGAGCCGACCGCGAGCCCGAGCGCCGCGTCCGGCAGCGGCAGCGCGTCGTACCAGTCGCCGCCGCCCAGCGGCCCGGTGCGGTGTCGGGCGGCGAGCTGGACCCCGGGCACCCGGGGCAGCCGGGAGGGGAGCAGCTCCTCGGACATCGTCGCCATGCACGCGCGCGTGCGCTCGACCTCCAGCAGCCGGGCGAGGTGCTCGGTGGCGTAGCGCGTGTACAGACCGACGAGGTGCCGCTGCCGCTCCGACGGCTCGGCGGGCTCGTCGTAGAGCCATACGGCGGCCCCGAGCCGGCCCGCGGTCTCGGTGTGCAGGGGGAGTGCGTAGCTCGCGGCATAGCCGAGGCGCGCGGCCACCTCGCGATGGCGCGGGTCGAGACCGTCCTCGGCGAACAGATCGGGCTGCGCGATCTCCCCGTCCCCGCCGGGCAGTCCGTCGAGGATCCTGCCGTACGACATGGAGCCGCGCGGCACGGTCTCGATGTGCCCGAGGTCCGCGCGGGCGAGGCCCAGGCCGACCGTGGTGTCCGGGCCCCGTCCGTCGGCGGGCTCCAGCACGACGAGTCCGCGCCGGGCGCCGACGAGGGCGGACCCGGCGCGCAGCAGCTCCTGGAGGGCGTCTGACAAGGAGGCCGTTCGAGCCAGCCGCTCGGTGAGTTCATGGAGCGTGGTGAGGTCGGAGACCCAGCCTGCGAGCCGGTCCTGGAGGAGCAGTCCGGGGGCGCCGGGGGTGGCCGCGACTGTGACGGGAGTGGTGACTGTGGGCTCCGAGGCCACGGGCGCGGGCGCGACAGTGTGTGCGGGCGAGGGAACCGTTGAATCGATTCCGGCCACTTTCGGAGGGTGAGGGGCGTTCATGTCGTCCGGCTTTCCGACCGGTGCGTATTGCTCAAAAGCATCGCAAACCCCCATGTCATTCTGCGCCGCTACAGTGTCTCCACATGTACACGCACTCGTGAGGGGATGTCCAGCATTGTCCTGCCGGGATTCCTGGTGTCCATGGGTAACGAGCGCACATCTCCCCGACCCCTTGCGGAAAGGCAAAGTTGGCTTAAAACTGCCTCAGGGAACGCCTTATTGCGGTCGACTGGCCTTGCTCCACGGAGCGTCACAGCGGTCGTGATGGGTACGTACTCGGAGAAGGCCAGGGGTGGTTGACAGTCACCCGGAACCTGGTGGCGGACCCGGGCGTCTTAGCCACCGACGACCGTGCCCCATCCTCCCGTGGCGGAGGCGAAGAGAAATACGCGGGACGGCAAAACGCCAGACTTCGCCACCCCACGCCACGCCCATGCTTTTGATAGACGCAGGTATGGACGAGGCTGCCGCGGACGCAGCCAACGCTCGGCCCATAGGGGTTCCCCTTGCTCGCAGCAGGGGTGTGATGCGCCAACAGGTACGCACAGTGAAGTGATCGACACATGGTGTGATGTGGACCACGGTGTTGCCAGCGGTGCAACGGAAAGGAACGAGCGCTCATGCGCGAGATCCTCGGAAGGCGACGCAGGCTCCTGTCCCAGCGCAGCGACGGGAGGCCTGAGTTGCTCAGCGCGGCCCTGACCTTCGCGACTCAATGGCAGTGGCCCGTACTCCCGGGTGTGACGGCGGACCCGCAGGGGCGGTCCCGCTGCGGCTGCCCCGACCCGGAGTGCACGGTGCCCGGTGCGCACCCCTTCGACCCCGGCCTCCTCGCGGCCACCACCGACGAGCGCATGGTGCGCTGGTGGTGGACCAACCGCCCGGCGGCACCCATCGTCCTGGCCACCGGCGGCAACGCGCCCTGCGCGGTCAGCCTGCCCGCCCTGCCGGCCGCCCAGGCCCTGGCCGCGCTCGACCGCAACGGCATGCGGCTCGGCCCCGTGATCGCCTCGCCCACCCGCTGGGCGCTGCTCGTCAAGCCGTACTCCATGGAGCAGTTGGGCGAACTGCTCTACGCCAAGGACTTCGTCCCGGGTTCCCTGCGCTTCCACGGCTCGGGCGGCTATCTCGCCCTGCCCCCCTCCGAGACCGGTCAGGGTGCCATCGGCTGGGAGCGCGCGCCGCTGCCCGGCTCGGCCTCCCCGTGGGTACCGGACGTGGAGGCCGTGGTGGACGCCGTGGTGGAGGCCCTCACTCGTACGGGTGTGAGCGCACCCGAGTTGTAAGGGTGTCGGGCGCGCGCCGGACGGGGCGCGCGCCTCACGTCGTTATCTTCCGTCTCATGAACCTGCGTCTTCTTGCCCTTGCGGGCGTCGCGGTGTGCGCGGTGGCGCTGCCGCTGGCCGTGGCGTCCGCGGGGCAGGTCGGCGAAGAGAGCGGCCGGGTCACGGCGCCCGCCTCCCCCGCGCCCACTTCTTCCGTGCCCGCCGATGCGAAGGCGTCCTCCCCCTCGCCGCTGAATCTCGGCCTCGGCCTGGCCACCGCCGCCCGCTGCGGACCCGAACTGACCTCCCCCGAGGGCATCGAGGCACAGACCTGTGTGCTCACGCAGGGCGAGGAGACCTGGGCGCGCACCTATTACCGCAACACCACCGGCGGGGCGCTGGATTCGGTGCTGAGCCTGATGGGTCCGGCCGGGCGCACCGTGCAGATGCGCTGCGCGGTGGGCGCCGAGGACGAGCCGGGCACCTGCGAGACGCCTCGCGAGCGGACCCGGGGCGACCTGGACGGCTACACGGCGGTCGCGGAGTTCGCGTCCCACGCCGGACAGGGCCCGCTGTTGCTGCGTTCCGGCAGCAATTCCGGTGCGTCCACCGGCGGTTGACGACCTGCCGCGCTCTGTACAGTTCCGTGCCCATGCAAAGACCCGGTTGCTGGCGACGGGGGATGCACCAGCAACCGGGCTACTGGAACGGTAACAAGAGATCGGCCGTTCGCAAATTCGATCTGGGCTTTCCGGTCACCGATTTCCCTGTGCCGACGGGGAGTTGTGATCGGATTCACCAGTTTCGAGCGCCCCCCTGGCGGCTGACCGGTCGGTCAGCCGCGGGGAGCTTCTTCCTGTGCGTCAGCTGAGCGTGACCTGGCGGTTGGTCAGGCCGCCCCGCGCGCGGCGCTCGTCCGCGGTGAGCGGGGCGTCGGCCGCGAGGGCGGCGGTGAGCCGCTCGGCGAACTCGGCGGCCGGCTTCTCCACGTCCTGGGCGCCGATCCCGCTCGGCAGGTCCCAGACCGGCACCGTCAGGCCATGAGCGCGGAAGGAACCCACCAGACGGGTGCCCTCGCCGAGGTTGGACTTCCCGGCCGCGTGCAGCCGCGCGAGTGCGTCCAGAAGCTGCTCCTCGGGGTACGGCATGACCCAGCGCAGGTGGTTCTTGTCCGGCGTCTCGCACCAGTACGCGGCGTCCACGCCGGTCAGCCGCACGGTCGGGATGGCGGCGGCGTTGGCCCGCTCCAGGGAGGCGGTGACCTCCGGGGTGGCGTTCTCCGCGTCCGGGACCCAGAACTCGAAGCCCGCGTGCACAACTGGCTCGAACGTGCCATCGGCGTCGAGCAGATCCTGGAGTCGCGGACCGTCGGCCGGGGCACGCCGGGCCTGGACCGGGGAGCCGGGCTTGGACTCAAGGGCGCGCTGGAGGGTGTCGGCGAGGTCGCGGCTGATGTCGCCGGACGCCGTGTCGTTCTGGAGGCCCAGCAGGACCGAGCCGTCGTCGCGGCGCAGCGCGGGCCAGGCCATCGGCAGCACGGTCGCGAGCGTGACGGAGGGAACGCCCTCGGGCAGACCGCCCTTCAGCGGCAGCGTGACGGTGGCGGCGGGCACCAGCTCGCGCAGGGCGACCCAGTCGCACTCGCCGGGCAGCCCCTCGAAGGGGCGCTGCACCAACTCGGTCACGGCCTCGGCGGCCGCCTTGCCGTGACACGCCTTGTAGCGGCGGCCACTGCCGCACGGGCAGGGCTCGCGCGCGCCGACGACCGGGATCTCTCCGTCGGTGAGCTGTGGCCGCGTGGCCTTCGTCTGGGGGCGCTTCTTGGCCATGAGGGGTCTCCCGGAAACGGCTCGTCTCGTACGGCGGGAGCCTAGCTGTTCACGCCATGACCGACGCGACCCTGTGGACAACGCGTCGCTGTCCCCTCCGTCGCCCGGGTCAGTCCAGGTCGTCGAAGGCGTCCGCGAAGTCCAGTTCGGGGATCGAGGCGACGGCCGGAGCGGCGACGCGCGTAGCGAAGTCATGGTGGCGGTGAGCCGCATTGGAGTCATGCACTATGACCCACACGGTGACCTCACCCCGGGCGTCGTCCCGGACACCCCAGTCGTCGGCCAGCGCGGTGATGATGTTGAGCCCGCGGCCGCCGTGCGCGGTGACCGAGGGCGTGGCCGGAGCCGGGCGGGTGGGCCCGCCGCCGTCCGTCACCTCCACCGTGAGCCGCCCGGCGGCGTCCACCCGCCACGCGGCCCGTACGTCACCGTCCCCGGCCAGGGCGTCGCCCAGTGGTCGGCCGTGTTTGCACGCGTTGCTCAAGAGCTCGGAAAGGATCAGTACGGCGTCGTCGATGACCGATTCCGCCACACCACCCATGCGCAATTGTTCGCGCATCCGGTGTCTCGCTTTCCCCACGCCCGCAGGGCCATGGGGTACGGCCATGCTCGACGACGTGGGCACCTCCTGTGCCACCACCAACGCCACCCCCGAGACCTCCTTCGCCCCACGCCACGGTGTGGATGCCCCAATGGCCTGTACCGGAAACCGGCCAATCCATGTCCGGTGACGCATTCGCAACGATCGAATACGGAACGAACGCGCCGGAGCACTCCCTGTAATTGCCTGGCTGGAAATCGACGGTGTGGCCGAGATGTGGAGGATGGGGCCGATGGGACCACTGGGTCAAGAGGTCGTACAGAGGTAGTACTGAGGCGGTACCGGGACAGATGGGTTCGCGCAGCTCAGCGGCCGAGCTGGTGCAGCACCGCGCGGGGGCGGTTGGTGATGATGGCGTCGATGCCCAGTTCCACGCAGAGGTCGACGTCTTCTGGCTCGTTCACGGTCCAGACGTGCACCTGGTGACCGGCCCGCTTCAGCCGCTCGACATACGCGGGGTGATTGCGCACGATCCGGATCGAGGGTCCTGCGATCCGTACGCCCGCGGGCAGCCGTCCGTCGCGCAGCCGGGGCGAGACGAACTGCATCAGATAGACCGTCGGCAGCGTCGGCGAGGCGGCACGCATGCGGTGCAGCGAACGCGCCGAGAAGCTCATCACGCGGACCGGCGACTCCTGCGCGGTGGCCGGGGAGTCCAGGCCGAACCGCTTCAGCAGATGCAGCAGCCGCTCCTCGACCTGGCCCGCCCAGCGGGTGGGGTGCTTGGTCTCGACGGCCAGCTCGACCCGGCGCCCGGCGTCGGCGATCAGCTCCAGCAGGCGTTCCAGGGTGAGGACGGAGGTGGCCTCGCGGTCCTCGGGGCGGTGCTCCCAGTCGGGCTCCTCGTCCCGGTTCTTCCAGGAGCCGAAGTCGAGGGCGGCGAGTTCGGCCAGCTCCAGGGCGGAGACCGCGCCGCGGCCGTTGGAGGTGCGGTTGACGCGGCGGTCGTGGACACAGACGAGATGGCCGTCCGCGGTGAGGCGGACATCGCATTCCAGGGCGTCCGCGCCGTCCTCGATCGCCTTCCGGTAGGCGGCCAGGGTGTGCTCGGGGGCGTCCTCGGAGGCTCCGCGGTGGGCGACGACTTGGGGCGAGTGCTGCCGTGCGTGGGTCACCGCGTCATGGTGCCACCGAGTGGGGGTAGGCGTGTCGACGGGAGGCGATGGCATTATTCCCTTTTGCTGAGTAATGACCCATATAAAGAAAGGCCTCGGACCCACAGCCACCGCTTATGGTGCTCTGACGGCCCGTGGGAAAAGCTGACGGCATACAAAAAGACCTGCACAGCTGAAACGCACCGGGCCGTCGACACACGTGAACGGGCGTGACCGAGTGCGACCGAAAACTAACGCCGTGGATCGAGGAGAAAAGCTGTGAGCACCGAGAACGAGGGCGCCGCGGTACCCCCGGCCCCGTCCGCACCCCCCGTGCCGGTGGACGCTCCCGCTGCTCCGGAGCCGACCCCCGACGGCGCCCCGACGGCCCAGCTGCCGCCGGTACCTCCGACGTCACCGGCGGAGCAGCAACCGACCGAGGCGGGGCAGCCGTACGCCGCCCCCCAGCCCCCGTCGGCCCCGGACGCCTCCTGGCCGCCCCCCGCGCCGGCCAACCGCGCGTACGCCGCCACCCCCGTCTACGCCGCGACGGGCGGGGACGCGAACGGCGGCGCCGGTTCGGGCACGGTCTGGGGCGCGGCGTACCAACAGCCGACGCCCGCCCCCGCCCCCTCGTCGACCGGCCGCAAGCGCGGCGGCCTGCTCGCAGCGGTCCTGATCGCCGCGCTGGTCGCGGGCGGCATCGGCGGCGGAATCGGCTACACCCTGGCCAAGGACGACGAGAGCTCCTCCACCACCGTCTCCGCCTCCGACACCGGCGGCGACATCAAGCGCGACGCGGGCACCATCGCGGGCGTGGCCCAGCAGGCGCTGCCGAGCACGGTCACGATCGAGGCGGAGAGCAGCAGCGGCGAGGGCGGCACCGGCACCGGGTTCGTCTTCGACACCGAGGGCCACATCGTCACCAACAACCACGTGGTCGCCGAGGCGGTCGAGGGCGGCAAGGTGAGCGCGACCTTCCCGAACGGCAAGAAGTACGACGCCGAGGTGGTCGGCCATGCCCAGGGCTACGACGTGGCGGTCATCAAGCTCAAGAACGCCCCGTCGGGCCTGAAGCCGCTGACCCTCGGCAACTCCGACAAGGTGGCGGTGGGCGACTCGACGATCGCGATCGGCGCGCCCTTCGGTCTGTCGAACACCGTGACGACGGGCATCATCAGCGCGAAGAACCGCCCGGTGGCGTCGAGCGACGGCACGGGTTCGAACGCCTCGTACATGAGCGCGCTACAGACCGACGCCTCGATCAACCCGGGCAACTCGGGAGGCCCCCTCCTGGACGCGCAGGGCAACGTGATCGGCATCAACTCCGCGATCCAGTCCGCCGGGAACGGCCTGGGCGGCACCAGCCAGTCCGGCTCCATCGGCCTGGGCTTCGCCATCCCGATCAACCAGGCCAAGTACGTCGCCCAGCAGCTGATCAAGACCGGCAAGCCGGTGTACGCCAAGATCGGCGCCTCGGTCTCCCTGGAGGAGGGCACGGGCGGCGCGAAGATCACCGAGCAGGGCGCGAGCGGCTCGGACCCGGTGGAATCGGGCGGCCCGGCGGCGAAGGCAGGCCTGAAGCCGGGAGACGTCATCACGAAACTCGACGACCGAGTGATCGACTCGGGCCCCACCCTGATCGGCGAAATCTGGACCCACCAGCCCGGCGACAAGGTGGAGATCACCTACGAACGAGACGGCCAGACCCACACCGTCCAACTGACCCTCGGCTCCCGAGTGGGCGACAGCTGACCACCCCCACCCGTTACTCTTGTCCCCGCGCCGGGATCAACGACGGCGCGGGGAGGCGTGCCCGAGCGGCCTAAGGGAACGGTCTTGAAAACCGTCGTGGCAGCGATGTCACCGTGGGTTCAAATCCCACCGCCTCCGCAGGTGAACGGCCCCTGACCTGGCACTTGGTCGGGGGCCGTTCGCATGCTCGCCCGAACTCGCAGAGCGCGAGCACCACAATGTCCGTGGTCTTCCGGATCAGAGAGCGTCGATCTGCCAAGCGATCACGCCGGTTGATCCCTCGGCTCCGTTCACGTTGATCCGAACCAGTTCGTCCCCGGTGATCCGCTGCTGCACAACTGATTCATCGCAAGGAACTGATGCCGCTGTGCCTGCCTGCGTTGGCACGAACCGCACTTGCGCACTGCCGCTGCCGGCGCAGACCAGGTTGAGCCGGTAGGTCTTGCCCTTGCTCAGCCCGGGTTCGGTGTGGATGCCGTCGCTCACACGTTCCACTCCGGCTTCGACCAACGTCCCGCTGCGGACTGCGGCAATAGCCGCCTGAGCCCGCTCGGTCAGGTCCTTTTCCGATGGCTCCGATGGCTCCGGTGTCGTTCGGGTCGGGCTCGGCGCAGGCGACGACGGCCGGGGGGCGGTGGTGTCCTCACCGCTGTCGGATGTCGTGCACGACGTGAGCAGAAACGCCGACATCACCACAGCACATCCGGCGAGCCGGGACCCTCTCGGGAGCGAACGGATCATGGTTTGAGTTTCCCAGGTGACCGACAGCAATGGAGCCGCTCCTATGGGAGCCATGCCGCCTCCGACTGGCCGAAGAGCTCGGAGGGTGAGGCGAGCAGTACGGTGCGAAGTGCTGTGTCCATCCATCCGGGATCGATGGTTACGCCCATGGTGCGTTCCATGAGCGCGAAGGATTCGGCGCACAGGGTCTCCATGTGGAAGGCGACTCCCTCTGCCCAGCTGGGGACCTCCGGTTCTGGCTCCATCCAGGCGGCGTCCTCGAGTTCGAAGGGGTCGAACATGCCGTCCACGTGGCCATCGACGGCGTGCATGACCTGGTACCTGGCGTTAACGCTCCGATAGACGCTGAAGAA
Source organism: Streptomyces davaonensis JCM 4913 (assembly GCF_000349325.1). Lineage (GTDB taxonomy): Bacteria > Actinomycetota > Actinomycetes > Streptomycetales > Streptomycetaceae > Streptomyces > Streptomyces davaonensis. Next base: position 5,161,482 of record NC_020504.1, read on the forward strand.
CTCGCCTCCGTCAGCGGACGTTCGTCTGGCGATCTCCGGGATGCTGCCGTGGTAGCCGCACTCCATGGTGATGACACGTCGGTCGACGGTGAGGACACGAAGCAGTTCGTAGTCCTTGTAGATGTGGGCTGCTTGCTCGTCGGAGGCCTCGGCAAACGTCATCAGGCGCGACGCTTCCGGATCGCCACCGAAAGCTCGGATCACCTCGTTCTCCGTCTTTCCTGCGATCACGGAGAAGGTGTATGCATCGAGCTCGTCGGCATCGGCCCGCGCATATCGGGCGACGAGGTCTTCCCAGCTCACCGCGTCGCCGCACTTCTGGCCCCGAGGCACGTCAGGAGTCATGGTGTCGCACCCTACAGAGCTGTGCGGCGGAGCATTTCCACCACGGGCACCGCCTGCGCCGCGTGGGCGCACAGTCGTACCGGTCCTGTGGAGGACTCGCACTCGATCACCAGCGCGTCGGCCGAGACCCACAGCATCTCGCGGAGTGTCGGGCGGCGGGCCTGGACGTAGTGCAGGTCCGGCGGGAGTTCGCGCAGCCGTGTCCAGGACCAGCGGGGTTCCCAGTGGAACCGGCCCCCGGATCGCACCCGGCCCGGGCTGTAACGGCGGCCCTCGTTCGGACGATTGGCGCTGACCTGGAAGAAGACCGCTTCCCCCGCCGCGGCCCGTGTGGCTGTCCGTCGGGCTCGGCGTGCCACGATCAGTGTTCCGATCATCATGCCGACCAAGGCACAGGCACCCGTAATCATCCGCGAAGTAAAACAGGCGGCCAACTGATCGGCTAGGGGCAGGAAGTTCCCCCACACGGTCAAGGTTGCACGCTCCGTTGCCGATTCACCCTGCATGGCCAACCAACGCCAGGCTGTCGTGATCGTGCACGGGATGGGTGAGCAGCGCCCCTTGGATGCCCTCACGAAGTTCATTCGGGCGGGACTGCCGCCCGTGAGCCCGGGGACCTGGAAGTTCTACTCCAAGCGGGACGTCGCGTCCGAGTCGTTCGAGTCCCGTCGGTTCCTCGCGCCCGCCGACGGTGACCGTCCGCAGACGGAGTTCTTCGAGTACCACTGGGCGCATCTGATGCAGGGGAACCGGATGTCGGACATGCTGCCGACGTTCCTCAAGCTGATCCGCCGCCTGCCGCCGAAGGGGCTCGGGTTCGCCTGGCTCGCCAGCTGGGTCCTCCTGTTGCTGGCGGGCTGGGGAATCCTCGTCCTCGACATTCCCTTCGACGGGGAGAAGTCCGCCGTCGAGAACCTCCTCAACATCGCCTTCACCGTGCTGGGGACCGGCACCTTCGGTGTGGTGCTGCTCTTTCTCGCCACCCGGTTCGGGCCTTCGTTCATCACGAACAGCTTTGTTGACGTCGTTCGCTATCTCGACACCTCGCCCCGGTCGTACGCCGTGCGGCGGGACATCCGCGAGGGGATGGTCGAGCTGTTGCGGCGGCTTCATCAGGCGGAGATCGGCGGCGGGCCCCGGTATCAGCGGGTGATCGTCGTCGCTCACAGTCTGGGCGCCTACATCGCTTACGACGGAATCACCACTCTCTGGGGCATGACCAGGAATGCCCTCGCCCCGGGCTCGCAGTCGCTCGCGACGCTCGAAGCGGCGGCCGACGCGATGCCGGGGCGGGAGGAGGACCGGACCCCTACCCCCGGCGAGACGACCCGCTACCGCGAGGCGCAGTGGGGGCTGTGGAGCGATCTTCGGGCCCAGGGAAACCAGTGGCGGATCACCGACTTCATCAGCTGCGGCACGCCCATGTGCTTCGCCGAGCGGCTCTACACGAAGAACAAGCGTGACTTCGAGGCGCGGGTCGCCCGGCGTGAGCTCGTCACCTGCCCGCCCCTTCCGCAGGCGGAGCTCGGGGCCGGTGACACGCCGTTCTCCTTCAGCTGGAACGGCATGGCCGTGCTCAACGACTGGTCGCCCTTCGCCGTCGTGCGCTGGACGAATCTGTACTTCCCGTTCATCCCCTCGTTCTGCGGATTCCTGGGCGACTGGTTCGGCGGGCCCCTGGGGCGGCTCTTCGGCAGCGGAGTCCATGACGTCCCGGTGCGAGGGAACAAGCCCTGGCGGCTCATCCCCGGCTGGGCGCACTCCTGCTACTTCAACTTCCCGGACACCCGCGGCGACGACTCCGTCACCAGACACCTCGCCGACGCCCTCGACCTCACCGCGAAGCTCCCCGACTAGGGCCTGTCGTTTGGATCAGTCCGGCGTTGCGGGCCCTGGCACGCACTCCCCCCAGAGGGGGGACCCCCAGCCGCGTTGTCGTCGGTTGCCGACGCTCCGCGTCGCCGCCCTCCTCCGCCTTGCAGCTGCACGCACCAGAGCCCGCTCGGGTCGGCCGGCCTGCGCTGTTTCTCGTAGCCGGCCTGATCCAAACGACAGGCCCTAGAGCTCGACGTCCTCCGCCAGCTGCTCCCACGCGAGTTCCCGCAACGGGTGGTTCTCGACGGAGCCCGACGGGGTCTCCGGGGTCGGCTGGAACCAGGCCACCGTGAGGCGCGAGATGTGCAGGACCGGGTCCAGGGACGGGTCTACGGCGGTGGAACGGAAGTAGCCGATGCAGGCCACCTTCGGGATCACCTCCACCGGGCCGAAGGGGCCGAGCGGGCCGGTGTCGTCGTCGGGGTACTCGCGCTCGGGCGGGATCAGATGCACCGGTGCGGAGGGGAACGCCGTTTCGGCTGAGCGCAACAGGCCCGTGATCTTCATCTTGTTCACCAGTGCGCACGGGTAGCCCTCCAGCATTCCTCCGTACGTGGAGGAGAGCTGGAGTTCCATGAGGTCTACCGGGCGGCCGGAGGGGAGGACTATGCGGCTCAGGGACATGGTCGGCACCCTAAGGAACTTCCCCGGGGCGGAGCTTGTGAATTTCAGGGGTGGTGGCCTGTCATGCGGGCTGCCGAGGCGATCGTCGCCCTCGCCTCTCGCTCGCTCAGGCCCGTGTTGAGCGCCGCCTCGACCAGGGGGTCCACCAGCGCGGGGCCGATGCCGTCCTCGTAGGCCCGGCAAGCCGCCCAGAACAGGCGGGTGTTGCGCTGGCCCTCGTGCGCGGCGAGGACGAACTGGACCAGGCCCCGGCCGTGGTCGCCCACGGACGCCGGCACCGGACTCTGGGGCGCGACGCGCGGGGGTGGGAGCAGCAGGCGGAGCAGAGAGGGCGGGCAGGCCGCGGGGGCCAGGTGTGCGGTGCCCGGGGCCGTGCTGTACACGCCGTGGTCCGTGCGGGAGCCGGGGCCGACGAGGTAGCCGCCGGCGCCCCGGATGTCGATGCCGGGGGCCAGGCGGCCGGCCGAGTTGGGGACGACCACGTCCGGCGGGCCGCTGAGCCAGAGGTGGCGTCCGCCGCTCGGAGTCAGGACGACCACCGTTTCGGGGATCGTGAACAGGTGGCGCAGCGCCAGTTCGCGCAGGGCCGCCGAGGAGTCCGTACCGGATTTGGTGTCGAGGTCGATGCCGATCAGGTGGTGGGGCGGGAGGCCGCACGCGATTCCGTAGCCCGTGGCCCAAGGGGCCGCCGCGAAGAGGTCCCGGATGCGGGCCGGGTCCGTCGAGGCGTCGTACACGCCATGTCCGTAGCGGCCGCATTCGCCGCGGCAGGGGATCGGGTCCACGGGGGTGTCGCGAAGAGGGGCGTCGCGATGAGGGGTGTCTCGGTGGGGCGAGCGCAGGGCCGGGAGTTTTGTCCGGGACAGGGGGATGACGGCCAGTCCGCGTTCGGCGGCTGACAGGGCGTGTGCGAGGGCCAGCGTCGTGGCCTGCCGGTCGTGCCGGTCGGTGGTGGCCATGCATCCATGTTCGTACGTATGTTCGAGAAAGGGAAGAGGGGGCCGGTGCGACTCGCCCGGCGGGAGCGGGTTGGCCGGAAATTCACCGGAACGCTTCACCTCTTGCGGCACTTGGGCCGCACTGCCCTTACCGCCCCGACCTGGGCGTTTCCGTCACGCAAAGGGGTTTATCGACTTGTCATCACGCTTGAGGGCGAATCGCGGCTTCCGGGGTGGTTCGCCGGGGATTCGGTGGGCAACTCTGGATTCGCGACGTCGTGCACAGTGCCGGGGCGGTCGGCCAACTGCCCTGGTGGAAGCCGTAGTTCATGTGCTTGGGGAGCCGTGCTTCACGGGCTTCACGTACTTCACGTTCTGGAGGAACAACATGGCAAGCATCCGTACCGCCCGCGTCATCGCCGCCGTCTCCGCACTTCCGCTCGCCGCCGCCCTCTTCAGCGGTGTCGCGATGGCGGGCAACGGCGCCATCGCGGACGACGGATCGAGCGCGGCCGTCACGAATGCCTGGCAGGGCATCATCGGCAGCGGGGTGGGCGGCAACAACAACGGCAACTCGTCCACGACCCAGCAGCAGGCGATCGGCTCCGGTGCCTCGAACCAGAGCAACACCGCCCAGGTCGACGGTTCCGCGTTCACGGCCATCAACCAGGGGAACGACAACGTGGCCGTCAACTTCACCCCGCTGTGGTGGTGAGCTGAGGGCCGGTGACCGGCACCGGCCCTGATCGGTCTCTCGTGCGGTGTGCTTTGGGGTGTACGCGTCTGCGCGGCGGTGCCACGGCATCGCCGCGCAGGCGTTTTCTCAGTCCCGCCGCCATCTTGACTCCCCATCACATCTGACGGACAGTCAGAAATCCTGAGAAGGGAGGCAGTCGTGCACCGCGACGAAGACCTGACCGAGCAGCTCAAGGCCTTCGAAGGCCGCGCCGCCGCCACCGAGGGCACCGCCAAGGACCCCGTCAACCTGCCCATGATCCGGCACTGGTGCGAGGCCCTCGGCGACACCAACCCCGCCTACACCGGCCCCGACGCCATCGCCCCGCCCACCATGCTCCAGGCGTGGACGATGGGCGGCCTCTCCGGCCACACCGGACGCTCCGCGGCGTACGACGAACTGCTCGGCCTCCTCGACGCGGCGGGCTGTGCCTCCGTCGTCGCCACCGACTGCGAGCAGGAGTACCTCCGCCCCCTGCGCCCCGGCGACGAGATCACCTTCGACACCGTCATCGAGTCCGTCTCCGACCGGAAGACCACCAAGCTCGGCACCGGCCACTTCGTCACCACCCGCACCGACCTCCGCGTCGGCCCCGACCTCGTCGGCACCCACCGCTTCCGCATCCTCAAGTACGCCCCCACCCCGAAGCCCGACAGACCCCGACGCCCCCGCCCCGTCGTCAACCGCGACAACGCGGGCTTCTGGGAGGGCGTCGGCCGCCATGAACTCCTCATCCAGCGCTGTAGCGACTGCGCCGCCCTCCGGCACCCCTGGCTGCCCGGGTGCGGCGCCTGCGGCTCCCTGGACTGGGACACCGTGACCGCGAGCGGCGAGGGGACGGTGTACTCGTACGTCGTCATGCACCACCCGCCCTTCCCGGCCTTCGATCCCCCCTACGCCGTAGCCCTGATCGAGCTGGCCGAGGGCGTGCGGATGCTCGGGAACATCGTCGGGGTCGACTGCGACAAGGTGCGGATCGGGCTGCCCGTGCGGGTCGAATTCCACGCGTACGACGATGAGTTGACCCTTCCCGTGTGGAGGGCGGAGGCATGAGGACCGGAGACGAGCTCGCCCCGCTCACCGTCCCGATCACCCGCACCCTGATCGTCGCCGGGGCCGTCGCCTCGCGCGACTACCAGGACGTCCACCACGACCCGGAACTCGCCCGCGAGAAGGGCTCCCCGGACATCTTCATGAACATCCTCACCACCAACGGCCTCGTCGGCCGCTACCTCACCGACCGTCTCGGGCCCACGGCCGTGCTCCGCAAGCTGTCCATCCGCCTCGGCGCCCCCAATTACCCCGGCGACACCATGGTGCTGACCGGCCGGATCGAAGCGCTCGACGGCGATACGGCGACCGTGCGCGTCGTCGGCACCAACGCCATCGGCGCGCACGTCACCGGCACCGCCACCCTCACCCTGGGAGGAGAGCGATGAACCGCCGTACGGCGATCGCCGGCATCGGGGCCACCGAGTTCTCCAAGGACTCCGGGCGCAGCGAACTGCGGCTGGCCGTGGAGGCGGTGCGGGCGGCGCTGGACGACGCGGGGCTGACGCCCGCCGACGTGGACGGCATGGTCACCTTCACCATGGACACCAGCCCGGAGATCACCGTCGCCCAGGCGGCCGGGATCGGCGAGCTGAGCTTCTTCTCCCGCGTCCACTACGGCGGCGGCGCCGCCTGTGCGACCGTCCAGCAGGCCGCGCTGGCTGTCGCGGCCGGGACGGCCGAGGTCGTGGTCTGCTACCGCGCCTTCAACGAGCGTTCGGGCCGCCGCTTCGGCTCGGGGGTGCAGCAGCGGGAGCCGTCCGCGGAGGGCGCCGCGCTCGGCTGGGTGCTGCCGTTCGGCCTGCTCACCCCGGCGTCCTGGGTGGCGATGGCGGCCCAGCGCTACCTCCACACCTACGGGCTGACCCCGGAGGCGGCCTTCGGACCCGTCGCCGTCACGGCCCGCCGGCACGCGGCGACCAACCCGGCCGCCTGGTTCCACGGCCGTCCCATCACCCTCGCCGATCACGCCGCCTCCCGCTGGATCGCCGAACCGCTGCGGCTGCTGGACTGCTGCCAGGAGACGGACGGCGGCCAGGCGATCGTCGTCACGTCCCTGAACCGGGCCCGCGATCTGCCCGGCCCGCCCGCGGTGATCGCGGCGGCCGCCCAGGGCGCCGGACGCGGCCAGGAGCAGATGACCGGCTTCCACACCGGCGACCTCACCGGCCTGCCCGAGTCGGCGGTCGTGGCCCGGCAACTGTGGCGGACGAGCGGACTCGGGCCCGCCGACATCGACGTGGGCATCCTCTACGACCACTTCACCCCGTTCGTGCTCATGCAACTGGAGGAGTACGGCTTCTGCGGGCGGGGCGAGGCGGCGGAGTTCGTGGCGGCGGACCGGCTGCCCCTGAACACCCACGGCGGGCAGCTCGGCGAGGCGTACCTCCATGGGATGAACGGCATCGCCGAGGGCGTACGCCAGATCCGTGGAACCGCCGTCAACCAGGTGTCCGGCGCGGCGAGCGCGCTGGTCACGGCGGGGACGGGGGTGCCGACATCAGGACTGGTCCTGACTGCCGACGGATGACCCGCAGGGCTGCGGCCGTATGACCCGCAGGGGTAAACCCGCAGTACGCCCCGGGCCGCCGTCCACCCTCAGGAGGTGGAGCCACCCCCACCCCTACAACCTGAGGCGGACTCGGCTTCGGGACCTCCGGCCGATGAGTGACAGTGGTGCCCGCTCCTAGCGTGGAGCCATGACCACACCCGTCTGCACCAGCGCTTCGAAGGCCGCGGCACCCAGGGCGCACGCACCGCACGCATCCAGGGCGCAGACCCTTCCGTACCCGTCGTTCTCGTCGTACGTGAGGGCCCGCCAGCCGGTGCTGCTGCGTACCGCCAGGTCGCTGACCTCGAACCCGTGCGACGCGGAGGATCTGCTCCAGACCGCGCTCACCAAGACCTATGTGGCCTGGGAGCGCATCGAGGACCATCGCGCGCTCGACGGGTATGTGCGCCGGGCGCTGGTGAACACCCGCACCTCGCAGTGGCGCAAACGCAAGGTCGACGAGTTCGCGACCGACGAACTGCCCGAGCCCGAGCCCTGCCCGAGCGGATCCGACCCGGCCGAGCAGCAGGCGCTGCGCGACGCGATGTGGCGGGCGATCATGAAACTGCCGGCCCGCCAGCGGGCGATGGTCGTCCTCAGGTACTACGAGGACCTCAGCGAGGCGCAGACGGCCGAGGTGCTCGGCGTCTCCATCGGCACCGTGAAGTCGGCGGTGTCCCGGGCGCTCGGCAAGCTGCGCGAGGACCCGGAGCTGGCTCCGGCCCGGTAGCGGCTGCCGCGGTTCAGCACAACGTGACCTGATCGATCGCCCTCCCCTAGTGACATACCGCGCGGTATGCGCGCAGAATCTGCGCAACCGTTACCACCGCGTAGGCAATGCCGCCCCGGGAGGACCGCCGTGCTGAGCACCATGCAGGACGTACCGCTGTTGATCTCCAGGATCCTGACCCACGGGTCCACCATCCACGGCACCTCACAGGTGACCACCTGGACCGGCGAGGCGGAACCGGACCGCCGCTCCTTCGCCGAGATCGGCGCCCGCGCGGCCCAGCTGGCGCACGCGCTGCGGGACGACCTGGGCGTGGCGGCCGACGAGCGCGTCGCGACCCTGATGTGGAACAACGCCGAGCACGTCGAGGCCTACTTCGCGATCCCCTCCATGGGCGCGGTCCTGCACACCCTCAACCTCCGGCTGCCCCCCGAGCAGCTCGCCTGGATCGTCAACCACGCCGCCGACCGCGTCGTCATCGCCAACGGCTCCCTGCTGCCGCTGCTGGCCCCGCTGCTCCCGCACCTCAAGACGGTCGAGCACGTGGTCGTCTCCGGCCCCGGCGACCGCGGCCTGCTGGCCGCCGCGGACGTGCGTGTGCACGAGTACGAGGACCTGATCGAGGGCAAGCCGATCGCGTACGACTGGCCCGAGCTGGACGAGCGCTCCGCCGCCGCCATGTGCTACACCTCCGGCACCACCGGCGACCCCAAGGGCGTCGTCTACAGCCACCGCTCCATCTACCTGCACTCCATGCAGGTCAACATGACCCAGTCGATGGGCCTGACCGACCAGGACACCTCCCTGGTCGTGGTCCCGCAGTTCCACGTCAACGCCTGGGGCCTGCCGCACGCCACCTTCATGACCGGCGTCAACATGCTGATGCCGGACCGCTTCCTCCAGCCCGCGCCGCTGGCCGAGATGATCGAGCGCGAGAAGCCGACCCACGCCGCCGCGGTCCCGACCATCTGGCAGGGCCTGCTCGGCGAGCTGACCGCCAACCCCCGCGAGGTCTCCTCGCTCGGCCAGGTCACCATCGGCGGCTCGGCCTGTCCGCCCTCCCTGATGCAGGCCTTCGACCGGCTCGGCATGCGGGTCTGCCACGCCTGGGGCATGACGGAGACCTCCCCGCTCGGCACGATCGCCCGTCCCCCGGCCCACGCGGTCGGCACCGACGCGGAGTTCGGCTACCGCCTGACCCAGGGCCGCTTCCCCGCCTCGGTGGAGGCCCGCCTCTCCGGCCCCGGCGGCGAGCGCCTGCCCTGGGACGGCGAGTCGGCGGGCGAGCTGGAGGTCCGCGGCCCGTGGATCGCCGGCGCCTACTACAACGGCCCCGACGGCGAACCCCTGCGCCCCGACGACAAGTTCAGCGAGGACGGCTGGCTGAAGACCGGCGACGTCGGCACCATCAGCCCGGACGGCTTCCTGACCCTCACCGACCGGGCCAAGGACGTCATCAAGTCCGGCGGCGAGTGGATCTCCTCGGTGGAGCTGGAGAACGCCCTGATGTCCCACCCGGAGGTCGCCGAGGCCGCCGTCGTCGCCGTCCCCGACGACAAGTGGGGCGAGCGCCCGCTGGCCACGGTGGTCCTGAAGGAGGGCGCCACGGCCGACTTCGCCGCCCTGCGCACCTTCCTCGCCGACCAGGCGGGCATCGCCAAGTGGCAGCTCCCGGAGCGCTGGACGGTCATCGAGGCGGTCCCGAAGACCAGCGTCGGCAAGTTCGACAAGAAGGTGCTGCGCAGGCAGTACGCGGAGGGCGGGCTGGACGTCACCCGGATCTGACCCGCGCGGAAGGGCCCCCGGCATCGGCCGGGGGCCCTTCCCTTGTGCTCGGTAGTTGGTGCCGATTGTGCTCGGCTAGTTGGTGCCGATCCGCGACAGCAGATCCACGATCCGGCTCTGCACCTCGCCGCTCGTCGAGCGCTCCGCGAGGAACAGCACCGTCTCGCCCGACGCGAGGCGCGGCAGATCGGCCTGGTCGACGGCGGCCGTGTACACGACCAACGGGGTGCGGTTGAGCCGGCCGTTCGCGCGCAGCCAGTCGATGATCCCGGCCTGCCGGCGGTGCACCTGCATCAGGTCCATCACCACCAGGTTCGGCCGGAACTGCCCCGCCAGCGTCACCGCGTCGGTGTCGCTCGCGGCCCGCGCCACCTGCATCCCACGCCGCTCCAGCGTCGCGGTCAGCGCCAGCGCGATCTCCGCGTGCTCCTCGATCAGCAGCACCCGCGGCGGATGCTGCTCACTGTCCCGGGGCGCCAGCGCCTTCAGCAGTACGGCGGGGTCGGCGCCGTAGGCCGCCTCCCGCGAGGCCTGTCCGAGCCCCGCCGTCACCATCACCGGCACCTCGGCGGCCACCGCGGCCTGCCGCAGCGACTGGAGCGCGGTACGGGTGATCGGGCCGGTCAGCGGGTCCACGAACAGCGCCGCCGGGAACGCGGCGATCTGCGCGTCGACCTCCTCGCGCGAGTGCACGATGACGGGCCGGTAGCCACGGTCGCTGAGCGCCTGCTGGGTGGTCACATCCGGCGCGGGCCACACCAGTAGCCGCCGCGGGTTGTCCAGCGGCTCCGGTGGCAGCTCGTCGTCCATCGGCTGCGGCCGCGGGGCGTCCGACACCTCGACCGCCCCGCCCGGACCGTCCAACGGCTCCGGACCCTCGGCGGCGTTCTCGTCGGGCGCGCCTATGGCGTACGACCGTCCCGTGCCCTCGGTGGCCTGCGCGAGCCGGGCCTGCCCGGCGAGGGACGGCTGGGGCTGAGGCTGGGGTTGCGGCTGTCCGGCGAGGGACGGCTGCGGCTGCTCGGCTTGCGGATGGGGCCGCGCCGACTGCTCCGGCTGCGCGGCGCCCGCCGGATCCGGGCGCGTGCCCAGCTTGCGGCGCTTGCCCCCACTGGTCGTCTGGTGCGGGGGCGGCGTCGCCGACTGCTGCTGCACCTGCACCGCCTGCCGGGTGAACGGCACGCCCTGTCCGAGCGTCCGCACACTGATCGCCCGCCCCTGCGTGGAGTTCGGATCCACGGGCGCGGCGGCCTCGGCGGGCAGCGGCTGAGCGACCCGGGGTGCGGCGGACTCGGGGGGCAGCGGAGTACCGGTAGCGGGGGTGCCCTGCGCGACCTGCGCGGGCACGGCCGTGCCCGCGCCGGGGGTGCCGTCGTCCGCGGTCGGCCACTGCTGGGGAGCGGCGGCCTCGGCGGGGAGGGGGGCGGCCACGGGGGCCTGCGCCTGCTGGGCGGCTGCCGCCTCCTGCTCCGGCTGCCCCTGCGCGGGCGGGGCGACGGCCCGCCGCCGACGCCCGGTCGGCGCGCTCGTCGGATGCGGCTGCGGAGGGGTGTGGTCGTCGGCGTGGTCGTGCGGTACGGCGTCATGCCGCCCGTCGTCGGTGACGGGAACCTGCGCGACGGGAACCTCCGCGGCGGGGGCCGGAACCTGGGCGGGCACCTGGCCGACGCTCATCGCCACCGGAGCCTGCGTCTCCGCGCGGTCCGCCTCGGCCGGCGGCAGCGCGAACACCGTACGCGGACCCGCCTCCTGCGCGGCCGCCCGCTCATTGGCGGCCGCCAGCGCACGGCGGCGCCGCCCCGTCGGCTGACCGTCCTCGTCCGAGCCGGAGCCCGCGCCCGGAGCCGTCTGGGCCGTCGGGGCCAACTGAGCCATCTGAGCCGGAACCGGCCCCGGCGCCCCGGCCGCGGGCAGCGCCGGAGGCAGCGCGTGCTGCTCGCCTGAGTCCCGTCGGGCCCGCCGTCCGCCCGGCGCCGGGACGCCCTGCGGCGGCACGGTACCGCCCAGACCGGTCCCCACGGCCGCGGTGCCCGCGGCATGCTCGCCGGCCATCACGACGGCACCCTCGGCCACCCCGTCACCGGCGTTCGCCGGCGCGAGCTCGGCACCGGGGTTCACCACGGCGACCTCCGCACCGGCGACCTCCGCCGGACGCCCGCGCCGCCGCCCCGTACCGCTCGGCAGCTCGCCCGAGGCCGGAGCCAGGGCCGGGGCCTGAGCCTGGGCCGGAACCGGTGCCGGTGCCGGTGCCGCGGTTTCCGCACTGTCCGAACTCTCCGCCGCGCGCCGCCGGCGCCGCCCGGTGGGCGCGGACTCGCTCGGGGCCTCGCCCTCGCCGGACTTCGCGGCGACCTCGCTCTCCAGGAAGGCGTCCACGGAGGACCGCCGGGCCCGCCGCCGCCCGCCGCCACCGGTCGTCGGCTGCTCGGCGGGGGCCGATGCCCGGTCCGCGGCCACGACGATCTCGGCGGCGGGAACCGCCCCGGCGCCACCGCCGATCGGCACCTCCAGCACGAACGCGCTGCCGCTCATCCCCGGCACCTCGTGCGTCTGGAGCACACCGCCGTGGGCGCGCACGATCCCGCGCACGATCGGCTCGTGCACCGGGTCGCCCCCGGCGTACGGCCCGCGCACCTCGATGCGTACGACCTCGCCGCGCTGCGCCGCCGCCACGACGACCGTGTTGTCCAGGTAGCCGCCCGCCGAGACGGGCGTGTTGCCGGTCGCGTCGACGCCCGCGACATCGGCGACCAGATGCGCCAGCGCGGTCGCCAGCAGCCGGGTGTCGACCTCGGCCTCGATGGGCGGCGCGTGCACGGCGAACTGCACCCGACCGGGACCGATCAGCTCGACGGCCCCGTCGACACCGGCCGCGACGACCGCGTCCAGCATCACTTTCGTCCGGGTGATCTGCTCGCCGCCCGTGTCCAGCCGCTGATAGCCGAGGACGTTGTCGATGAGCGTGGTGATCCGGGAGTAGCCGGCCGAGAGGTGATGCAGCACCTGGTTGGCCTCGGGCCACAGCTGACCGGCGTCGTCAGCGGCCAGCGCGGCGAGCTCGCGGCGGAGTTCGTCCAGGGGGCCGCGCAGGGACGTCCCGAGCAGCGTCAGCAGCTGCTCGTGCCGCCCGGCGAGGGCCTCGAACCGGTCCTTCTCCCGCTCGCCGAGCGCGGCGTACCGCTCCTCGTTCGCGGCGAGTTCCTCCGCGTGCCGCTCCTGGAGCTCCTCGACCTCGCCCACATGCTTCTGACGCAGCGCGGTCAGCTCGGAGGCGTGCTCCTCGGAGAGCCGCTCCAGTTCGTCCTCGTGCCGCTTGTCGGCGGCGGCCTTCTCCTCGGCGAGGGCGTCGTAGGGCCGCCGGTCGGTGAAGGTCATCACGGCGCCGACGAGCTGGTCGCCGTCGCGCACCGGCGCGGTGGTCAGGTCGACCGGCACCTGATCGCCGCTCTTGGCGAACAGCACCTGCCCGCGCACCCGGTGCTTGCGCCCGGAGCGCAGGGTGTCGGCGAGCGGGGACTCCTCGTACGGGAAGGGCGTGCCGTCGGGCCGGGAATGCAGGACGAGGTCGTGCAGCTCACGCCCGCCGAGGTCGCTGGCCCGGTAGCCCAGTATCTGAGCGGCGGCCGGATTGACGAGCACGATCCGCCCGTCCGTATCGGTCCCCACGACGCCCTCGGCGGCGGCCCGCAGGATCATCTCGGTCTGCCGCTGCGAACGGGCCAGCTCGGCCTCGGTGTCGATGGTCCCGGAGAGGTCGCGCACGACGAGCATCAGCAGCTCGTCGCTGGCGTAGCCGTAACCGTCGTAGGCCTGCTGGCCGTTCTCCAGATTCGCGGAGGTGACCTCGACCGGGAACTCGCTGCCGTCGGTCCGCCGCGCCATCATCCGGGTCGGCTTGGTCCGCCCCGCGGGATCCATGTGGTCGGGACGCCGCATGGATCCCGGGATCAGCTTGGAGTCGAACTGCGGCAGCAGATCGAGCAGCCCGCGCCCCACCAGAGCCGTCCCGGGGGCCTCGAAGGCCTCCAGCGCGATGGTGTTGGCGTTGACGACGGTCCCATTGGCGTTGACCAGCACCAACGCATCGGGAAGCGCGTCCAGTATGGCTGCGAGGCGAGCAGCGCCTCGGGATGGCCTGCTGCTCACGAGACGCTTCCCTCCTGTTACCGCACCTTGCCGACCGCTCGGGCCATCTTGCCAACCGGCCCGCGACGTGTCACGCGAGGGAGTCTACGGGCTGGGGTTGTGACGGCGGCGCCGGATGAGAGGGAGGTCGCACGACGAAGTGACCCAGAACGTATGACCGCGTCCTCCCACTGTCCCTTCGCTTCGCCATACCTTCGCGGGACTCTTACGGACCCGTTGAGTCAGGCACGGCCCTCGGGCCGCAGATCGGGCAGTACGGGCACGAGCCGGTCCCACCGGGCGATCTCGCACCCGTCACCCCGGTCGAACCGCGCGTCCACGGGCCGCCCGGCCCAGGTCCCGGTGACATACGCGGTGGCGGGACCGCCGTACTGCATGGTGCAGACACTGCCGTCCGGTACGGGCGCGAAGGCGTCCTTGCCCCAGCGGGCCCCGCGGTCCAGGGCGGCGCAGGCCCCGGCGACATCGGGGTGGGCGCCGGCGCCGGGGTGGCAGTACAGCTCGTACCGCCCGTCCGTCCCGCCCCCGGCACCGCGGACGGTGACGGTGAGGTGGTCACCACCGCGGGCGGCACTGGGAAGGGCGGCGGCGACTGATCCGGCCGTGACGCCGACGACGAGGAGGAAGCGGCCCAAGGGGCGAGTGCGGGAGCCCCGCGGCATGACCTTCGACATGACCTGACTAACGCCCCGCGTACAGGGACGTTGCGCGCCCGCCCCACCAGCGACAAGGGCTTTGCCCCGCACCCCGGCTGCCTAGTACCGTAGGGGGCGATTGGTGACACCGCGCTCGACTGTGTCATCATCGGCACGCACCACTCGCGCTCGCGCGAGCGGCTGTGCTGGAGGCGTCGCCTAGTCCGGTCTATGGCGCCGCACTGCTAATGCGGTTTGGGCCTTAAAGCCCATCGAGGGTTCAAATCCCTCCGCCTCCGCCATCCGATCAGGGAGTTCAGCTGACATCAGCTGAACTCCCTGAGTCGTTTTCGGAGGTTTTCGGAGCACCTGAGCACGCGTACTCAGTGCTTCTGAGCAGACACGCGCTTATCCGGCCGAAGCAGCGACGCGAAGGTGTACGGCAGGTTCCTTTCGACGTTCGACGGGAGTGTCGTATGACTGCGAAGTCCTGGCTGCGCGTATTGCTCGCCGGTGCCGCCGTTCTCACGCTGGCCGGGTGCAGCAAGGCGGACCGCGCGGTGATGTTCGCACCGGGATGCCCCGAGGGACCCGCCGCACGCCCGACGCAGCGGGAGCTGCCGCCGGGCACCGCGTGGGCGTGGCAGGCGCCCTACAACGCCCCGGCCGGCAGCTTCACGGCCGGCCCGGTGCCGGGCCTGACCGACGTCGTCTCGATCGCGGACAGCGGCCACACCACCGTGGCCGTACGCGCCGACGGCACCGTGTGGTCCTACGGCACCAATGTCAGCGGCTCGCTGGGACGGGGCTCCCAGGAGCGGGTGTACGAGGCCGAGCCGAGCCAGGTCACGGGGATCGGCGGCCCGGCACACGCGGTGTACAGCAGCGGACCGACGTTCTACGTCGTCCTGCGGGACGGCACCGTGACGGCGTGGGGTTCGGACCGGTTCCTGGTCAAGGGAGGCAAGCGGGAGGGATACGACGGGGTGACCGTCCCCGAGCGGGTGTCCCGCGCCGAGAACGTGGTCGCGATGGGCCCGGGCCTCCTCAACGCCTTCGCACTGCGCTCGGACGGCCGGATCCTCGGCTGGGGGATCAACCTCACCGACGTCTTGGGCGACCGCGACGGCACCCGCATCGGAACGATCCCCGACGTCGAGGGCGTCGTCGACGTGTCCTCGGCGGGCGGGGCCGTGGTGGCGCTGAAGGCGGACGGAAAGGTGTGCGCGTGGGGCAGCAACGTGCACGGCCTCCTGGGCGTCGCCCCGACCGGCGGCCAGTCCGCCCGCCCGCTTCAGGTGGAGGGCCTGAAGAACATCGAGCAGGTGGTCGGCGGCTCGGACGTGGCGTACGCCCTGGACCGCGACGGCACGGTCCGGGCATGGGGCCGTGGCGCGGGCGGCGCGCTGGGCGACGGCGACACCACGGACCACGTCTCCGCGAACCCGACCCGCGTGACCGGCCTCCCCAAGATCCGCCGCATTTCCGCAACCGGCCTCACGGGGTACGCCATCGACACCGAGGGCGGGTTGTGGGCCTGGGGGTCAGGCATACCGCTGAGCCAGGGCACCGCCCGGCCGGTACGAATCCCACTCCCCGCCCCGGCCCTGGACGTCTCGGGCCACCACGCGATCCTGCTCCCGAAGTAGCGCATCTCGCCCGTTTCCGCAGCTCACAAGGGGTGCGCCTAACGGATTTCACATGGCGGCGGCAGTCATGTAATGTTCTTCCTGTCGCCGCGAGCGGGCCGAAAGGACCGGGACCGGCAGGAAAACAAAACAAGCACTCGTAGCTTAACGGATAGAGCATCTGACTACGGATCAGAAGGTTGCAGGTTCGAATCCTGCCGAGTGCACAGTGAGCAAAGCCCCTCCGGAAGCAATCCGGAGGGGCTTTGTCGTGTGGGTGCCGTGTCCACGATCGGGGGGAAGACCCATGAAGGGTCGCAAAGCTGTTGGGTTCGCCATGGCCGCCGTAGCAGGGGCCGTCGTTGTCGCTGGGTGCGGTGGTGGGGCGGGGGACGACTCCTCATCCGGTGAGGGCACCGGTAAGGGATCCCGTACGGCATCGCCCAGCGCGTCCCCTACGGCGGAGAAGTCCCCTGCCGCCGCCGTGCCGCTCGCCTCCGGTGATCTTCAGAGCCGTTGGTGGAGCTGGGCTGCCACCGAGCCCGAGGGGACCAATCCCGTTGCCGATCCGGACGGGGGTGCGTGTGATGTCAACCAGGCGGACGACGTCTGGTTCCTGGCGGGCACCTTCGGGACGAAGGTCGAGCGGTCGTGTCCGGTTCCGGCAGGGGTGCCGGTCGCCTTTCCGCTGGTGAACCTGGTCGCCACGGAGGCGGACTGCGCGGACTTCATGAGTGAGGCCGAGGGGTCCGCCCTGCTCGACGGCAAGGCGGTCGAGGCGGATCGCTACGCAGGGGAGCCGGTCACGGTCACCGGTGGGGAGGGCAACCCCGTGACGGGGGAGGCCGGGACCTTCTCGGCGACGGGGTGCGGGCTGTGGGTGCAGTTGCCCGCGCTGGCGCCGGGCTTTCACACACTCGAAATCCGGGGTCGGTCGGGGGACTTCACGACCGAGGTGGACTACTCGTTGGCCGTCGCCGAGGGGTAGGAGCGGCGCATCCTCGACCGGCTGCTCCGCCCTGAACACGAACAGCCTCAGCACCAGGAAGCGGCCCACTCCGGCGAGGCCGGAGGCGGAGAGGTAGACCGTCTGTTCCCACAGGAGCGTGGGGGACGGGTGCAGCAGGTGCAGGATCAGGATCGCGGCTGACGTCATGCCGTAGGCCACCGCCGCCGAACCCGCCGACTGGAGGTGGCGGCGCAGTCCGGGGCGGTTGCCGGTGCCGAAGGTGAACAGTGCGTGCAGCTCGGTGCAGAGGAGGGTGGAGGCCACGGTGATCAGCGCGTTGGCCAGCGCCCAGGGCATCGAGTACGCCAGGAGGGGCACTGTTGCGCCGGAGACCAGTCCTACGCCGCCCCCGCACACCACGAACCGGGCGAAGGACGCGAGCGGCGACATCATGGAACTTCCTTCCGGGCGGGGGACGTTGGGGAGGCGGGACCGACCTTCTCGATCAGCCGCGTACTACGATCCCGTCCCCCGCCCTTCCGGACGAGGAGGCCTGCTCCCGAATCGGGGGTGGGGCCAGCACCACCAAGAGGGTGCGGGCTACGGCTACTTGAACCACTGCGCGTGCCGTGCCGCCCAGTCCGCGAAGTCGTACGGGCGGCGGCCGAGGAGGCGTTCGGCGTCGGGGCTCACCCGCTGGAGCACCTCGGGTGGACTGCCCAGCATGTCGAGCGTGGCGTCGGCGACCGGCTCGGGCATGAACCCCACCATGTGCGCCCGCGCCTCGGCCCGGGTCAGCTCCACGAACCGCACCGGTTCACCCAACGCCCCCTGGAGGGCCATCGTCTGCTCGCGCGGAGAGATGGGGGCGGGCCCGGTGAGGTCGTAGGTCTTGCCGCCGTGGCCCGCCTGGCGCAGGGTCACCGCGGCGGCGCCCGCGATGTCGACCGGGTCGATGGCCGGCAGCGCCACGCCCCCGAACGGCGCCGCGACCTCGCGGCGGGTGCGGACGGACTCGGCCCACTGGAGGGCGTTGGAGTGGAAGCCGCCGGGGCGCAGGATCGTCCATTCCACGCCCGATTCCCGTACGGCGTCTTCGAGTGCCGAGGGATGGTGCCCGGTGCCCACGCCCTGCGAGGACAGCAGAACCACGCGGCCCACGCCCGCGGCCTTCGCCACCTCCATCACCGCGCCGAGGTCACCGCCCGAGCCGATGAACTCCCCCGAGGTCAGGAGGAAGAGGGCGGAGGCTCCGTCGAGGGCGGGTTTCAGGGCTGGGAGGTCGGCGAGGTCGGCCGTGTGATGGCGGACCCCTGCCGGTATCTCCTCGGCGGCCGGGGCGCGTCGCGAGACCGCCGTCACTCGCTCCCCCGCCTCGACCAGCGCCCGCACCAGCGGCCGTCCGACATTGCCCGTCGCTCCGGTCACCACGATCATCGTCGTACTCCGTTCCGAGTCGTCAACTCCCTGCTCAAGAACGGTACTTTTGCGGGGTAAGCAGGTACCTAGAGGAAAGTATTGGGAGGGAGAGTGGATGTGACCGAGACCACAATGGGTAAGGCTGCTGATGTCGCCCCCGAGAACGCCTGCCCCATCGCGCCCGTGGTCGACATCGTCTTCAGCCGCTGGACGACCCCGATCCTGTGGGCCCTTCACGAACACGGCAGGCAGCGCTTCGTCGAACTGGAGCGCCGGATCGCCACGATCACGCCCAAGGTGCTCACGCAGCGGCTGCGGCAGTTGGAGCGGGACGGCCTGGTCATCCGCACCTACTACCCCGAGGTTCCCCCGCGCGTGGAGTACGAGATCAGCGAACTGGGCCGCAGCCTGGCCCCGCTCTTCGCCTCCCTGTCCGAGTGGTCGGTGAATCTGGGCCACGTGGAGCGGGCTCGGTCGGCCTACGACGCGCGCGAGGAGGAGCGGGATCGTGCCCGGCGGCGCTGAACTGCTGGTGCGCCGCCGGTGCCGGTGATGTCGCCGAGGTGGAGCGGCTGTTGGCGGCGGGGGTGCCGGTGGATGGGCATGGGTGCGGGGTGGCCGTCGAGCCCCGTACCGCGCTGGAACAGGCGGTGCGGAAGGACCGCGCGGGTGTGGTGCGTGTTCTGGCGGCGGCCGGGGCGGACCTGGGGCAGCGGGTGGGTGACCACGGCGAGACGTCGCCCCTGTGTCTGGCGGCGATGCTCGGCCGTACGACGGTGGCCGAGGCCCTTCTCGACAGCGGCGCGGATCCCGACGGCCGGGACCGAATACGCCAACTCCCGCTGATCCTCGCGGCCACGTCCACCTGGCAGGGCTACCCACGCACGGTCGGCCTGCTCCTCCGCCACGGCGCCGACATCGAGGGAACCATGCGGAGCCTCACGGCGCTGGAATGGGCGGCGGGATTCGGGCAGGCGCCCATGGTGCGCCTGTTGCTCGACCGCGGTGCGAGCGCGGTGGACGGGGCGTTGGCGCGGGCGCGGGCGAGTGGTCTTGGGCGGCGGTTTCCGGAGCGGCGAGGGGTGTACGGCAGGGTGGCGTCCGTACTGGAAGAGGCGGCCGACGGCCGGATCACCTCTCAGCCGTCCCCATCCCGCCCCCGAAGCTCATCGATGTACTCCTGCGCCATCCCGCCCGCCCGGGTGAACCAGTCGGTCAGTACGGCGATCTCGTCGGGGGAGTAGTCGGCGAAGAGCTTCGTCAGGCGGCCGTAGTAGGGCCCGTACAGCTCCACCACGCGCGTGATCGCGTCCGGGACCGCGGCGACGCGGACGCGGCGGCGGTCGGCCGGGTCGGGGACGCGGGTGATGTAGCCGCCGCGCTCAAGTCGGTTGAGGATGCCGGTCATTGCGCCGGAGGTGACATGGGCGTGCTCGGCGAGATCGCCCGCGGTGAGCAGGTTCTCGCCCGCCTTCAGTACACAGCCGAAACAGAGCAGGTCGGTGATGTTCAGGCCCAGCCGCTGGGCCATTTCCTGCTGGCCGAGCAGGTGGGCCGCGATGAGGGAGTCCATCGCCTCCAGCGCCTGGGCGGGGGTGGCGTTGGGGCGCGGCTTGGCTTGCATCTTCCTGATTACCTTAGCTCGTGAGAGATTTCTGCGCTAAATTTCTTAGGAGGTAAGAGATTCTCGTCCGGACGGGGAGGCATGCTCGTGAGCGCACACCAGTATGACGAGGGGCACACGGTCGCGGGGTGGACCGGTTTCGGCATAGCGACGGTCGGGGCGACCGTGCTGGGACTGGGGGTGTGCCTGGTGTCCGTGCCGGCCATCGCGGGCGGCCTCGCGATCTGTGCGGTGGCCCTGCTGACCACCTGGGCCCTGCACCTCCAGGGCTGGGGCAAGCCTCCGGGCCGCCGTCCCCGGGAGGAGTGGCCCATGCGGGCCCGCGACCCACAGGCCCGCGCGGGGCACCTGGACTGCCTTGGATGCCGGCTGGCCGGACGGGGGCGGCGGGCGGTGATCCTCGAGGTCCCGGTCGAGGTTGAGGCCGAGGTCGAGGCCGTGTCCGGCGGTGATTCGGTACGGCTGTCACCCGTCGAGTGAGC
This sequence comes from Streptomyces davaonensis JCM 4913, assembly GCF_000349325.1. GTDB lineage: Bacteria > Actinomycetota > Actinomycetes > Streptomycetales > Streptomycetaceae > Streptomyces > Streptomyces davaonensis. Next base: position 5,182,000 of record NC_020504.1, read on the forward strand.
CCGAACTGGGCCGCCATCCTGGGGCGTTGTCAGTGCCTCCCCCTACCCTCGACGTGATGGCACAGGCATGGATGTGTTCGGGGCTGCGTTGGGCGGCGAGTGGGCCCGTGTTGGGGTGGGGCGGGGGGCGGCGTACTGAGCTGACCTGGGGTAAGCGGGTGGCCTTCAGGGTTGTGGATGGGGGTGTGCGGACCTGCGTGGGGGCCCGGGGGCATGTCTGTCCGGTGCGGGCCGTTGTGGCGGGGCGCAGTCGCGGGGCGCGGTGTGAGGAGTGTGGTCGGCTGGATCGGGCGCACTCCGTTGCAGCGGACACTCTCGCCGACGATCCGCGGCCGTACCGCGTCTATCTGGCCTGGTTCGGGCCCGGCATGCTCAAGGTCGGGATCACCGCCGAGGAGCGGGGGGCCGCGCGGCTTCTGGAGCAGGGCGCCGTCTGTTTCAGCTGGCTCGGTACCGGGCCCCTCATGGCGGCCCGGCGCACCGAGGAACTGCTCCGTGCCGCGCTCCGGGTGCCGGACCGGATTCCGTACGCCGACAAGCGAGCCGTGCGTTCGGCGCTTCCCGGGACCGAGGCCGAGCGAGCCGAAGAGGTCGAGCGACTGCATGCCCAGGCGCGGGCGCTCACCGGCTGGCCCGAGTCGCTGACCCCCGCCCCCTGCCACCCCGTCGATCACGTCCACGCCTTCGGGCTCGCCGATCTCCCGGACCCCGTCGGTGAGGTGACCGAGCTGGTCGCGGGCGGCGCCATTGCGGGAAGCCTCGTCGCCGCGGCCGGACCGGATCTGCATCTGTCGACCGCCACCGGAGTCGTCGTCCTCGACACGAGGCTGATGAGAGGGTGGGAATTGCTGGCTGCGGCTGACACAGCCGAACCGACCCTGCCGATACGGCCGTTCAAGTCCGCGGCGGCCAACCAGGACGGACTGTTCTGAGCGCAGGCACCCCCGGACCCAGGTATTCCCTGAGAGCCTCCTGTGCGTTTCTCAGAGAAATCACAGGTTGCAGAAAGCGTGTTCTCAGAGGACGCCGACAGGGTGTTCAACATGACCACGACCTCGCCCCAGGGGCGCACCGAACTGCTGAGGCCGGACGGGAGCCCCGTCCGAGTGCTTGTGGTGGACGACGAGCTGTCGATCACCGAGCTGCTGTCCATGGCTCTGCGATACGAAGGCTGGCAGATCCGGAGCGCCGGAGACGGCACGGGTGCCGTTCAGACCGCGCGTGAGTTCCGGCCCGACGCCGTCGTGCTGGACATGATGCTGCCCGACATGGACGGGCTGACCGTCCTCGGGCGACTGCGGCGCGAACTGCCGGATGTTCCCGTGCTGTTCCTCACCGCCAAGGACGCCGTCGAGGACCGTATCGCCGGGCTCACCGCCGGTGGTGACGACTACGTCACCAAGCCGTTCAGCCTCGAAGAGGTCGTCGCCCGGCTGCGCGGGCTCATCCGCCGTTCCGGTGCCGCCGACCGCCGCTCCGACTCGGTGCTCGTCGTCGGCGACCTCACCCTCGACGAGGACAGTCACGAGGTCAGCCGGGCCGGTGACAACATCCACCTCACCGCCACCGAGTTCGAGCTGCTGCGCTTCCTCATGCGCAACCCGCGGCGCGTGCTCAGCAAGGCGCAGATCCTCGACCGGGTCTGGTCCTACGACTTCGGCGGTCAGGCCAATGTCGTGGAGCTCTACATCTCCTACCTGCGGCGGAAGATCGACGCCGGACGGGAGCCGATGATCCACACCCGGCGCGGCGCCGGGTATCTCATCAAGCCCGCGGCCTCGTGACCGGGCGACGACGGACGCGTCCGCAGAAGAGGCGAGCGGGCCAGCCGCGCACCCTGCGGACGCGGCTCGTCGTCGCCTCCGTGGTGCTGATCGCGGTGGTCTGCGCGGTGATCGGCACGGCGACCACGCTGGCGCTGCGCTCCCACCTCTACGACCAGCTCGACGAACGGCTCACCGAGGTCGTCGGACGAGCCGCCGGCTTCGGCGGGCCTCCCGGCAGCGACCCCGCCAAGGGGAATGCGGTCGACAAGGCCAGCGGCTTCAGCATCGACCGGCTGGTCACCAGCGGCCCCCAGCCGGAGGGCACGGTCGTCGCCGAGGTGCACAACGGCTCCATCACGGCCGCCAAGGTCGGTGAGAAGGACGAGAGCAGCACCGACATCAGCGGGATGAAGGCCAAGGACCTCACCGAGGACCAGATCCGGGCGCTCAACTCCGTGGCCCAGGACGACGAGAAGCACACCGTGGACCTCGGCGGCGGCCTCGGCGAGTACCGGGTCGAGTACAAGACCGGCGTCAACGGCAGCTTCTACGTCGCCATCCCCACCGAGGAAGTCAGCAGCACCCTCAGCACCCTGATCCTCATCGAGATCAGTGTCACCGCCGCAGGGCTCATCGCCGCCTCCCTCGCCGGGACGGTCATTGTCGGCGTAGCCACCCGCCCCCTGCGCAAGGTCGCCGCGACCGCCACCCGTGTCTCCGAACTCCCGCTCCACACCGGCGAGGTCAACCTCAACGAGCGCGTCCCCGAGTCCGAGTGCGATCCGCACACCGAGGTCGGCCGGGTCGGCGCCGCCCTCAACCGGATGCTGGACCACGTCCACAGCGCCCTGCACTCCCGCCAGCAGAGCGAGACGCGGGTACGGCAGTTCGTGGCCGACGCCAGCCATGAGCTGAGAACCCCGCTGGCGTCGATCAGCGGCTACGCCGAACTGACCCGGCGCGGCCGGGAGGACGTCGGCCCCGACACCCGGCACGCCCTCGGCCGGATCGAGTCCGAGGCGGGCCGGATGACCCTCCTCGTGGAGGATCTGCTGCTGTTGGCGAGGCTGGACGCGGGTCGCCCGCTCCAGTTCGAGCAGACCGACCTCGTCCCGCTCGTCGTGGACACCATCAGCGACGCCCGCGCGGCCGGCCGGGACCACAACTGGCGCCTCGACCTGCCCGACGAACCGGCGCCGATCAGCGCTGACGCGGCCCGGCTACAGCAGGTCCTGGTCAATCTGCTGGCCAACGCCCGCACCCACACACCGCCCGGTACGACGGTCACCGCGCGCGTACTGCGGCGCGGTCCGTGGCTGTGCGTGGACGTCGAGGACGACGGCCAGGGCATCCCGGCCGATCTGCTGCCGCATGTCTTCGAGCGGTTCGCGCGCGGCGACTCCTCACGTTCCCGCGCCTCCGGCTCGACCGGCCTCGGCCTCGCCATCGTGCAGGCCGTCGCGACCGCGCACGGTGGCGCCGTGACCGTGGACAGCGTGCCCGGACGGACCGTCTTCACGGTCCATCTGCCCGCGCTCGCCCCCGCCCCCGTGCCCGCGCCGGAAACGAATTGGCAATCGCACTCACAGGCACAGCACAGCGCCACCACACGGGTGCAACAGGGCACTTGAGAAGAGTCGGTTCCATGCGAACCGACTCTTCTCCCGGCACTCTGCCGGCGCGGGAGCACGTCCCGGCCACAGACGCCGGTACGCCTGTCCTGGACGTAGTGATCCCCGTCTACAACGAGGAGAAGGACCTCCAGCCGTGTGTGCTGAGACTGCACGAGCACCTCAAACGCACCTTCCCGTACGCGTTCCGCATCACGATCGCGGACAACGCCTCCACGGACACCACCCCGCGGGTGGCGGCACGGCTGGCGGCACAGCTCGCCGAGGTCCGTAGCTTCCGGCTGGAGCAGAAGGGCCGCGGGCGTGCCCTGCGCACCGTGTGGTCCGCCTCGGACGCCCCGGTCCTCGCCTACATGGACGTCGACCTGTCCACCGACCTCAACGCCCTGCTGCCACTGGTCGCGCCGCTGATCTCGGGCCACTCCGACCTGGCGATCGGCTCCCGGCTCGCCCGCTCCTCCCGCGTCGTCCGCGGCCCCAAGCGGGAGTTCATCAGCCGCTCGTACAACCTCATCCTGCGCGGCTCGCTCCAGGCCCGCTTCACCGACGCACAGTGCGGCTTCAAGGCGATCCGCCGGGACGTGGCCCAGGTGCTGCTGCCGCTGGTGGAGGACACCGGATGGTTCTTCGACACCGAGATGCTGGTGGTTGCCGAGCGCGCGGGGCTGCGCATCCACGAGGTGCCGGTCGACTGGGTCGACGACCCGGACTCCACCGTGCACATCGTGAAGACGGCGACCGACGACCTCAGGGGCGTGTGGCGGGTCGGCAAGGCCCTGGCCACCGGTTCGCTGCCGCTGGACCGCCTCGCCCGGCCCTTCGGCGACGATCCGCGCGACCGCGAGATCAAGGACGTACCGACCGGGCTTGCCCGCCAGCTCGTCGGCTTCTGTGTGGTCGGCGCCCTGTCGACCCTGTTCTATCTGCTGCTCTACAGCGGCTTCCGCCAGTTCACCGGCTCGCAGGTGGCCAACGCGCTCGCCCTGCTGGTCTCGGCGGTCGCCAACACCGCCGCCAACCGGCGCCTCACCTTCGGCGTGCGGGGCCGCGGCGGGGCGGTCCGACACCAGGCGCAGGGCCTGGTCGTGTTCGGCATCGGCCTCGCCCTGACCAGCGGCTCGCTGGCTGCCCTGGGCGCGGCCACCGCCGAGCCCGCGCACTCCACCGAACTGGCGGTCCTGATCGCCGCCAACCTCGCCGCGACCGTGCTGCGCTTCCTGCTCTTCCGGGTGTGGGTCTTCCCGGACCGACGCGAGGACCGCGTGGAGACGGCCGCCCCGGCACCCATTCCTACGTACACCGACCACTCCTGGAGGGACGCCACCATGCGGCTTCAGCCGGTGCGCACCTCCGACACCGATCGGGGGGACCACCGATGACCATCACCAGTACGGCCGTACAGAAGCCGATCACGGCCGCTCCTGACGCCGGTGAGCCGAAGCAACCGGTCCTGCGCAGACTGTGGCGCGGCCGCCCCGAGGACCCGCGCTGGGCGCGCCCGGCCCTCCTCGGCCTGCTGCTCGCCACCGCCGTCCTCTACCTCTACAACCTCAGCGCCTCGGGTTACGCCAACTCCTTCTACTCCGCGGCCGTGCAGGCGGGCAGCGAGTCCTGGAAGGCCTTCTTCTTCGGCTCGCTGGACGCGGCGAACGCCATCACCGTCGACAAGCCCCCGGCCTCGCTGTGGCCGATGGCCCTGTCCGTGAAGATCTTCGGCCTGAGCTCCTGGGCGATCCTCGTCCCCGAGGTCCTCATGGGCGTCGGCACGGTCGCCGTCGTGTACGCGGCGGTCCGCCGCCGGTTCAGCCCGGCCGCCGGTCTGATCTCGGGCGCGGTACTCGCGCTCACCCCGGTCGCGGCGCTGATGTTCCGGTTCAACAACCCGGACGCGATGCTGGCCCTGCTGATGGCGGTGGCCTGCTACTTCGTCATCCGCGCCCTGGAGGACGGCCGCACGAAGTGGCTGCTGTGGGCCGGCGCCGCCATCGGCTTCGCCTTCCTCGCCAAGACCCTCCAGGCCTTCCTCATCCTCCCGCCGCTCGCCCTCGTCCACGGCGTCTGCGCCCCGGTCACGGTGAAGAAGCGGATCGGACAACTGGCCGCGGGCCTCGCGGCGATCGTCGCCTCCGGCGGTTGGTGGGTCGCGATCGTCGAGCTGTGGCCGGCGTCGTCCCGCCCGTACATCGGCGGTTCGCAGAACAATTCCTTCCTTGAGCTGACCTTCGGCTACAACGGCCTCGGCCGGCTCAACGGCGAGGAGACCGGCAGCGTCGGCGGCGGTGGCGGCGGGGGCGGCACCGGACAGTGGGGCGAGACCGGCTGGGACCGGCTGTTCTCGTCCAACATCGGCGGCCAGATCTCCTGGCTGATCCCGGCCGCGCTGATCCTGCTGATCGCGGGCCTGGTGGCGACGCGCAAGGCCGAGCGCACGTCCGTGACCCGCGGTTCGTTCCTGGTCTGGGGCGGCGCACTGCTGATCACCATGCTGGTCTTCAGCTACATGCAGGGCATCTTCCACGAGTACTACACGGTCGCCCTCGCCCCCTACATCGCCCCGCTGATCGGCATGGGCGCGGTGATGCTGTGGGAGCAGCGGGAGAAGGCGTGGGCGTCGCTGACCCTCGCGGGCGCGATGACGGCCACCGCGGGCTGGGGGTACGTCCTGCTCAACCGGTCCTCCGACTACCTGCCCTGGCTGAAGTGGCTGGTGCTGGTGGGCGGTCTGGTCGCGGCCCTTGGACTGATCTTCGCCAGCAGGCTCGGGCGTCAACTGGCCTTGGGTGTCGTCGGTTTGGGGCTCGTGGCAGCGCTGGCCGGGCCTACGGCGTACACGCTGACGACGGTGAGCGAAGGGCACAGCGGGTCGATCGTGACGGCCGGGCCGTCGGTGCAGGGCGGTCGGGGCGGCCGTCCTGGTGGTGGCGGCTTCCCCGGTGGGGGCGACGGGATGCCTGGCCAGCAGGGCGGTCAGCAGAATGGCCGGCAGGGCGGCGGCATGGGCCAGCCCCCGACCGGCGGGAACGGCGGTACCGGCGGCTTCGGCGGAGGCATGCCGGGCCAGCAGAACCAGGGGCAGGGCCAGGGCCAGAACCAGTTCCCGGGTCAGCAGAACGGTGAAGGCGGCATGCCCGGTGGCGGCGGTGGTGGCATGGGCGGTCTGCTCAGCGGCGCCTCGGTCTCCGACGAGGCCAAGTCCCTCCTGACGGAGAACGCCGGGGACTACACCTGGTCGGCCGCGGCCATCGGCGCCCAGAACGCCGCGAGCTACCAGCTCTCCACCGGCGAACCCGTGATGGCGATCGGCGGCTTCAACGGCACCGACCCGTCCCCGACTCTGGCCCAGTTCAAGGAGTACGTGGCGGACGGCAAGATCCACTACTTCATCTCCAGCGGCTCCGGCGGCGGCATGGGCGGCGGCGACAGCGGTACGTCCTCCCGGATCACGGAGTGGGTCGAGGCCAACTTCAAGGAGGTGACGGTCGGTTCGGCCACGTTCTACGACCTGACGCAGGAGGCGAGCAGCTAGGCGCCCGCGAGCAACCTGAAACTGGCTATACACCGTATAGGGTCTCCCTATACGGTGTATAGCATGTCCACCCCCCAAGACCTCAAGGGCCCCCAAGCCCCCCGAAGTCCCCAGAGTTCCCAAGGCCATCCCCAGCGCTGGCTGATCCTCGGTGTCCTCTGCCTCGCGGTGCTCACCGTGGTGCTCGACAACACCGTCCTCAACGTGGCCATCCCCTCCCTCACCCGCGAACTGGGCGCGAGCACCTCCGACATCCAGTGGATGATCAACGCCTACTCGCTCGTGCAGTCGGGCCTGCTGCTCACGGCGGGCAGCGCGGCCGATCGCTACGGCCGCAAGAAGCTGCTGGCCGTCGGCCTGGCACTGTTCGGTGTGGGCTCGCTCGTGGCGGGACTCGCCGACTCCACGGGCCAGTTGATCGCGGCCCGGGCCGGGATGGGCGTCGGCGGCGCGCTGCTGATGACCACCGTCCTGGCGGTGGCGATCCAGATCTTCACTCCGGAGGAGCAGCCGAAGGCCATCGGCATCTGGGCCGCGGTGAACTCCCTGGGCTTCGCGGCCGGACCGCTCCTGGGCGGCTTCATGCTGGACCACTTCTGGTGGGGCGCGATCTTCCTGATCAACATCCCGGTCGCGGCGCTCGCCTTCGTGGCCGTAGTGGTGCTCGTCCCGGAGTCCAAGAACCCCCGGGGCGACCGTCCCGATCTGCTGGGCGCCGTGCTCTCCACGATCGGCATGGCCTCTCTGGTGTACGCGATCATCTCCGGACCCGAACACGGCTGGACGTCGGGCCGGGTCATGGTCACGGCGGCCGTGGCGATCGCCGTGCTGGCCGCCTTCGCGTACTGGGAGAGCCGGATCCCGTACCCCATGATCGATATGCACTTCTTCCGGAACCGCCAGTTCACGGGCGCGGTCTCGGGCGGCGTCCTGATCACGTTCGGCATGGGCGGCTCGCTCTTCCTGCTCACCCAGCACATGCAGTTCGTGCTCGGCTACGAGCCCCTGGAGGCCGGTCTGCGGACGGCTCCGCTCGCCCTGATGATCGTGGCGCTGAACTTCACCGGTGTGGCGGCGAAATGCGCGGCCCGGCTGGGGACCCCGCTCGCCATCGGGCTCGGCATGGCGGTGATGGCGGCCGGTCTGGCATCCATCGCGGTGGTGGCGTCCGGCGGATACACCGGCACGCTGCTGGGTCTTGTGCTCATCGGTACCGGTGCGGCGGTGGCGAGTCCGGCGATGTCGCACGCCATCATGAGCGCGATACCGCCGGAGAAGGCGGGAGTCGGCGGCGGGATCAACGGGACGGTGGCGGAGTTCGGCACGGGGTTGGGGGTCGCCGTGCTCGGGGCGCTGCTCAACGCGCGTTTCGCGGCGGAGTCCCTGCCGGGGGCGTTGGCCGAGGCGGGGTCGGATGCGGAGCGGGAGCGGGTGACGGAGGTGTTTTCCTCCGGCCTTGAGATCAGTTTGTTGGTGGGGGCGCTGGCTGTCCTGCTCGGGGGGTTGGTTGCCGGGGCGTTGCTGCGCAGGGCGGAGAGGGCAGACTCGGAGGTGGTGAGCGCCCAGTAGTTCGGGTGCTTGGGGTTTGTGCGCGGCTGCCGGTGCGTCGTGGCTTGTCGCGCAGTTCCCCGCGCCCCTGACGGGGCGCTCATGCTTAGCCGAGTTTGTTCATCGAGGAAGGTGCGCCATGGCGAAAGCGGCCGAGCGGCCGGCCAGCGTTTGGCTGGAGGACAAGTCGCGCCGGAGCGGGAAGGGCGGCGGTGGCCAGCCCACCGGGCTCGACCGGGGGCGGATCACCGAGGTGACCGTGCGACTGCTGGACGCGGAGGGGCTCGCCAAGTTCTCCATGCGGCGCCTGGCGGCCGAGCTGAAGGTGACGGCGATGTCCGTCTACTGGTACGTCGACACCAAGGACGACCTGCTCGAACTGGCCCTGGACGCCGTCTACGGCGAGGTCCGCCTCCCTGACCCGGACACGGACGAGGACTGGCGCGACCAACTGCGCACGCTGGCAGGCGAGTACCGCGCCCTACTGGTCCGCCACCCCTGGCTGTCCCCGCTGGCCGGCACCTACCTCAACATCGGCCCCAACTCCCTGGCCTTCTCCCGAGTCGTCCAACGAGTAATCCGCAAAACGGGCCTACCTGCCGAGGGCGTGACAGGCGCGATTTCGGCCGTTTTCCAGTTCGTGTACGGCTACGGCACGATCGAGGGCCTCTTCTTCACCCGCGTCCACAGCGCGGGCATGACCCCCGACGCCTACTTCGAACACGCCATGACGACGGTCCAGGAGGTCCCGGCCACCGCCGGAATCATCGAGGAGGCAAAGGACATCATGGAGGCCCGAGGCGGCGACACGGTCGAGGAAATGCTGGAACGGGACTTCGTCTTCGCCCTGGACCTACTGGTAGCAGGCATCGAGGCCATGGTGGAACGTACCTAGGGGCGCGGGGAACTGCGCGACCAGCCACAACGCACCGGCAGCCGCACACAATCCCCAAGCCCCCACCCATTAGGCGCCCGGCGAAGCCAACCGCGCCGGAAATCCCCCCGTAGCCACCGGACCCCACCGCTCCGGCGTAACCCGAATGATCGACTTCCCCTGCTTCACCATCGCCGCCCGATACTCGTCCCAGTCCGGATGCTCCCCGGCGATATTCCGGTAGTACTCCACCAAGGGCTCTACGGACTCAGGCGAGTCCACAACCTCCGCAACCCCATCCACCTGCACCCACGGCCCGTTCCAGTCATCGCTCAGCACGATGAGACTCACCCGAGGATCCCGCTTCGCGTTCCGCGTCTTCGCCCGCTCGGGATACGTGGAGACGACGATCCGCCCCGAGTCGTCCACTCCGCACGTCAACGGCGACCCCTGAGGGCTCCCGTCACCCCGCCGCGTCAGCAGGATCGCGCGATGACGCGGCCGTACGAAGTCCAGCAACTCGTCCAGCGAAACGGCGGTGTTCGTAGCGATGTTCGGTGCCATGGCCTCAGCCTAGGGGCAGCGACTCCCCCTGCACGGCCTGGACATCCAGCTCCACCTTCAACGTCGTACCAATGGCCGCGATCCCCGCCTGGACGACCTGGTTGTAGTTCATGGCGAAGTCCTCGCGCCGCAATTCCGCCGTAGCCCGGAACGCGGCCCGAGTCCCACCCCAAGGATCCGAACCGGTCCCCAGATACGCGAGATCCAGATCAACCGGCCGTACGACACCGCGCAACGCCAGCTCACCGTGCACGATCCACCGATCCGCCCTCACAGTCAGCCCGGTCGAGCGATACGTGATCTCCGGATACCGCTCCGCATCCAAGAAATCCGCCGACCGCAGATGCTCGTCCCGCACGGCATTCCCCGTATCGATCGACCCGGCCCGGATCACCGCCGACACCCGCGACTTCGCGACGTCGTCCGGCGCGACCTCGACCACCGCCGTGAAGTCGGTGAACCGCCCGCGCACGCTGGAGATCCCCAGATGCTGGGCCACCGCCCCCACCGTGGAGTGCGCCGGGTCGACCGTCCACGGCCCCGGCGGCGGCAGCTCCGTCCCGCCCTGCCGCGCCAGCGTCACCGTGCCGACCTCGGCCCGCCCGCTCGCCGTGACGATCGCGCCGGCCGCGGCGGGCGCATAGCCGACGGCGGTGACGATGACGGTGTACGAACCGGGCGCGAGGGGAGCGGTGTCCCGTACCGAACCCTCCGCGTCCGCGGCGGCGCGCAGCACCTGCGTGCCGGTCCTGTCCGTCACCGTGACGACCGCGTGCGACACGGCCCATCCGTCCCGGGTGCGGATCCTCGCGGTCAGTCCCATCTCAGGCAACTCCTCGAACGTAGAACCGTGGACATGAACCGGCCCGTGGGGCGCACCTCCGCTCAGAGCGCGCTCCACGGGCCGGGGTCCGGAACTACTCGCCGGGGTGGGCGAGTTCGATGTCGTGGCCGTCGGCGCCGGGGCCGGTCAGGGCCAGCGCGGACGCCACCGGCGGGTAGCCCGTCGCGATGACGGTGTAGTCGCCGCCGTCCAGGTCGGTGAAGGCGTACGCCCCGTCCGAGCCGGTGGTCGCCGTGCCGACGACGTTGCCCGCCGCGTCCACGAGCGTCACCCGCGCATCGGCCAGCGGACCGTGCGGCGCCCGTACGACGCCCTGGAGCTGGGCGCCGGAGTCGAGGTCGACCTCGACCCGGGTGACCCCGGTGCCGCCGATCTCGACGGGCACGGCGCGCGGCCGGAACCCGTCGGCGTTGACCGCGACGGTCACCGTGCCCGGCACCAGGTCGGCGAGGGCGAACTCGCCCTGCTCCCCGGTGGCGGCGGTGGCCAGCAGGTCCCCGCGCACGTCGGTGACGATCACCATCGCATCCTTCACCGGCAGCGCGCCCTCGGCCGCCCGCACCACGCCGCTCAGCCCGCTGGTGCCGCTGAGCAGGAGGTCGTAGGCGAGCGGCTCGGCGCCGACGACGACGGTGGACGCCTGGGGCTGGTAGCCGTCGGCGGAGGCGATCAGCACGTAGGAGCCGGTGCCGGGCGCGTCGACGCCGTAGGAGCCGTCCGCCTGGGCCACCGAGCGGCCGAGCTGCCGTCCGGTGAGCGAGATCAGGGTGACCGCGGCCCGGGGGACCGGCGCGCTCTCGGCGCCGCGGACGAATCCGCGGACGGGGATGCCGCTGGGCACGGACTCGGACACCACGGGTGCCTCCTCTTCGACAACAGAGACCTCGGGAGTCACGGAGGCCGGAGTCGCCGGCTCGCTCGCCTCCGCCGCCTGGGCCAGCGCGCCGGACGTCCGCAGCGGGACCTCCTTGATGAACAGGGTCACCAGGAAGGCGAGGAAGGCGATCGGGGCGACGTACAGGAAGATGTCGGCGATGCCGTGTCCGTAGGCGCTCTCCAGCCAGGTGCGGATGTGTGTGGGCAGCGCGTCCATGTCGGGGATTTCACCGCTGCCCACGGCCTTGGCGGCGGCCGCCTGCTCCTGCGGGCTGAGCGAGCCGATGGTGTCGGTGGCGTAGTGGCTGATCCGGGTCGTCATCACGGAGCCGAGCGCCGAGACGCCCATCGCGCCGCCGAGGGACCGGAAGAAGGTGACCACCGAGCTGGCGGCGCCGAGTTCGTGCGGGGCGACCTGGTTCTGGGTGGAGAGCACCAGGTTCTGCATCATCATGCCGATGCCGAGTCCCATGACCGCCATGAAGACGGCGATGTGCCAGTACTCGGTGTCATAGCGCATGGTGCCCAGCAGACCGAGGCCCGCCGTCACCAGCACACCGCCCGTGACCAGCCACGCCTTCCACTTGCCGGTCTTGGTGATGACCGCGCCGGAGACGGTGGAGGAGACGAACAGACCGGCGATCATCGGGATGGTCATGACGCCCGACATGGTCGGGGACATGTCCCGCGCGAGCTGGAAGTACTGGCTGAAGAAGACGGTGCCCGCGAACATCGCGACACCGACGAGCAGGGAGGCCAGCGAGGCCAGCGTGATGGTGCGGTTGCGGAACAGGCGCAGCGGGATGATCGGCTCGGCGGCCTTGGTCTCGATGAGGAGGAAGAGCAGTGTCAGCGCGAGCGCGCCGCCGACCATCGAGTAGGTCTGCCAGGACAGCCAGTTGTACTTGTCGTCCGCGAAGGTGACCCAGATCAGCAGCAGGCTGACGGCGGCGGTGATGACGAAGGCGCCGGCCCAGTCGACCTTGACCTTGCGCTTGCTCTCCGGCAGGTGCAGCGTCTTCTGGAGCACGAACAGGGCGATCAGCGCGAAGGGGATCCCCACGTACAGGCACCAGCGCCAGCCCAGCCACTCGGTGTCGGTGATGACTCCGCCGACGAGCGGACCGCCGACGGTCGCGACGGCGAAGGTCGCGCCGAGGTAGCCGGAGTAACGGCCGCGCTCCCGGGGGGAGATCATCGCGGCCATGATGATCTGGGCGAGCGCGGTCAGACCACCGGCGCCGAGCCCCTGGATCACCCGGGCGCCGATCAGCATCCCGGAGTTCTGGGCCAGCCCGGCGATGACCGAGCCGACGATGTAGATGACCAGGGCTATCTGGACCAGGGCCTTCTTGCTGACCAGGTCGGCCAGCTTGCCCCACAGCGGGGTCGACGCCGTCATCGCCAGCAGCGCGGCGGTCACGACCCAGGTGTACGCGCTCTGTCCGCCGCCGAGGTCCTGGATGATCTCGGGCAGCGCGTTGGAGACGATGGTGGAGGACAGGATCGCGGCGAACATGCCGAGCAGCAGCCCGGAGAGCGCCTCCATGATCTGCCGATGCGTCATGGGAGCCTCGCCGGAGCCTCCTCCATGCTTGGCATGAGCCCGCACACCGGCTGGTGTGGTCGTTGCCATGGGCTTCCTTCTCTTATGCGGTGGTCTGCGCGGTGAACGCGGGTGTACGGGGGGACTGTTCGTCGAAGCAACGCCTCAGCCGGGCCATGAGCCGGGTGAGCCGGGCGACGTCCTCGTCGCTCCAGTCGCTCAGGCGCTCGGCGAGCAGCCGGGTGGTGCACCTGGTGAGCTCGTCCAGCCGGGCTCGCCCCGCGGGCGTGAGCCGCAGGATGCGGCTGCGCTTGTCCGCGGGGTCGGGAGAGCGGTCGATCCAGCCGCGCTCGGCGACGTGGGCGACATGGCGACTGGTGACCGACATGTCCACGGCGAGCAGTTCGGCGAGCTTGCTCATGCGCATGTCGCCGTGGCGGTCCAGCAGCGTCAGTACGGCGGCGGATCCGCTCGGGCAGTCGGCCGGCATGACCCGCCCCAGCTCCCGCTTCACGGCGCCGAAGGCGCTGAACTGCCGGACGAGCTCCTCGTAGAGCGCCTGCTCGGCCATCGCACCTCCCGATTTTGTTGCTTAGGGCAACCATAGAGAGGTTGGTTGCTACAGGCAAACAAATTGGGTCGGGCGGGCCTCAAAACTTGGCAAAGGCAAGTATTGCGACCGTAAATGTGCAGGTCGGGAGGGATGTGTGAGGGGCGGTGCAGGTGACCGGCCCCCACTTGGGCGCCACCTCGGGATTCGCTAGTGTTTCGGCCCATGGCTAACACCCAGGGCCCCCAGGGCAACCACGACCCCGCCGGCAGCACCCAGATGTTCCGCGCGTTCGTCGACGAGGCCCCGCAGGGGCGTCAGCAGGCGGCCGCCTCCTCCGGTCCCCGTATCGGCCTGATCCTCGGTGTCGTCGCCGTCATCGCGGTCGTCGCGGCGGTGGCCTGGCTCGCGCTGAAGTAGCCCGCGCCGCTCACTCCCACCGGACCGTCACGTCCCGCGTCTCGACGTGCATGCCCAGTGGTACGCGCCAGGCGTCGACGCACACCGTCCAGGTCCGCTCCTTGCGCACGCCGCCCGCGATCGGCGCCGGAAGCTCCGCCACCGACTCCACGGTCCCCCAGTCGACCCCGAGCGCCCCGATGATGTGCGTCCCGAAGGTCACGCTGCCCGAACGCACCGGGCTGCCCCCGGAGTTGCGGAAGCCGAGCGTCACCTTCTCGCACCACCGCTCCTCCGCCGCATCCCGCTCCGGCTCGGACCAGGTGAGGGCGGCGGGGGTGAGGGCGCTGGGCGTGGGAGTGGGTGAACTTGTGGGCGTACGGCTGGGTTTGGCGCCCTCCGCCGAAGGGGTGGGCCGTGGGGCGGTCGTCGGGCCGACCGAAGTCTCGGTCCCGGCAGGCGAGTTGCCCGGCTCCTGAGGTTCCCGTGACGCCTTTGGCGGCGGCCCCTGGGTCTCCAGCGGCACCAGGGTCACCTCTCCACTCGGCGACGCCGTCGCCGTACCGGAATCCCCAGGCACCCCTACGGCGACGTACCCGTCACCGTCCCCGCCGCCCGCGCATGCCGCCAGGAGGCCGCCCAGGCACACGACGGCCGCAGAGGCGCCGATGAGGGCGCGTCTGCGGCCAGGTGTCCATGTCGTCGCGCGGAGCATCGCGCCATGGTGGCTGACGCTCCGTCAGAAGGGAAGCCCTCAGTCGGAGATGAGGCCCTCGCGGAGCTGGGCCAGGGTCCGGGTGAGCAGCCGGGAGACGTGCATCTGGGAGATGCCGACCTCCTCGCCGATCTGGGACTGGGTCATGTTGGCGAAGAAGCGCAGCATGATGATCCGCCGCTCACGGGGCGGGAGCTTGGCCAGCAGCGGCTTGAGGGACTCGCGGTACTCGACGCCCTCCAGCGCGCTGTCCTCGTAGCCGAGCCGGTCCGCCAGCGAGCCTTCGCCGCCGTCGTCCTCGGGGGCCGGGGAGTCCAGCGAGGAGGCCGTGTAGGCGTTGCCGACCGCCAGGCCGTCGACCACGTCCTCCTCGGACACGCCCAGTACGGCGGCGAGTTCGGTGACCGTGGGCGAGCGGTCCAGCTTCTGGGAGAGCTCGTCGCTGGCCTTCGTCAGTGCCAGGCGCAGCTCCTGGAGGCGGCGCGGGACCCGCACCGACCACGAGGTGTCGCGGAAGAACCGCTTGATCTCGCCGACCACCGTCGGCATCGCGAACGTCGGGAACTCCACGCCCCGTTCGCAGTCGAAGCGGTCGATCGCCTTGATCAGCCCGATGGTGCCGACCTGGACGATGTCCTCCATCGGCTCGTTGCGGGAGCGGAAGCGGGCCGCGGCGTACCGGACGAGCGGGAGGTTCAGCTCGATCAGGGTGTCGCGGACGTAGGCGCGCTCGGGGCTGTTCTCGTCCAGCGCGGCGAGCCGCAGGAACAGGGAGCGGGACAGGGTGCGGGTGTCGATCGCCCCGGAGGCCGGGAGGGCCGGGGCGGGCGCGGCTTCGGCAAGGGCCGTTACGTCGTCGTCGAGCGCGGGCGCAGCCTCGCTCTTCGTGAGCGTGAGCACCTTGGAGCTGCCCTGTTCTGCGGACATGCCACCCCCTCTGGGTCGCGGGACGGTCGCGGCGAACGCTCCCATTGAGGAACGCAGCCTTCACCTGAATACCGGAGCCGAAGCCGCGGCAAACGCGCTTCCGGCAGAATGTCACATGTCGGCAACACGCTGTAGTGACATGTCGACATGTAAGACGCCAATCAGCCCTGGAAACAAGGGGTCTGACGGCTTTTCGGCGTGAAACTGTCGGCAACGGCCCAGGTGAGCGATTCGCTCTCCTCGGGGACCCGTTCGTTCAGCTGTTCGTTCGGCTATTCGACCGACTCTCCATCAGGCGTCGATCCGATTCGCCGACCGCAGCCGCTGGAAGCTACGCGCGAGTAGCCGCGACACATGCATCTGGGAGACGCCGAGTTCGGCACTGATCTGCGACTGGGTGAGATTGCTGTAGTACCGCAGCAGCAGAATCCGCTGTTCCCGCTCGGGGAGTTGGACCAGCAGATGCCGGACGAGATCGCGGTGCTCCACACCGTCCAGCGCGGGGTCCTCGTAGCCGAGCCGGTCCAGCAGTCCGGGCAGCCCGTCGCCCTCCTGCGCGGCCTCCAGCGAGGTGGCGTGGTACGACCGTCCCGCCTCGATGCAGGACAGCACCTCCTCCTCGCTGATGCGCAGCCGCTCGGCGATCTCGGCGGTGGAGGGGGTGCGTCCGAACGCCGTGGTGAGGTCCTCGGTCGCGCTGTTGACCTGCACCCACAGCTCGTGCAGCCGGCGCGGTACGTGGACCGTGCGGACGTTGTCCCGGAAGTACCGCTTGATCTCGCCCACGACCGTGGGCATCGCGAAGGTCGGGAACTGCACGCCCCGGTCCGGGTCGAAGCGGTCGATGGCGTTGATCAGACCGATGGTGCCGACCTGGATCACGTCCTCCATCGGCTCGTTGCGGGAGCGGAAGCGGGCGGCCGCGTAGCGCACGAGCGGGAGGTTGGCCTCGATCAGCGCCCCGCGCACCCGGTTGTGCTCCGGCGTGCCCGGCCGGAGCTCCTTGAGCTGGCCGAAGAGGACCTGGGTGAGTGCGCGGGTGTCGGCACCGCGGCTGCGCGGGGCGGCCGGGGCTGTCTCCGGCGCCGCTTCCGGGGCCGCTTCTTGGGGAGGCGCAGTACTGGCCGTCACGGTCAACTCCACCTCGTAATCCATCAACTCATCCGTCAAAAGCGGTCATAGCATCACAAGACATGCCCACTGTGTGCAAGCACCGCATAACAACGTGTTGAGGACAAAGCAGAACAAAAGATGCAGAAAAGCCCCCTACCGTTCGGGCAGAGGGCTGAGCTGAGGGCTTGCGGCCGAGCCGGCCTAGTACTCGTAGTCCGCGATCACCCAGGTCGCGAACTCCTTCCAGAGGGTCACGCCCGCCTGGTGCTCGGGGTGCTCCACGTACCGGCGCAGCGCGTCGACGTCGTCGAAGCCGGAGTTGATCGCGTAGTCGTAGGCGATGGGACGGTCGCTGAGGTTCCAGCCGAGCTCCCAGAAGCGGATCTCGGAGATCGTGCCCGGCAGTGACTGGAAGGCCTTCTCGCCCTCCAGGACGCGCGGGTCGTCCCGCTCGACACCCTCGTTGAGCTTGAAGAGGACCAGGTGGCGGATCATGAGTCTCCTCCGTTGGCGATCCACGTCATGAATTCGCCGATGGCCTTGGCGGCGTCCGATATGCCCTCGAACCCTATCTGCACATAGTCGGCGGCCTTGGCCGGGTCCGTGATGATCACATAGAGCACGAAGACCGCGAGCACATAGACGGCGACCTTCTTCGAATTCACCGCCACTGCGGCCTCCCTGCCCTTGTCGCCCCAGAAGGGCCCCCTGTTGACGGCGGTGAGTGTAACCTTCACGTCCTTTTTAGGGACCAACGGCCCGTGCGCGGAGGCCCTTTGTCAGGTCCCCACCGGCGGGGCGGGCGGGCAGGATGGAGGGGCGCCCCGGGGGATCTGGCAGGAATCCTCAGGGCCCGGACGGAACCCCACTGCGGGGCACTTGCCGACGGTCTCCCCCGTACGCCGGCGAGTGCTGCGGGTTCCGTCCGAACGCACGAAGGGCCCCGTCTTTCGACGGGGCCCTTCTCAGAGCGGTAGCGGAGGGATTTGAACCCTCGGTGACTTGCGCCACACTCGCTTTCGAGGCGAGCTCCTTCGGCCGCTCGGACACGCTACCGAGGGAGACCTTACAGCACGGTGGGCCCTGGTCAGAAATCGGTATTCACCGGTTCCGGAAGAACTCCGTGAGGAGCCCGGCGCACTCCTGCGCGAGCACGCCCTCGATCACCTCGGGGCGGTGGTTGAGCCGCCGGTCGCGTACGACGTCCCAGAGGGAGCCGGCCGCACCGGCCTTCTCGTCCCGGGCGCCGTAGACGACCCGGTCCACCCGGGACTGGACGAGCGCGCCCGCGCACATGGTGCACGGCTCCAGCGTGACGACGAGCGTGCAGCCGGTCAGCCGCCACTCGCCCGCCCGTCTCCCACCACCACCCTTGCCGGAGGCGCTTCGCGCCGCCCCTCCCAATGCCCTGGCCGCACGCCGGATCGCCAGCACCTCCGCGTGCGCGGTCGGATCGCCGGTCGCCTCGCGTTCGTTGTGGCCGGCGCCGAGCACCGTCGTACCGTCCGCGGACAGCACGACGGCGCCGACGGGGACGTCCCCGCCGCGGACGGCGAGTTCGGCCTGGTCCAGGGCGAGCCGCATCGCGGCCCGCCAGCGGTCGCGTACCGGGTCCGGGGGACCCGTGGGGTCGGTCGGGGTCAGCGGACGGTCTCCAGGACCTCCGCGGCACCCAGGGCCTCGGCGATGGCGCCCAGCGCGTCGTCGGCGTCCAGGGACTTCAGCTCCTTCTCGCTGACACCCAGGTCGTCGAGGATCTCGCTGTCGCCGACCGGGCTGTGCGGCACCGCGTCGCCGGCGCCGTCCTCGTCGTCGTCGGAGTCGCCGTCCGGCTCCTCCGTGCCGTCGAGGTCGAGGGAGTCCAGATCGGCGTCGTCGTCACCGGGCTCCCTCCCGAGCAGCTCGTCGGTGAGCAGGATCTCGCCGTAACTGCTGCGGGCAGCGGCGGCGGCGTCCGAGACGTAGATACGCGGGTCGTCCTCGCCGTCGATCCGGACGACGCCGAACCAGGCGTCCTCCTGCTCGATGAGCACCAGCACCGTGTCGTCCTCGGGAGAGGCTTCACGGGCCAGGTCGGCCAGATCCGACAGGGTCTCCACATCGTCGAGCTCTTTGTCGCTCGCTTCCCACCCGTCTTCGGTGCGCGCGAGCAGTGCGGCGAAGTACACCGTGACTCTCCCACTGGTCATAGGCGTGCCGGTTGGGGGTCCCCCCGGCGGAGGTTGCGGGCGGAGAGCGGTGCTCCGAGCCCCACCCACTCGGAATCGTGGCAGAAACGGAGCGATCAGGGGACGTCTTCGGCTCCCTGTGTCCGCCCGTTTTGATCGTCCACCAGCGGGATCGTACGCGGCGCCCGGCGTGGCGCACGCACCAGGCGGGCCGATAACGGGCCGAGCGCTACCAGCGGAAGGTGCGCATGCGCATGGCGTGGCGCAGCCGGGCGGCCTTGGCGCGCCGGGGCTGCACCCGGTCGCGCAGCTCCCGGGCCTCGGCCAGTTCCCGCAGGAACCTGGCCCGGCGGCGACGCCGCTCCGCGTCGGTCTCCGGCCGCTCCGCGCCCTCCAGGGACTCACCGTCAGGCATCTGCACACCCCCAGTACGTCCCTCCCACTTTCCCTCTGATGGGCGGTTTGATGCCAGCGCGAGGGGCACGTCGGCCCGGTTACTGTTAGGGACATGCGTCTCCACGTCGTCGACCACCCGCTGGTCGCCCACAAGCTCACCACGCTGCGCGACCAGCGCACCGACTCCGCGACGTTCCGGCGTCTCGCCGATGAGCTGGTCACCCTGCTCGCCTACGAGGCCACGCGGGACGTCCGTACCGAACAGGTGGACATCCAGACGCCGGTCGAGCGGACCACGGGCGTCAAGCTCTCCTACCCCCGCCCGCTGGTCGTGCCGATCCTGCGCGCCGGGCTCGGCATGCTGGAGGGCATGGTCCGGCTGCTGCCCACCGCGGAAGTCGGCTTCATGGGCATGATCCGCAACGAGGAGACGCTTCAGGCGTCCACGTACGCCACGCGGATGCCGGAGGATCTCTCCGGGCGCCAGGTGTACGTCCTCGACCCGATGCTGGCCACGGGTGGCACGCTCGTCGCGGCCATTCAGGAGCTGATCAAGCGCGGTGCGGACGATGTGACCGCGGTTGTGCTGCTGGCCGCGCCGGAGGGCGTGGAGGTCATGGAGCGGGAGCTGGCGGGGACGCCGGTGACCGTGGTCACGGCGTCCGTTGACGAGCGGCTCAATGAGCACGGGTACATCGTGCCGGGGCTGGGTGACGCGGGGGACCGGATGTACGGGGCTGCTGAGTAGCCGACCTCAGCAACTCTTCTTCGACTCGGCGGGCGTCGACTTCGGCTTGGCCAGTGCGGCCAGGGCCTTGGTGGCGTCCGCCTTTGTCGTGAGGTTCTTGAACGCCGTGCCGATGATCAGGTCCACCTCGGTGCCCTTGCGCTTGGCGTCCGTGCGGCGTTCGGCGCCGGTCAGCTGTGTGCCCAGGACCGGGAGTGACGTGTCCAGGGCCGAGGACGGGCCGAGCAGTATGCCGGTGCCCTTGACCTTCTTGTCGTACTCCTTGGTCGCGTTGCCCACGTCGCCGATCTTGAAGCCGCGCTTCTTCAGTTCGTCGGCGGTCTTCTTGGCGAGGCCGCTGACGGGCGTGGCGTTGAGTACGTTGACGGTGATCTGGCCCGGCTTGAGCAGGGCGGCGGCGCTCGCCGTGGCCGTGGGGGTCGCCCGGGTGCCGCAGTCCGCCTTGGGACCGGCCGCCGAGGCTTCCTCACCGCCGCCGGTGAAGACGTCGATGAGCTGGAACGTGCCCCAGCCGATCACGCCGAGCGCGGTGACGGAGGCGACGGTCAGGAGCACGAGCCTGCCGCGCCGCCGGGGACGGCGCATCCGGGGGTACTTGTTCCCCCTGATCCGGTACTGGCCGCCCATGCCAGGGGGAGTCAGCATGCTCATGGGCGCAGCGTAGTGCGCCGCGGCGGCGATTCCTACTAGATGATCATTCGACGCCGGTCAGGAGAACCCGAAAGGGCCAACCTTCACCGGACGGACACCTGACGTGCCGCTCCGGAGGGGGCCCTGGTCCGGCGCTAGTCCAGCTCGAGCACGCGCGCGTGCAGCACCTGGCGCTGCTGGAGCGCGGCGCGCACGGCCCGGTGCAGGCCGTCCTCCAGGTACAGGTCGCCCTGCCACTTCACTACGTGGGCGAACAGGTCGCCGTAGAAGGTGGAGTCCTCGGCGAGGAGGGTTTCCAGGTCGAGCTGGCCCTTGGTCGTCACGAGCTGATCGAGGCGGACCGGGCGCGGCGCGACGTCCGCCCACTGCCGGGTGCTCTCCCGGCCGTGGTCGGGGTACGGCCGGCCGTTTCCGATGCGCTTGAAGATCACACGGAAAGCCTACCGGTCCAGACGTTCCGGGCGCAGCCATGGCGACGGAGTGCGACGCTGGAAAAGCTTGTGCAATCCAGGGCGAATCGGAACAGGTGCCTGAGATGAGTGACAGGGAAACCATGCCGCCGGCCGCCGCTCCCGAGAAGCCGGGGAGCGCCCCCGCCCTTCCGAAGGAGGCGCTGGAGATCGCCTCCGGGTACGCCTTCGCCGGTCCCGCCCTGGACCTCGGCGCCCTGCTGTGGGACGGACAGTGCCTGGCCGACGCGCAGATCCGGGTGCCGCTGCCGATGCTCAACCGGCACGGTCTGGTCGCCGGGGCGACCGGCACCGGCAAGACCAAGACGCTCCAGCTGATCGCCGAGCAGCTCTCGGCGCAGGGCGTGCCGGTGTTCCTCGCCGACATCAAGGGCGATCTGTCGGGGATCTCGGCGCCGGGAAAGGCGGGTGAGCGGGTCAGCGCCCGTGCGGCCGAGGTCCACCAGACCTGGACGGCGACCGGCTTCCCCGCGGAGTTCTACGCCCTCGGCGGCCTCGGCCACGGCATCCCGGTCCGCGCCACGATCACCAGCTTCGGGCCCGTCCTGCTCGCCAAGGTGCTCCGGCTGAACCAGACCCAGGAGCAGTCCCTCGGCCTGATCTTCCACTACGCCGACACCAAGGGCCTGGAGCTGGTCGACCTCAAGGACCTGCGGGCGGTGGTCGCCTTCCTCACCTCCGACGAGGGCAGGACGGAGCTGAAGAACATCGGCGGGCTGTCCACGGCGACGGCGGGTGTGATCCTCCGCTCGCTGACCGCCTTCGAGGCGCAGGGCATGGGCGACTTCTTCGGGGAGCCGGAGTTCGACACGGCCGAGTTCCTGCGGATGGCGCAGGACGGGCGGCGGGGTGTCGTGTCGGTGCTGGAACTGGCCGCGGTGCAGGACAAGCCGCAGCTGTTCTCCACGTTCCTGATGTGGCTGCTCGCCGATCTCTTCCACGACTTGCCCGAGGTCGGCGACGCCGACAGGCCCAAGCTCGTGTTCTTCTTCGACGAGGCGCATCTGCTCTTCAACGACGCCTCCAAGGCGTTCCTGGACTCCATCACGCAGACCGTGCGCCTGATTCGCTCGAAAGGGGTCGGCGTCTTCTTCGTCACGCAGACCCCGAAGGACGTACCCGGCGATGTCCTCGCCCAGCTCGGCAACCGGATCCAGCACGCGCTGCGGGCCTTCACCCCGGACGACCAGAAGGCGCTCAAGGCCACGGTGAAGACCTTCCCGAACTCGCCCTACGACCTCGAAGAGCTGCTCACCGGGCTCGGCACCGGCGAGGCCGTGGTCACCGTGCTCAGCGAGAAGGGCGCCCCGACCCCGGTCGCCGCGACCCGGCTGCGGGCACCCGAGTCCCTGATGGCGCCCATCGAGGCGGAGGCACTCCAGCAGGCGGTGACGGAGTCGGAGCTCTACGGGCGGTACGCACAGGCGGTCGACCGTGAGTCGGCGTACGAGAAGCTCCAGCGGGCGCCCGTGGGCAAGGGCCCGGACGAGGTGAGGGCGGCGCCGGAGAGGGAGCCGGTTGAGCAGGAGGACCGGTCGATGGTGGAACAGGTCGTCGGCAGCGGGATGTTCAAGTCGCTGGCGCGGTCCATCGGCACCCAGATCGGCCGGGAGATCACCCGCTCGGTCTTCGGAACGGCCCGGCGGAGGCGGTAGGCCCGCCTCCGCCGGCGGTTCAGCGGTTGTTGTTCTTCGGGGGCTGTTCGCCCTGCTTCACCTGTGGCTTCGGTGCACTGCGCGCGGCCTCGGCGCGCCCGGCGGAGCCACGGGGTTCATCGCGGCACGCCCGAGATTCGCCCGCTCGGCGTATCGGTGGGGCTCACAGGGTGCGTGGGAGGTGTTGGGTGCGGTGGCGGATGCGCAGGCCGGTGATGATCTCGATGACCCCTACCGCGATCAGCCAGCAGCCCCCGACCAGGGTGAGCGCGGCGACCGACTCGACCGGCGACACGATCAGCACGATCCCCGCGACGAAGGTGACGATGCCGAGGAACTCCTGCCAGCCGCGGGCGGGCATCGCCGGGTCCGAGGCGGCGGCCAAGGTCTGGGTGATACCCCGGATCACCCAGCCGACCCCGATCCACAGAGCGAGCAGCAGAACCGACCGCATGGGCGTACGGAAACAGAACAGCCCGAGCAGCACGGCCAGGGCACCGCTGATGAACGCCAGGACACGCAGCGAGGTGGTCTGATGCGTACCGAACGCGGCGACCAGTTGCAGCACGCCGCTCACCAGCAGATAGACGCCGAACAACACCCCGGCGGCGAGCAGCGAGGCACCGGGCCACACCAGGACGAGCACCCCGAGCACGAGCGAGGCGACACCCGTCCCGAGTACGGCCTGCCAGGCCGCGCGGGACAGTAGCCGGAGAGGCCCTTCGAAGGGCGGCTCGGGCTCATGACCGCCCCGCGGGCCGTGCGGCTGCGCGTGAACCCTTCGGTCGTCGAACTCCGGTCCCCAGGGGGAGCCGGACGGTGCCTCGCTCATGTTTCATGGTTGGGCCAGGCTGAGGACGGCTGCCATTCGGGGCGAGCCACTCGACTGACGCCGGGGTGTCGTACTCAGCCCGCACTTCGACGAGCTACTTGCCGGACGCCTTCGCCGCCTTCGCCGCAGCCTTCATCTCCTGCTTGTGCGCCCGCACCTTCGCCAGAGACTCCGGCCCCGTGATGTCCGCGACCGAGCGGAAGGACTTGGCCTCGCCGTACGCCCCCGCCGCCTCCCGCCATCCCTTCGGCGCCACACCAAGCTGCTTGCCCAGCAGGGCCAGGAAGATCTGGGCCTTCTGCTTGCCGAAGCCGGGCAGTGCCTCCAGGCGCCGGAGCAGTTCCTTGCCGTCGGACACGCCCTTCCAGACCAGCTCGGCGTTGCCGTCGTAGTGCTCGACCAGGTACTGGCACAGCTGCTGGATCCGCTTGGCCATGGACCCCGGATAGCGGTGCACGGCCGGCTTCTCCGACAGCACCGCCGCGAAGGCCTCCGGGTCCTGCGCGGCGATCTCGTGCGCGTCCAGGTCGTCCGCGCCGAGCCGGTCCGCGATCGTGCGGGGCCCCTTGAACGCCCACTCCATCGGAACCTGCTGGTCCAGCAGCATCCCGACCAGCGCGGCGAGCGCACTGCGCCCGAGCAGTTCGTCGGCCTCGGGGTCCTGGGCGAGGTGAAGGGTGACGTCCATGGGTCGATGATCCCGCGTACCGGCTCAGGTCGCGCGCCAGTACCCCAGCGCGTGCATCCGGTCCTTGGCGACCGCCAGCTCCTTGCGGACGTACGCCGACAGCGTCCGCGTCGTCAGCGTGTCGCAGGCGATCCAGACGTACGGGTTCTCGGTGCCCTTCAGAAGGTCGGGCAGGTCCGCCCGTACGGCGTCGACGAGGCCGTGGCGCGGGACCGTGCGGACGTCGGCCGAACTTCCGCGGAACGGCAGCCCGTCCAGCTCCCCCTCGAACCACACCGTCGCCGGGGCCGAACCCAGCTCCTCCAGAAGGGAGTTGAGCGCGGGCAGCGACGCCGGGTCGGCCATCGCGAAGACGTGCGAGGGCTCGGGCCGGGGCCGCTGGAAGCCCGTGCCCTGGACCGTCGCCTCGATGGTGTTCCCGGCCTTCGCCGCCCGCGCCCAGTCACTGGCCACACCTTCGTGCAGCGCGAATTCGAGGCTGAAGGTGCCGGCCTTCGGGTCGGGGTCGACCAGCGTGTACGCCCGCTGGTGCGGCTTGCCCGAGTTGTCGAACCACAGCCGGACCCACATCGTCGGGTGGACGCCGGTCGCCGCGAGCATGCCGCCGTCGGTGAGATGGAGCCGCCGGTACTCGGAGGAGACGTCCTCGGCGCCGGTGACCGTGAACTCGAAGTCCTTGGCGCCCATCAGTTTCAGGACCGTGCCCTGCCAACCGTGCCCCTGCCCCATTGCCACGTCACCCTTCGCGTACTATTCCGCCACGAATTACTTAGGCAAGGCTAACCTAAAGCACAGTGCTAGGACAGGAGGGTGACAGGTGACCGCAGAGATCTACCGCGACGCCTGGGGCATCCCGCATCTGCGCGCGGACGGCGTGCGCGAACTCGCCCGCGCCCAGGGCCGTGTCACCGCCCTCGACCGGGCCTGGCAGCTGGAGGTGGAGCGGCACCGCGCCCAGGGCACCTCGGCCGCCCTGCTCGGCCCGGACGCCCTGCCCTGGGACCGCTTCGTCCGCCGGGCCAGGCTCGACGACACCGCCCGCCGCTGCTGGGCGGAGCTGGAGCGCCGGGACCCGGAGACCGCCGACTGGGTGCGAGCCTATGTCGAGGGGGTCAACGAGGGCCTCACCGGGGCGGATCTGCCGCTCGGCACCCCCGGCCGCTGGGAGCCCTGGACCCCGCTCGGCATCTGGCTCGGCATCCACATCCTCTTCGCCGGCTTCCCCGCCAAGCTCTGGCGCGAGCAGGCGGTCCGGCACCTCGGTGAGGAGGCCGTCGGCCTGTTCGCCATCGACGGCCCCGGCACCTCCGGCAGCAACGGCTGGCTGGTCGGCGGCGAGCGCACGCACACCGGGCAGCCGATCATCGCGGGCGACCCGCACCGGTTCATCGAGGACGCGGGCGTCTACCAGCAGATCCACCTGTCCTGCCCCGAGTTCGACGTCATCGGCCTCGCCGTCCCCGGCGTCCCCGGCATCGGCCACTTCGGGCACACCGGCACGGTCGC